>CAMDTO010000087.1 GCA_945907765.1 Thermoflexus hugenholtzii JAD2 | reverse complement strand
GGATCCGAGACCTGCCATTGCTGATGCCGGGATTGCACCACCGGACGACGCAGCTGACGCCGCACGGCGGTTCTCATCGGTCACGTCCTGCACCAGTTCGTAGCGCAGGACGGTGATGTGCCGTGGCGCCTGAATGCCAATCTTTACGTGGTCACCCTCGATCGCGAGAACGATGATCTCGATCTCGTCGCCGATCCGGATGCGCTGCTCAGTTTTCCGGCTCAGTACGAGCATTCGTCGTTCCTAAACGGTCGTGTTTTTCGCGGCCGATGGACGGCGGTTCAGGAACCGGTGCTGAGCAATGGGTGGCGCAGCGAGTAGCGCGCATCGCTCAGGATGACCTGCTTGCCAACTCCACGCTTGCGGTTCACGATCACTGGAGCCAGCAAGTTGACCGTGGAGAGGCGCGGATCACCGACGATGGTCACGATCGACCAGATATCAGCATCATCCGGATCCTCGAGCTCAAGCTGGTACGCATCATCGCCACCGATCTCGGCCGCGTAATCCGGCTGGATCATCGTCGGCGCGATCACTACGAATGCAAGCGACGGATCCTCGAGCGACTGCAACCAGGCACACGGTGCGAGGCGCTGATCGGCAACGATCGTGAACTGGCGCAGATGCTCCATCCCGACCAAACCTTGCTCAAAGGTCACGACATCCGAATTCGAGACGTCTAGACCCTCGGTCTGGCCGAACCGCACTACCTGAAGGTGCCGGCTTGCCCGCGCAGTTGCCTCGCGCGCCTCTGAACGACCCTTCATCGCGACTGCTGCCGTTGCCATGAGCGGTTCCACCCCTTGCCGTAGTGTGCGCGTCGGTCAGGACGCGTATCAGAACTTGCTGCCAGTCCAGTGAGCGCGTTGCGGAACCCAGAACCCATCCGGATCACCGGAGAAAGTCAAGCAGGCTGTTCTGCATGACCCGTGATCCGACCTCAAGTGATGCCTTGTAGACGGTCTGCTGCGCGGTGAGCCTGGTCAACGCCTCAGTGAGATCGATGTCCTCGTTCACTGATAGGAGACGGTTACCCTCAATCTGCATCGCCTCCCGACGCGCCTGCGCGAATTCGATGTGGTTGGTCTTTGCACCCACCTGCGCACGCAGTGAGAGAACCCGGTCGGTCGCAACATCGATTGCACCAATCGCCGTGTTCGCGGCGCTGTTCGCTCCGGCGCCGTTCACGAGGGCGGTGTGGAGCGTCTTCAACTGCGCAAGGATTGGCATCAGCGATCCAGCCGAGACATTCACGTCAAGGGTGGAACCAGGCGCAATGTCATGCGCCAGACCCACACCATCAACTTCAAAGGTGTTATTCGCATTGATGGTCGTGAGGTTTTCATTCACGACCAAATTCAAGCCGAGGTTCGCAAACTCAACTGGCACCGGAGCGGCACCGGGGATTGCAACCGTCTGGGTCTCCGCCTTGCCATCCGCAGCGCGCGTAGCAGTGATGGTCGCCTGTAAGCCGCTGATCGTAACCACGATGCTGTAACTGCCCTTGGCTGTCAACGGACTCGTCGCAAGTACTTGATCGATACCGTTATCTAAGATGAGGTCTGTCGGATTCGGGAGCGATACCCCGGTGTCTCCGACAAACGTTGCGATGCCCGTCGTGGCATCGACAGAAATCGGGACCGTATCGGTCATCTGACCCGAAAACGTGTGCTGATCTACATCTACCGACCGGTTCAGCGAACTGATGATCTGGTTCCGGATGGCGTTGATTTCCTCGGCAACCTGGGCGGTGTCGCCCGCACCAAGGGTTCCGGTCGATGCCTGCACGGAAAGTTCACGAGCCCGGCCCAAAAGATCACCGATGTCACCGAGGACACTGTCGGTCGTGTCGAGCCAAGTGCGGGCCAGTTGGATATTGCGAAGATACTGGTCATCACGGAGGTTCTGGGAGCGCAAACGCACCCCAAGCGCCGCACCCGCCGGATCGTCACCAGGCCGAAGAATGCGCTTTCCGGTAGTCAGCTGACGCTGCGTCTGCTGCATCGCCTCGGCATTCGCCATGATGTTGGCTGCCGTGTGCTGGGTCAGCATTCGGGTGGTTACACGCATGTTCCTCGTCCTCGTCTGCCCGCTGGCGTTGTGCGAGCCTACGCTGTCCTGTTCCCAGTATCGGCAGACCCGCCGGAATCTTGAGCGAGCGGCGCGGATTGCCCGGAAATGCGAAACCACATCCGCCGAGCACCCGTTCGTGCCTTCCCCCGATTGCGTCGCACACAGACGCGGCCGACCCGCAAAGACGAAATCCGTGAAAACAAAACACCGATCCCGAAGCTACGGGACCGGTGTGTCTGGCTGGCCAGGGTGCACAGAGCCCTGAAGCGCCTGAAGCCTTAACTGATTGACGACTACAGGCCGACGCGACCCATCCGGTCGATGACGGTCATGAGGAGGTCATCAAGCGCGGTGATGCCACGTGCTGCGGCTTGGTACGCACGCTGGAACCGGATCAACTGCGCTGCTTCCTCGTCCAGGTTCACGCCCGAGTTGGACTCGCGACGCGTCGTAAGGTGATCGACAAGCGCCTTCTGGGTCGTTGCCATGTCAAGCGACTGCCTCGACTGCACGCCAAGTTCGCCAATCATCGACGCGTAATAGTCGTCAAAAGTCGAAGAGCCAAGCGCCGCCATCTGGGTTGTCGACAACGCGTTGATTGCCAACGAATTCGAATTGTCACCCGTACCAGCGGAGACATAAACCCCCGCCCTAAGCGTACGCCCAGATGCGCGGATCGCCTGAGTGTCAGACGCAACGGTCGGGCTGAGCGACATCGACGAAGCCCGGACCAAGGGCACTGCAACTGCACCCGTCGTGGTCAGCGTGCCGGTGCCAGTCGTGGAACCGCCGCGCAAGCCAACAATCTGCAGGAAGTTGCTGCTGTCACCGTTAGTGCCGATTGTCGGCGAACCAGCTGACGCATACGTCAGGACGATTCGTCCCGTCGCGTCATCAATCGATGCCGTGGAGCCAGTACCAAGGGCCGTTGCAATCTCGGTCAGGACGTCATTCAGCGATTTCGTTGATGGGCTGATGTTGATCTGAGCCGATCCGATGGTAATTGAACCCGCGGTGAGCACATCACCCAGACCGGTGGCCTGCAAGGTGGTGATCGAACGTTGGGTCTCAAAGAAGTCCGTACCCGTCGTCATCGCGGCATAGACCCCAAGGCCCATGCCCCTTGCGTGTTGCGCATTCACCTGCGTGACGATTGTCGACGCAAGCAGGTTGATCTTCGTCAACTTCTCCGGAATGATCGTGTCGCGCATCTGGAGGAGACCGCCTAGGGTCCCGCCACTTCCATCAACATTCCCCGAACCCGGCCACCAGGTCAGCGTATGCGAGGTCTTCCCGCTTGCGAGAGGTGTAAGTTCCGCCGTGATCGAATTGGCCCGTGCACCGTTTACCAGGATCCGTCCACCGAGGCTTACCGTCGTCGACCCATCTGTATCCTCACGGGTCGTTGCGCCTGTGAGTTTGGTGATCTGATCGACAAGACGGTCCCTGGCGTCCATCAGGTCATTTGGCTTGTCACCATTGCCTACCGATTTCCGGATCTGAAGGTTCAGGTCTGCAATCCGCGTCGCGACGTCGTTGACTTCCGCAACCACTGACATGATCTGCGAGTCCTGATCGGACCGGTACTGATCCAACTGCTGAGAAACGTCCCGGAACCCAGAGGCAAGGGCTTGCCCTTGGGCCTGCAACTGCGTGCGCGCGGTTGCGCTTCCCGGATTGTTGCTGAGTTCGCTCCACGCGTTGAAGAACCGCGCCATTTGCGAGCTCAAACCATAGTTTGAGGGCTCGTTGAAGATGACCTCAACCTGCTGCACACCATCAGTCAAGATCTGGGCCTTCTGCTGCGAGGCAATCTGGGTCCGAAGTTGCTGGTCCACGTACGCGTCTCTCTGACGAGTAATTTCCTGAACCATGACGCCGGTGCCCAACATGAGCCCGCCGCCGGATGGCCGGTTGTTGCCGGTGCCCGCAAATGGCGCCGTCTGCACCAGTTTCGCTTCCTGACGCGTGTACCCATCGGTATTCGCGTTGGCGATGTTCTGGTTGGTGACGTCCAAGGCCGTCTGCTGCGCCTGCAATGCCCGCAGCAAGGTGGTAAGACCCATGAATGACGACCGCATCGGTGGCTTCCTTTTCTTCTGGTGCAGTAACCGGACGAAGGGACTGCTGGGCTTGGTTCGTGAGGGGACGTCAGGCGCGCAGGTCAGCGAGCCGGGGTGGGTCGCCAGCACCCGCCTGATTCGCTGCGCCTCCAAGCGCTCCGTACTGCGGGTTCATCTCAATGGCCTGGAGGAGGCTCTGGGCGAGATCATTGACCGAATCCAGACAGCCTTCGAGAAGAATCCGATTTTGCTCATTCGCCTGCTGAACACGGTCAGCAACCGCAACCAATCGGTCACGAGCTCCTGCAAGTGCTTTCGACTCCTCCGGAGAAACGTGCTTGCACACTTCCGTCACAGTAAGCCGTTCCGCAACCAGTCCGAGCCGAGCCGCCAATGGTCGCAGCAGCATCGTGCGCGCCGACTCTAGGCGACGAAGATGCGCAATCATCGGCTGTTCACGCCCAACCAACTCTGTCAGGGTGTCGAAATCGACGGCCGCAAGGGCCATGAACCGGGATCTCACAACGTCGTACATCTGCGTGTACGTGTCACACTGTGCGTGCAAGACCGAAATGAGGTCCTGTATCACGTCTTCCCCGGTTATCGGAAGGGGGGCTGGTATCGGATTCAGGGATGTCATTCTTTCAACATGCCGGCTGCGGGCGTTCCGGTGTCGGGAGCCTCGCAGTGAAGAGCACCGCCGGCTGGGAGCCCCTGCCAGCGCAACCATGGTCTAATCCCACGGGTAAGGGACACCGTCAAGCACTACGGGCGACTGCTAAGTAATCAGTCGGACAGATTTCCCTGGGCAATCATCTTGCCGGCAAGCGCGTACTCATCCACAACGTACGAACCATCCTTGATTGCCTTCTTCAGTTCGGCAACCAATCCGGTGCGCACCTCCGGTGCCTCACTTGCTGCATGACGCCCCTTGATCAAGGCCTGCGCTGCGGACGACAGGGTCGTCGCATCGGCATCGCGGGCGCCAATCTTCTTGGGCTTTGCATCCGGGCTTGCACCCGTCTTCTGTACGCCGTACCCCTGAGCAATTTGTGCGGTACGGAAGTCGCTGATCTTCATGACCGTATCACCTGGAGCCTTTTACGAGTGTTACCCGTTCGGTGCCGCTGCCCGCGACCCCCAGCAGGCCCGGCTCTCGCGGCTATTCCGCGTTCAGCACATAACCTGCACTGGGAGTATCGGCAGAATGGTCCCCGTTCTTGAGTTACATCAAGAAACTCGTGGCGCGGACCTCAATCAATCATCCGAGTTACCGGCTGCGGATGTTGTTCGCAAGTCCGATCATTTCGTCGAGCGTCCGCAACGCCTGAACCGACAGGCTATACGCACGCTGCGCCGTCACCATGTTTGTCATTTCGTCGGCCGTGTTGACATTCGATCCTTCGAGAGCGCCGCCAACCAGTTGCCCAAATCCCGCTGTCGCCCCAGGCGTGCCAAGTTCGACAGCGCCGGAGGTCGCAGATTCCCGCACAAGGGTCTGGCCAATCTGTTCCAACCCCTCGGGATTGACGAACTTCGCCAACGCAACCTGACCGACCGAGTTGATGACATCATGACCGACAAGCTCGTCAAACCGCGAAAAGAGGACCTCACCGGTTGAACTGATCGTGAGTGACTGCGCGGACGCCTCGGGACCAATTACAACCGGTCCACCTGCCGGCCCCATCACGGGCAGCCCATCGGTATTCACCAGCACCCTCTGGCCATCAACGATGTCGAGGCGAAAGTTACCGTTTCGGGTGTACGCGAACGTTCCGTCGTTCTGGCGAACCTGGAAAAATCCTTCCCCATAGATCGCAACATCCGTTGGAATATCCGTCTGTTCGAGTGCACCTTGGGTATAGGTCGGGGAAATGGCCGAAGGACGCACCCCGGCCCCTACGCGGACCTCCTCGGCATTCGTGGCATAGGTGTAGTTCTCGTACAGCACATCCTGGAAATGGACGCGACCTGCCTTGAACCCGGTGGTGTTGACGTTTGCGAGGTTGTTCGCGATCGTGTCGAGATTCAGCTTGTGCGACAGCATACCTGCGACTGCCGACCGGACAATGTTCGAGATTGGCATCGTTCGCGTCCTCTGCTGCACCGATTGGTGCGATGATCCGCCGGGGTCAGCCAGCGGCATTCGTCAAGATTGGTAGGGTCGGCTAGATCCGACCGAGATCATTCGCCGCGCGCTGGGTCATCTCATCCTGCAATTGCACCATGCGCGCCGCCGCTTCGTACGTCCGCTGCGCAACCATAAGGTCCGTCATCGCCCTCGCCGGATCGACGTTCGACTGTTCGAGGTAGCCCTGACGGACAGTCGTGCCAACCGAGGCAAGCGGCTGTGCCAACCCTCGTGCGTCCTCGAACTGAGTGTTCCCGACCTTCACCAGCTGCTGGGGTTCAACGAAGTCGAACAATCCAACCTGCCCGACCACCTGGTCATTGACGAGGATCTCGCCGTTCGCACGCATGGTCGTTCCACCGGCTGGCAGCGTGATCGGTTGCAGATTTGCATCCAGCACCAGATCGCCACGGGTCGTGACCAACTGGTTCAATCCATCACGCCGGAACCCGCCGTCACGCGTGTACCGAACTCCCTGTGGCGTCTGGACCGCAAACATGCCGGATCCCTGGATTGCCATGTCCAACGGGTTGTCCGTCGAACGCAATGGCGCCTGCGCGTACCGGATCCAGGTGCTTTCCGTGACCGTCCCGTTGACCAGCGACCCGATGTTCGGCGACGACGAGCCACCAAAGACCCGGTTCATCAATTGCTGCGGGAAGGAGGTGACCCGAACGGTGTCCTCGCGGTAGCCGACCGTATTGACATTCGCGATGTTATTGCTGATCTGTTGCGCACGGGTCAGCATGGTGACCATCCCTGCCGTCGCCGCGTACATTCCCTTGATCATGTCAATCCAGTCCTTCTGCGCCTGATGGCACGTCGATCAATCGGTGCAAAACTGTGCTGTCCCTGAACTACCTGCGACCCGCACGGCCCCCTGCCCCAAACTGGAGCAAGAGCCGGACTTCTTCACGCCCGCGGTTCGTCCGCCGGGCGATCGTGGCAAGATCCAAACCCTCGCGCGCAAGCCGCTTCACCACAGCCGGACTTGCGGGTGCTCCCTCTGGCTCACTGACCAATTCCGTAGGCTGGGCCGGTAGGTCGATGGCACCAGCATCGTAGGCGTGCTCATCGGCGACTGCCACTGGATACGCCGCGTCCTGCCGAGGCGCCACGGTCGTCCAGTAAGCGCGTCGACCATGGGATGCACCGTTGCCAGAACCATTCTTGTGACCGTTCCCGACAACCAATGGCGACGGGGACGAGTCAATCAAACCCTGCACGCTGCCTACTTGAGCGCGAAGTGCAGCAACATCACTCGCAACCCGCTGTGCCATTGACTGCGCAACCGAAATCGCCTCGCCCAACGTGGACGCCTGCGTATCGGCCTGGGACAGCAACTCGTGCAGGCGACCAGTCCGGGTGGCAAGTGCCTCGGCCAGCTCATCGGCGGCCATCTGCAACTGTCCCAACGTCCTGCCGACACTCCCCTGCAATTCCGTGTGCTCAACACGGTCTCGCGCAAGTTCGTCAATCTCGGTCGATAGGCGGCGATGACCCCTCCACCCGACAACCCACGTCAGGCCGAGAGCGAGCACCAGAAGCCCAACGATGATGTCTTGCGTCACAACCGGATATCCACCCGACGCCCGCTTGCGCCATCATCCACCACGGTACGCGCGACGGGCATCGCCTCTGCAACCGAGGCACCATCGGCCGGGCGGCGTCCACGACGGCGCCCGGGCTGATCCTGGGGCCCACTCTCGCCATCGACCGGGTTCACCGCCACGCCCCCACCTATTCTCCGGGCGCCCGCACCGTTGTCCATTGCACGCGTCTGCTCGAGACGACGTTCCGCCACAATGCGCACCGTCTCTCGAGCCTGCAGGTCAACCAACTGCCCGGCCCGCATGACCGCTGCCTGCGTCTCCTGGACGTCCAATACCGCCCGGGAAAGCGACATCGCCAACGCGTCAATCCGTGCTGCCATCATTCAGCCCCCATCAATGACGACAATTGCGAGCGTAGCCGGTGAACTGCACGACCGTGCAACTGGCAGACCCTCGACTCGGACACGTCCAGGACCAGACTGATTTCCTTCATGGTCAGTTCCTGTTCGTAGTACAACGAAAGGAGGATCCGCTCGCGCTCGGTCAGTGAACGGATCGCCCCTGCCAACGCCTCAAGCAACTCACCCTCCTCGGTGTGTTGAAGCGGGTCACGAGCATTCGAAGATTCAATCGTGTCGACAAGTGCTGACCCTTCGCCCTCACCATCGCCTGACGACATCGGCGTCTCGAGCGAAACGACAATAGCCGACGCACTGATGCTTGCCTGATGGTACTGGTGCATGTCGAGACCAAGGGTGCGTGCGACCTCCTCATCCGTAGGCGGGCGTCCGTACTCAGCCTCGAGCCGCGTGAATGCCTTTGCAATCTCCTGGCTTCGCTGACGCGCTGACCGCGGGATCCAATCCAGTGACCGCAACTCGTCAAGGATTGCCCCTCGGATCCGGGAAATGGCGTAGGTCTCGAACTTCACGCCTGTCGTTGGATCAAACCGATCAATCGCTTCGATGAGTCCGAGGACTCCCGAGGAAAGGACATCATCGGAGTCCATGACGCGCGGCAGCATGATGGCCAGACGCCCTGCGACGTACTTGACGAGCGGCGCATACTGCAGGACCAGTTGTTCGCGGATCGCGGGCTCGCGCTCCGCGGTGAACCGCACCCAGCGATCCGCCACCGCCTCCGCCGACTTGAGCGTCCCAGTCGTCATTTTTCGCCGTCCACCCCGTCACACGCGCCAGACACCTGCAATCCGAACCCTATCGCCCGCCTCGCGTGCCGGAATCAGACCCTTCGCGAAGCAGCGAGGCCAGATCCTGAAAGTCACCATCACCACCCGTTCCGCCGGCCGCACGACCACTTCGGCCGGCACCGTTTGGTGACAGCATCGATGGGTCAACCCCACCCATGAGCCCGCGGGAAGAAGGGATTGCACCCTGCGTGGGGAATGCACTGACAGACGACACATACTGGACAGTCCGGTGCTTGGCCGCGTCGTCTAGGGCAGGACCCAAGGTGAGGGCAAAGAACCACGAAACCACACCGATCGCAAAAAACGTGAAAAACGCCCAGACTGCCGCCGTAAATGCGTCCACACCATTTAGCAACTGGTAGCCGAATGCCAGAAAGGACGCACCAAACGCCAAGGACATGCCCCCACTGTAGACACGCATGCGTGTCGTTTTGGGTGCCGTCGGCTTTCCGGCCTTTACTGCCTTGGCAGGCTTTGCCTTTACAGCTTCTTCAGCGATCATAGTCCACTTGCCTTCCGCGCCTTCTCGAGTTCGTACTTGAAGATCGAACGCACTACCCGGTCCTGGTCAGTGCGCTCAAGCTTCGTGTATTGGATCCCAGCAATGTATGTGCGGTTCCTGCCCTCCACAGATCGTCGACGCGTTGAACGCACCTGCCCGGTCACGGTGATCGGACCCATGTCTACTGGCAGGGGATACGTTGCAGACACCCATGTCGACAGAGGCAGGGGCCGGTGGGTAACAAATGCAATCCCCCCACCGCTGTAGTCACACACTTCAACTTCGTCAAGCCGGACCCAGACGCCTTCGACTGCGTTCTCATCAATCTTTGGCTTTTCCGGTTCCTTGACTTCAACCACTGGCTGAGGCTTGGCTGCAGGGGGAGGGGTCGCGCCCGCAACTGGAGCCGGAAGGCGAGGACCAAGTGTCAGGAACGACGAAGCCGTGGTGCTTGGGGCCGGGGCCGGCGTCGCCACGTGAGCCGACGTGTGTGCGCGCTTGTCCTGACCGTCATCGGGATCCGACTCATCAAAATCGACTTCATGAGCGTTCGCGGTTGGCAGAGAGCCAACCAGGATCCCAGCCGCAACTGGATTGCCAGTCCCCTTCCAATACCAGGCGCTTGTCACATCAATGCGGATTGGCAACCGATGGAACGCACGTCGCTGTTCGGTCTCGACCCCAAGAACCTTGATCAGGACCATGACCAGATCGTCTTCGGTTTCGGTCTTGACGAATTCACCCTGGATGGTGACCTTGACACCTTCCGTCTGCACGATCATCACTACCGGTTCAGACCGTGTGAAGACCACTGGCTTCCCACCCTGCGTCGGCTGCCCGACCGAGATCACCTCGTCGACAGTGATGTCCTCGATCCGCACCCGAAAGGTTGCGCTGTTTGATCCACGACGTGTCGACAATGTCGCGATACCGCCCGGGCGAACATTCTGCGGCAACTTGGCCATTTATTACTCCCTGCCTCGTCCAAATCCGAATAAGCGCTGTACGAACCCGCCAACTCCGCCACGTGCAGGTCCGGGCGGGGATGTTGAACGTCCTGCACTGTTCGTGGCGATGGCCCGGAGTTCGTCTTCGGTCGGCACACTCCGCGCCGTCACCGCGGAGCGCTCTGCCTGATTGGCACCACGTTCAGTGGGAAGGCGTCCCCCGGCAGCACCAGTGCCGGTCGCTTGACGCCCACGATCGTCAGTCGCCACCGCTGCAGTGGCCAGTTCATTGGGATCGACATCGTTGAGGATGCGCAAGGCAAGGCGTTCGATCGCTTGGGACGCCGGTGAGCGGGGTGTCAACAGCGTGAACGGTCCTTGCGTGCGCACTGCCCTGAGTACAGCCGGGTCAGACGGAATGCCCCCGACAGGCTCAACAGTCACGTTCAGGAATTTCCTCGCGACGGTCACGATGTTCGTTGAGGTCTCACGTGCCTCTGAGTCATTTGTCGCCTGGTTCACGACCAACCGGATACGGACCGGGACGCCATTCGCGCCACCCGAATACCGGTTCGCAACAACTTTGATGAGTGCGTAGGCATCGGTGATCGCCGGCGGTTCCGGGGTCGTCACAACAAGGACGTCACCCGCCGCAACGATGAACTGAAGGACATTCGCTGAGATTCCTGCGCCCGTATCGAGGATCACGAAATCCGCAATGCCGTCAATGCCACCCAAGCGACCAAGAAGGTCATCGCGCTGCGCGTCGTTCAGGTCCGCAAGCTCCGTCAGTCCTGACGCACCTGGGATGATCTTGATCCCGGCAGGCCCGTCAATCAGGACTTCGTCAAGACGCCTCTGACGCGCCAGGACGTGCTGGAGGGTGTACTTCGGATGTAGGCCCAGAAGTGCATCCACGTTCGCAAGACCAAGGTCGCAATCCAGCACGCACACTTTGTAGCCCAGCTGGGAAATCGAAACTGCAAGATTCACCGCGACGTTCGTCTTGCCGACGCCACCCTTGCCACTCGCGATCGCGAGGACCCGGGTCGCCATCCCGAGCCGCTTGGTTGTATCGCCACTCCGACGGCGTGCGGCCATCACCCGGAGCGCCTGCGCCTGGTCCTGGCTTGCCGACGAAGCCCGGTTTGCTTCGCCGGGAAGTATGCGTGCACTCCCGCGACTGTCCGGCATCACCGGTACCCGAGCACCCGTCATCGTCCGTCTCCGATGCCGACCAATTCGCGCCCTGCTTCGGGCGCTGCTGATCGACGACCAGCCGGCGGCTCAAGCGCCTGGACAATCATCTGACCAGTCAACAGGTCCGAGAGCCGATCGAGCGTCGCCTCTTCCAAGTCGTTCGGCACATTCTGGCCAGATGTCACGTAATAGACCGGCATTGCCTTCGTCGCACTCCGCACCACCAAACTCATCACCGGCCCGAATACTGTCGTCTCGTCGAGCTTTGTCAGCACCAGACCGGAAAGGGGCATGGC
>CAMDTO010000086.1 GCA_945907765.1 Thermoflexus hugenholtzii JAD2 | reverse complement strand
CTGCCCCACCCCTCCCCGCGCGGTTGATGGGCAACTGGACGTCGCCGATGCCTGGGTTGTATGTGGCCTGCGCACGATTCGCCGACGGGTTACCGGGACTTTCCGGGCGATCCGGCGGTCGAGGTGGCATCCCCGGCCGAGCGCCTCGTCGATATCGCTTTCGAGCAGGTTCGTATCCACCATGTGCCATCGGTACTGGTCCGTGCATCCATCTTCATCCAGGTGCCGGCTGTCGAAAGAGAGGTCGGGCATCGTGTGTTCCCTCCTGCGGGAAGCGTTGTCATTCGCCTCCTCCCATAGGGGAGACAGCGTTGGCCCGGGAACTGTGAGCGTGATGCGTCCGGGAGCCGCCCCCCGCGCGGCGCTCCGAATGCTGCCCTGCATGGGGTCGACACGGCTGTTTGATGGTCGCGGGACTGGCTCCACGCCTCCAACCAATCGCGAGTACCATGGCGTCGCGCGGGCGCCATGCCTGTGTGGCGCGAGGGCGCGAAGGGAGAGCAGTTCATGGCAGTCGTGATGGGTGGTCGGCCAGGGGGCGTGTCAGGCGTTCCTGGTGGTGACCACATGCGGATCTCGATCGGGCAGTTCAACGAGGCGACCCACGAGAAGATGGTGTTCGCCAAGCAACTCGGGTGTGCCGGGGTTCTCCTGAACACGCCTCGCCTGCCGGGCGAACACCGGTGGGAGTACGAAGACCTCGTGCGCTTGCGCGAGTACGTCGAGAGTTACGGCCTGCGCCTCGAGGCACTGGAGAACACCCCCAAGCACTTCTATGAAGGTGCGATGCTCGGTACATCCGAGCGCGACCGGCAGATCGAGCATTACCAGGCCACCATCCGGAATGTCGGGCGGGCCGGCATCCCGATCCTCGGCTACCACTGGATGCCAAGCAGCGTGTGGCGGTCGCAGGGGACTCCCCTCCAGATCGGACGCGGCGGGGCGCGGGTCACCGCATTTGACATGGCGCTTCATGCCGATTCGCCGAACACCCATGGCCGGGTCTACGGCGCCGACGAGATGTGGGCGAACTACGAGTACTTCATCAAGGCGGTCATCCCCGTTGCCGAGGAGGCCGGCATCAAGTTGGCCTTGCATCCCGACGATCCGCCGGTGCCGATGCTCGGTGGTGTCGCGCGCATCTTCTCGAGTTTCGAGGGGTTCAAGCGCGGTTCCGAGGTCATCGAAAGTGATGCCTGGGGCATGGACTTCTGCATGGGGTGCTGGTCCGAGATGGGCGGGCACGAGACGGTCATGCGGGGCATCGAGCATTTCGTGCCACGCGGGAAGATCCTCTACTGCCACTGCCGCGATGTCGTCGGTCCCGCCGACCGCTTCGCCGAATGCTTCCTCGGCGAGGGGCAGATGCGCCTCTTCGAGATCTTCATGGCCTTCAAGAAGCACGGCTTCACCGGCTTCCTCATCGACGATCACGTCCCGCACATGATCGACGACTCCGAGTGGGGTCACCGCGGACGCGCCCACGCCACTGGCTACATGCTCGCCACACTTGACGCCGTGGAAGCAGTCCTCGCCGGGCGAGGCTAAGTACCGGCCCGCAACGCACGCCACCGCCTCTTTCCCGCAGTCGCGTGGAGAGGGGCGGTGTGTATTTCAATCAGGAACGATGCGCAGGGCCGAGCGAAGCGTACATAAATCACGCGGGGTGGGTTGGGGTGAAGATCAGGGGCAATGGGGAGGGGTAGGGACGGCCCGCCTACTTCAAGGCCCCGAGGCGCAATCCGTCCAGGAAGTACCTCTGGAATAGCAGGAAGAAGATGATGATCGGGATTGACGCCACGGCACCGCCGGCGAAGATGATCCCCCAGTCGGTCATGAACTCGCCCTGCAGACTCGCCACGCCGACCGTCAGGGTGAACTCCTGAGGGCGATTCACCGCGATCAGCGGCCATAGGAAGTCGTTCCAGTTCCTCACGAAAGTGAAGATCGCCAGTGAGGCAATTGCCGGCATCGACAACGGTACGATCACGTGGCGCACCACCCCAATCTCCGAACATCCGTCAATGCGGGCTGCGTCCTCGAGTTCGCCCGGCAGGGTCTGGATGAACTGGCGCATCAGGAAGATGCCGAACACCTGCGAAGACGCGGGAAGCAGGATCGCCCAGATCGAGTCGATGATCCCCAGACTGAGGCTGATCAGGTAGAGCGGGATGAAGGTCACGTGGATCGGCACCATCAGCGTGCTGACAAGCGCGACGAACAGGACGTTCCGCAAGGGGAAGCGTCGCTTGGCGAAGGCGTAGCCTGCCAGGGTGTCGAACACCACGTGCCACAGGGTCGCAGCAAGGGAGACCGTCAGGCTGTTCACCACCCATCGCGTGTAATGCTTGGAGGTCGTCAGCAACCGGATCACGTTGTCCAGTTCCCACGCGGGAACCAAAATGGGCGTCAGTGGCGGGGTCGCGGTGATCGGGGTCAGGGCGTTCGCAAAGAGCCAGTACATCGGGAAGAGGGCAATCACGGTTGTCACCATGAGGACCGACCACGTCACCACGCTTCGGGTCACCGTCATCCCGATCGGTCCCGTGCGAGGCCTCGCCCCCGCTGTCGTCGTCATCGCCTAGTACTCGACATTGCTTCGCAGCACGCGGAACTGCACCAAGGCGACCGCACCGATCATCACGAACAGCATCATCGCCTGTGCCGCCGAGACCCCGAGATCGAAGTCCTTGAACCCCGAATAGTAGATCTGCGTGACAATTGTCTGGGTCGACCGACCCACCCCGCTGGGGACCATCACGTAGATGCGCTCGAAGACCTCAAAGCTCGCGATGGTGTAGATCACGGTCAGGTAGAGGGTTGTTGGCCGGATCAGTGGCAAGGTGATCCACCACCACTTCTGCACCGGCGATGCGCCGTCAAGGTCGGCAGCCTCGTAGAACTCCGTCGGGATGCCACCCATCGCGGCGCTGAACAGCACCACCGCCGTGGCCGGGATCGTCAGCATTGCCGATGCCGTGATGCTGCCCAGGACGATGTCCGGGTTCGACAGCCATCGCACCGGTTCGACGCCGATGAGACGCAGCAGGTAGTTGGCAAATCCCCACTGGGCGTTGTAAATGTACGCCCACGTCATGCCCACGATCAGCGAACTGGTGACGGCCGGCAGGTAGAACGCGGCCCGGAAGAAGGTCCGCACGTGCCGGTGCAGGGGTTGGATCAGGCTTGCCAGTGCGAGGCCGACCACGATGTTCGTGGTCACGGTGAACACCGTGTACGTCAGGGTGTTGCCAATCGAGGTCACGAAGATCCCGCCGAGGCCGGTGAACGCCTTCTGGTAGTTCATCCAGATGGGATCGACGAAGGTCCCGCCGGTCCGGAGGTTGTACTTCTGCACCGAGATGACTGCGGACCACACCACCGGCGCGAATGTGAAGCAGGCGAACGTGATGATGCTCGGCGCGATGAATGCGTACGACCAGCCGTGTTCGCGCAGGAAGCGTCGCGCGTTAGCCATGCGAGTGTCCCAGCCTCGTGGCCCCCGCATTACCGGGATGTTCTGACGCCGGGACCGGTTGCATTCGTTGGCGTCTCCGTAGCGGGCCGGTTCAGGGCGATGATGCGGGATTGGCGGGGATGATCCGTTGATCCGCGCCACCCCCCATCGCTCCTGATTGCAACACGCTTCCCTCGGCCACCCCATCGCCCTGGTTCGGACGGCGTTCCCGCCGCCCGTTGGGCCCATCCGTGCGACCAGGATGGCGCACGGCGCCCGCGGTCAGCTCTTGAGGAGTGCCGTCGCCTCGGCGGAGATGCGCTTCATCGCCTCCTCGGCCTTGACCTTGCCGGAGATGATGCCTTGGTACTCCACATGGAACAGGCGGGTGAACTTTGCCCAGTCGGCAACGAGTGGGGTCGACCACATGTCCGGCAGGACGGAGAGGAACTTGTCAAGCGGGTCGTTGATCTTGACTGACTTGCGCGCACCCGGGGCGAGGTAGAAGCCCGTCGGCACATTGGATCCCGCCGGGACGTCGTCCTGCACTTCGCTGCTGGTGAGGTACCGCCCGAGGTCCATCGCCGCCTTGCGCTTGGTCTCATCCTTCGTCTTGGCGACCGCGATCAGGCCGACCGCACCGACGGTCAGCTTGTTGCCATTCATGGTTGGATGCGGATAAATCTCGAAATCGACCTTGGCCCCCTTGAACTGGGCGGCGGGGCCGGTCGCATCGACGGTCATCGCCAGCTGGCCGTTCTGGAATGCGCCCTTGATGTCGGCGTCCTTCTGGCTGCCGAAATCCGGCGGTGTGACCTTGTGGGTCAGCGCGAGGCCAATGAACCGCTCGAGACCGGCGACGGCCTTCGGGTTGTCAAACCCGAACTTGCCATCCGCCGTGAGTGGCCGGACTGACGGGTCCTCGTTCATCCACAGTGCCCAGGTGTTGACGACGCCGGCATCGACGAAGCCACTCCACCCGTAGACCTGCTCGCCCTTGGCATTCTTGAAGGTCGTCTTCTTGGCGGCGTCGACGAACTGGTCCCACGTCCAGTTCTTCGGAGGCAACTCCACCTTGGCCTCGGCGAAGACGGTCTTGTTGACGTAGATGCCCATCGGCACGACCCATAGCGGCCACGCCGACGCCTTCTTGTCCTTGATGCGCGTCACATCCAGGACGTTCGGCAGGATGTCAGCCTTGTCGGCGTCGGTGAGGTAGGTGTCGATCGCCTCGACGAGATCGTCCTTCACGTAGCCGGGAAGGCGGTCTGATGGCAGGCGGAGAAGGTCAACGCCCTGGCCGGACTGCAGCGCGGTCGTGAGCTTGGTGAACCCCTCGTCAGTCGGCGGGTAGCCGATGATCTCGACCTTGATGTCCGGATTGTCCGCCTGGAACTGCACGATGGCGTTGTCGAAGGGATTGGCGAAGGCGTTGCCGGCAGTGTAGCCAAGCACCCAGAGGTTGAGGGTGCCCTTGTAGCCGCTGGCGCTCTTGCGCAGGCCGCCCTGGGCGGTGCGGACCGGGGCCGGGCCGGCAGTCGATGTGGCTGCTCCCGCGGCGGGAGCGGTAGCCGGTGCAGCTGCTGGTGCCTTGGTTGGCTCGGGTGCCTTCGTGGCTTCCGGTGCCTTGGTCGCGGCGGCTGCCGCGGTGGTCGGTGCAGCCGCGGCTGCCTTGGTGGGGGCAGCGGCCGGAGCGGCTTCGCCACCACATGCCGCGAGGGCGGCTCCGCCAAGAACGGTGCCAAGCCCGGCCACGATCGCACGGCGCGACCGCAGGCGGGACAGGGTATCAGGGATGATTGACAGACTCATGACCAATCCTTCGTGATCCGGATCGCTGATGTTTTGCGATCTTTCTCTCTTGATGATAGCCAAACGTGGCGAAAATCCCGGCCTTGCTGGGTTCCGGTCATGCGAAAACGCCGCCCATCGTCCGTGATCCATCACGCGGGGGAGCGTGCTGATCAGGACCGGGCCGGCGTCATTCGTTGGTCGGGCTTCCAGTCTTAGGGAGGCCCGGCCAGTGGTTTGGAGGTCAGGCGGGTAGCGGGAAATCGATGGTGCGTCGTGTCTTCGAGGACTCGTACGCCGCAAGGATCATCTCGACCGCCGCGCGTCCGTCCAGACCGGACACCCGGGTTGGCGCACCGGTTCGGAAGCCATGTGCATAGTCAGCCCACATCCGCGCGAATCCCGTGCCCCACTCCAGATCTGGCATCAACGGGTGAATGTCACGGTCGCCGAAGTGCTTCTCAGAGAGACCACGGACCCCCTCGCGATTGCAAATCTCCACGTAGCCATCGGGGCCGTAGAAGGTCACCCGGTGGTTCCAAGGGCCAACGTTCATGCCGAAAGTGCCGGTCATTTCGGCAATCGCACCCTGCTGGAAGCGATAGACGGCGATGGCGGTGTCCTCGGATGTCATGTCCAGGACCTTGCGCGTGCCGGCAATCGAGGTTGCTTCCGAGAGGTCACCCAGCATCCAGCGCAACAGGTAGGCCGGGTGGACCGCCTGCGCCATGAGGACGCCACCCCCGCCGGCCTTGGTGCCAAGCCACGGGCGCACGCTGACGGTCTGCGGGGGTTCCAGTCCCACCGTCTGGGCGAGGAAGACGTCGCCGATCGCACCCGACGTGATGAATTCGCGTGCGGCATCGGTCCCGGGGTCATAGATGCGGTTGTGGACGGGATGCGCCCGCTTGCCGGCCTTGGCGGCGGCGTTGAGGATGGCATCACATTCGGCCAGTGTGGTGGCCAGAGGCTTCTCGACGACCACATGATGCCCGGCTTCAAGGACTTCGACCGCGAACTTCGCATGGAGGTCATGGGGCAGGAGAACGGCAATGACGTCGGCGTTGCCGGCAAGGACGTCGTGCCACGTGTTGTAGATGTGCCCCACGTGGAATTCGGCGGCGCGGGCCTCAGCACGGGAACGGTCCGCATCGAAAATGCCCGCAACCTCGACGACGCCGGGGTTGGCAGCAATCGCACGCAGGTGCGCCTGCGCAATCGCTCCGCAACCAAGCAGGGCGACACGCACGGGCTTGTCGGTACTCATCGGTCTCATCCTTCCTGTGTCTCCCCCGGTCCTTTGAGAACCGGGGGAGGATCAAGCGGTACGGGTATCCGTGCCCGCCTACCCGTCAGCCCCCGAAGTCCCGTTGTCTCACGGTGCGACCAGGTGCCATCGCCAAAACCGCCCTCCCGCCTGATTGGATACGCTTTAGTCGGCGCGACGCACTTCTTTTGACTGGTCACGCACGTGGGTTGGGCGGATCATGATCTCCTCGATCAGCGCGCGCTGCGGAAGTGACGCCACCAACAGGACCGCCGCTGCGACATCCTCGGACGTCAGCATCAGGTCGCGCGCCTCACGGGAGGGCACCACCGGTCGCGCATCCATGATGTCAGTGTCCACTTCACCCGGGAAGATGCTGCATGCCCGGATGTTGTAGGCCTTCTCCTCGTCATTGATCGATTGGGTCAGGGATGCCTGACCGGCCTTTGACGCGCTGTAGGCTACGCCTGGCAACGCACCGGCCCGCTTGGCAGCCATTGAGACGAGGTTGATGATGGTCCCCTCGCGCTGCGCTCGCATCACCGGCAAGGCCCGGCGCGCGCAATAGAACGCGCCCGAAAGGTTGACCGCAACCACGTGCTGCCAGTCTTCCAGGGTGATGTCGTGGATGTTGCGGTGCTTGGTGTTCGTGCCCGCGTTGGTGAACAGGATGTCCAGGCGTCCCCATTTCGTCGCAACGCTGTCGAAGAGGTGATCAACATCAGCCGGATTGGAGACGTCACCCGCCACGACAATCGCCTCGCCGCCGTGGTCATGGATCACCTTGGCGACATCCTCGAGGATGCCCGGGCGACGACCACTCAGGGCGACCTTCGCACCCGCGTGTGCCAGGGCAATCGCGCTTGCCCGTCCGATGCCTGTCCCCGCCCCGGTGACGATTGCCACCTTGTCCGCCAATGTGCCTGCACTCATCGTGGTCATCCTGCCTCTCCGGTCTGGTTTCCAGTTGGACAGGGTACCGCGCCCGAAGGGTCCGCGCGGGAGGCAGGTCCCCACACCGTCCCCGTCCCACGTGATTTCGATACGCTTCGCTTGGCCCACCCCGCCTGTTTCAGATGCGCCTCAATCGTTCCCCCAACTGGTCTTCCAATGGTGGAGAGACACCCAGCCTCCCCAACGCACAGCCACTGATTGGCCGGGCTCGCGGCGACCGGGCCTGGCCTCCAGATGATGGGCGGACATGCTAAGGTGGATTCGTCAGGCGCGGTCCGGCGCTGCCGGTCGTTGGAGGATGATGATGGACGCAACCCGTGCTGCGGCTTCTGGCATGGCTTCTGCGCAACGCGATGTCGCCATCGCCGCTGCGGCCATGGCCGGTTTCGCCGCCACCAATCCAGATGTGCAGCGCGTTCGCGTCGAGGCCTTGGATGCCCAGCGAAGCGCGGTGTCGTCGATGCCTTCCAGTGCGTCCGAGGGGGCACCGCGTGCGAACGTGCCCGCAGTCGACGCCTACCGGCTCCCGGTCGGTGGAAGTGTCTCCCTGAACCCGGACCTTGCCCAGTCGTTCACCACGGTCTCGACCGACGGCATCGACGTCTCCCAGGCAATGACCGCCATCATCGTTGGCCGGCAGGCATTCCAGGCAAGCCGCAATGCCTACCAAGCGGCGCAATCGGTGCTTGACAGCACCCTCAGGGTTGGCCTCTAGCACCCCCGTCGCTCCTGGTTCCCGCGCCCGGCCCTCCTTCCAACCGGGGCATCTCTCTTCCCTTTGCGCGCCAGACCGCAGGGCTTCGCGCCCTCGAAGTAGCGGAGTGCCGTGCCTCGCAACTTTGGCGTCGGACGGGTCGTTCCGTCCGGTGCGAGGTTGCACGTGAAACGCGCGGCCGCCGTGTTCTTCGGCGCGTGGACAGCGGGCACTACGGGCACCTGATGGATCGGATCCATCAGGTGCAAGTGATGAGAGAGGCAAGTGATGGGCGAGGCGACGTTGGTAACGCGCCTGGAAGCGTCGGCAGATGTGCCCCTTGCCGCCCCGGCGGTCTGGGAGGCCCTGCTGGATGGCACGCGTTGGCCGGACTGGCTTTCCGCCGGTGACCCGCCCGCGCGCGCCTGGCGACGCCATGGCACCTTGCCACGCCTCGATGCCGTCACTGCGTTCCGCGGAAATGCACGCCAAGCCGAACCGGTTCCCTCCGTCGGCGACATGCGGGAGGAAACGGCCGTCGTTGGCGTTCCGTTCGGGTTCGGTGCGCGTCGCATCACCTGGCGGACGGTCGTCACCGACGTCGAGTTCGGACGCACCCTGGAATGCGAATCCCCGTCAGTTGGCGGGTACCTCCTCGAGTGGCGCCTGCGGTTGACCGTCCTGCCGACCGGGATTCAACCGCTCC
This sequence comes from Thermoflexus hugenholtzii JAD2, assembly GCA_945907765.1. Classification (GTDB taxonomy): domain Bacteria; phylum Chloroflexota; class UBA11872; order UBA12225; family UBA12225; genus UBA12225. Next base: position 3,646 of record CAMDTO010000086.1, on the reverse strand, counting down.
CGTCGTGGTTCACCCTTGGCGTCAATCCGGTCTCCCCATCCCATGGACCACGCGTCAACGAACGCGAACGCGAAACCGGTTCGAGGGTTCACGTGCAACTCTCCTACCGTCCAGCGGGATTGTTCTCGCGCATGTACAACCGCATGCGGCTGCGGTCGGTCCTGCATGAGCGTCTCGGGTCGTGGCTCTCTGGGTTGACCCACTCGCTCACGCGTCTGGCCGACCTTGAAAGCCGTGCACTCGGTGAACCGATCCGCTACATCCCCGAACCACCTCGACCGCCTCGTCCTGCCCCGGACGCACCTCGACCGACACGCACCGTTCCGGAAGCAACCCGCCCACCACGGCAGTTGCCCGCCGAAATTGCCCAGCGCCTCGCGTCCCGCGCTGAATCCCGGCCAGCCCCGGCCCCACAACCCGGACGTCAGGCACCGGTCCCCGGCATGGCAATCGCGTCTGGTGGAGGCATCGTGCCTCCGCCAACGCAGACGCCCGCCCCGCGTGCACCGGATGCCCCGCAGCGTCGCAAGGCTTCCGGTGGCCTCGGCATGGAGACCCGCATCCGGGCCGAGGGGCCACGTGGAACCATTACGGTGGGTCGCGCCAGACCGAGCGACGCATCCGTGGAACAGGCGCCCGCGGGTTGGGGCGCAGTCTCCGGGACCTCGGCCATCGCCACGCTTGAGCGACCCGTGGAAGCACCCGCAGAAACGTCGCAGGTGGAAATCCTACCCGTCGTCGATGCGCGCCTGCTGGTGGTTCCGACCGCTGAACAGGCAGCGTACGACGAACTGGTTGCCACCGTCATCGCCACCACCTCTCCCGATGTCATTGCCCTGGAGTGCATTCCGGAACCAATGGTTGAGCTGCCAACGTTGTCCCTGCGTTGGGAAGGCCACGATCAATCGGGCGGCGAATCCATCGTGGCAGACGGGCACATTGTTGACCTCGCACCCATCGCCGGGATGCCTCATGAACCACTCGACATGGCAACTGCGAACCTCGTCGAGATTGCCGACCATCACGTGATGGATTGGGGGGAAGAGCCTCCGGCCAGTCGTGGCACTTCCAGTTCATCCGACGTGATGTCCGGAGTGATCGCCGAAGTCATCGCCCGGGCGATGACTCTCGCGCCAGTCGTCCCCATCGGGGACCTCCGGGCCGAGCCTGAAACGCCGCTGGCCACCGATGGAACCCAATTGCTTCCCCAGCCCGCAACACTCGATCCGTGGCCCGAATTGTTTTTTCAGGCTACCCTCGGTGCATCGACGGTTCGCTTTCTCCTAGATGATTCGGGTGTCGCGGAGACTTCCCTTCTCTTGCGCGCCGACGACTCCGGTGCCCCGACAACCGCCCGTGACTTTATGGCGTGGATGTCGCGGAACCCGGGTGCCGTCGATGGGGCAACCGTAACGGGGTTCATCGAGGGGGCCGTCTCAGGCACGGAAGTGGTCATCCTGCCAGTCCCGGTTCCGCCACGGCCTCTCGGCGAGTCCGACAGCCCTGCGTCCGCAGATGCCTGACGCCAACGCGCAGACCGTCGGTTCACCATAGGTGCCCTATCACCCCTCCACTCGGACCCGCGCAGTCCGCGTCCCCTGCTGGTGCCCGCGCTGGCTAGCGTAGTGACGCTTCACTTGGGACCCCTCCCTGACTGGCGAGGCGGGTACACTCGGCGCGCCCGGCTACCAGTGCCTCACCCACCAACTTCATGGCGGGTGAGGGGATGCCCCGGGTGCACGTCACGATGGGGAGACCCTCGCCATGTCTCGACCGCCCATACATCGTGGCCCGTTGCCGTAAAGACGCATCGCAGGCCACAGATCGAAAGGTTTGACCAATGACTGCCCGACTGACCGCGGCCCAACTCGACGAGTTGCGCGCAATCGACAGCCCAACCATCGCCAATGCCATCGAGCACTTCGGAATCCGTCCGCGCGTCCACGGCTACCACGGCGCCGGTGTGCGTGCCCTCATCCCGAACCTGGGCAGCATGGTCGGCTATGCCGTGACCTGCCGTGGTGACAGCACGACCGAGGACAAGGACCGTCGCGAGCACGCCGACCTCTACCGCGCCATCTGGGCCGAACAGCCCCACCCGGTGGTAGTCGTGATCGGTGACGACGGCGACCCGGACAAGATTGACCTCTCCTGCCATGCGGGCGAGATCATGGCGACTACCATGAAGCGGGTCGGCGCGTGTGGACTGGTCACCAATGGTGGCCTGCGCGATATCAAGGAAGTCACCGCCATCGGTGGGTTCCATTACTACGCGCGTGGGCTCGTCGTTGCGCACGGACGTCCGAGCATCTACGACACCGGCGCCACCGTGAGCATCGGCGGCATGACCGTCCGGCCGGGCGACCTCCTGCACGGCGATGAGAACGGCATCACGATCATCCCGGCGGAAATCGCCGACAAGGTTGCTGCCGAGTCGATGAAGGTCCGTGAGGCCGAGGCGATCCGTCTCAAGGACATCAACGGGCCGGACTTCCATAAGCAGTTCGAGAAGTTGACCCAGTACAAGTAGTCACGGACCCGGAATGCACTTCCGGCCCGCCCCGGGATTGGGGGTTGTCCCACTGGTTCACAGTGGTGCGGACCCTCAGTCCGACCGGGTCAGGCGCAGGTTGGCAAAGAATGCCACCGTGCCGATATCCACCCACAGGCCCACGTCCCCGCCCGAGGGTGGCTGATTGCCGTGTGTTTCACTGCCGCGTGCCGGTAGCGACTTTGCTTCAATCTCCTGCAAAACGGCGTCGCCATTCACGAACACCGACAGCGTCGTGAGACCAACCTCGACACACAGGTTAATCCACTCGTCGGGGCCGATATCCGCACCGGCTTCGTAGCGACCGTTCGGCTACACCTCTGCAACCGGTCGAATTTCCAGTCCGGATACGCGAAGTACTGCTCCGCCCTGCAGTCGCGTGGCGGTAGGGGAAAAACCTTCCTCCCGTTCATCGGACCCACGTAGACCGCTTCGAAACGAAGTGCCGAGGAACCGTACCGCCTCCCCTCCAGCCCCGCCGGATCCGAATACGTTGCGTGGTAGGCGATGCCGGAGAACGCGCGGGCGTACTCGGGTGCGTCCGCAGTGAGGCGCGACAGGGCATCGACCTCAATCGTGCCCGTGGTGAAATCGGCGGGAATCCGCACGAAGGTTGGCATGTCGATGTAATCGACATTGGGAACACCGTGAGAGGCAATCTCATGGGGAGTGACCGCCGCCGGGCTGCCCGACCGCCGGCGTTGCCGGCGTTGCCGGCGTTGCCGTGACCGACAGTGGGAGTGACCGACAGTGGGAGTGACCGAGCCGGGAGGGTGTCAAGCGCCAGCCAGCGAACGTGTCCTCATACTCCCGCCAAGGCCAGACCGCACCGGCAACCAGTCGCCGTCAGATGGCTGATCCCGGCCCGGACAAGCCATTTGACTTGATGGAGGATGACACCTCGCCGTTCTGACCCACGCCCCGCGGGGGGTAGTGTCCCGGGAAGTGTGTAAGAAGGGTTGGGTGGCGACGGGGGAAGCCGTCAGCCACGGGTCAGGTCCGTTCCTTGGAGTTGCACACCTTCAAGGGAGAAAGGAACCCAACACGATGGCTGACGACATGAGGATTGCACTCGAGGCAATCGCGCGCAAGCTT
>CAMDTO010000085.1 GCA_945907765.1 Thermoflexus hugenholtzii JAD2 | reverse complement strand
GCGTTCGCGGCGTCACGGAGGGCGTTCTCGGCCTTGGCTTCGTCGGCAAGTTTCGGACGCACTGCCGGAAGCGCAAGGCCTGACGGGGAGATGGGAACCGGCTTGCGCGCCACGCCGTCGACGAATGAGATAGCGAATGCCTTGCCACTGGCGCCGGCACTGTACTGGGCCCTGCCGTCGGGAGCGTAGGTGCCGCCCGGCATGACCGACGGGGTCCGCACCGTCTGGTTGATGATGCGGTTGTTGAGCACGAAGATGGATCCGAGGATGACGGCGAGGACGAAGGCGAACAGGAAAAGGAGCTCGCCCAGGGCGGTGATGACCGCCATGAGCCGGTTCTGGATCCACTCGCGGATGGTCCGGAAGATGCGCGGTGGCCGACGCAGGGGCGTGACCGGCGGGCGAACCGCCAAGGGCATCGGCGGGTCGGGGACTGGTGCCTCCTCGGGCGGGGCGGTGTCAGCCATTGACCGTCATCAGCCGGCGGCGACACCCGCTCCAAGGGCATAGGGCGAATCTTCGTCCGCAAGTTCACCGCCGGCCTCGTAGACCCGGCGACGCACTTCCTCGATCGGCATCGTGAGGAGGTCGACACCCAGGGTCAGGCCTGGCTTGAGGCCCTTGACGGTGTACGCGTAGACCGGCACGCTCTTGCCCTTGAGCGCGAGGGCCTGCCTCGAGCCGACGTCCACGAAGTCGCGCACGTAGCCGTAGAGGGTTTCAGAGATGCACATGTCACTCTTCACCTCCTTGCATGCGCTTTCCAGACGCGCGGCCACGTTGACGGTGTCGCCGAGGGCGGTGTATTCGACCTTCTTGCCCTCGGCGCCGATATTCCCGACGATGCACGGGCCGGTGTGGAGCCCCATGCCGATCCGGATGGTGGGCTTCTCGAGGTTCACCTGGTCCTCATTGAAGACGAGAAGCATCTGGCGCATGCGGAGGGCGACGCACATCGCACGCAACTCGTGGCGGTTCTGGTAGAGGGGGGCGTTGAACTCGATCAGGATGCCGTCGCCGATGAACTTGTCCAGGATGCCTTCGAACTCCATGATCGAGTCGATCATGTACTCGAAGTACCGGTTGATCATCTCGACCAGGAGGTCTGGCCCGACACTTTCCGAGAGGCCGGTGAAGTTCCGGATGTCGGTCATCATGATCGAGAGGACGCGCTGTTCGCCTCCGAGTTTGACCTCGCCCGCGAGAACGGCATCGGCGACGGCGCCGGTGACGTACTGGCTGAACATGTTCTTGATGCGGTCGCGGTCGCGCAGACCCTCGACCATCAGGTTGAAACTCTCGGTCAGGAGCCCGGTCTCGTCGCGGGAGATGATCGGCAACTCGATATTGAGTTCGCCTTTCATGACGACCTTGTTTGCATTCACCAGGGCGGTGAGCGGCTTGACGATGAGATTGGCTAGCCAGAGGCCCAGGAAGAGGACGACGATCATCATGCCGCCGAACAGGGCGGTGAGTTGGTCGCGACTGGCGAAGAGCGCGGTCTCGATGGCGGTGACGCGGACGGCGATGCCAAGCGGGCTGACCGGCGAACCGCGGACCACGAGGGCACCGGTGAGTTCCCGGTAGGTGCGTCCGGTGATGGAGATCGGACGCGACACCAGGGACGGCTTGTCGGACAGGACCTGCTCGACGACCGCCTGGTCGACGTCGAGGATTGGTGGTTCCGGGCCACCCTTCTGGAACTCGATGACGGCTTCGGCCAAGGGCAGGGACGTGGAGACGACCTTGCCCTTGAGGTCGTAGACCGTCAGGCTTGCCTGGGCCTCCTTGGAGAGGCGGTCGAGGAGGCGTTCAAGGGTGGTCCCGGCGAGGATGACCCCCACGAGTTTCCCTTCCTCGGTCTTGACCGGGGCGGCGGTGTAGAAGGCGGTCCCCCACTCGACGATCATGAGCTCGGTGAACTTGTCGCCAAGCGGGTCGGTGACGCCGGTCAGGACCTTCTTCGCGATGGCACTCTTGCCAAGAGCGGTATCGATGACCGATTCCGGGTCGAGACCGAGTTCGTCCCCACGCAGGGCGAGCAGGATCTGGCCGTCGGCACCGATAACGTCGGCAAGGTCGAGGCGCGCATTGACCTGGAGGGGATAGACGAAGGTACGGAGTTGCTCGGCGTCCTTGGCGACGATGGCCTCGGCGACACCGTTGGTGTTCGCCATGAGGCGCAGGGCCTGGAGCTGCTCGGCTTCGACCTTGACCAGGGCTTCATTGGTCGCCTTTCCTCGGTCGAGGAGCTTGTTGGTGAACTGCTCGTCAAGGGAACCGGACACCAGGCGGCTGACAACGAAGACCGCGACCATTGCGAGGATGAAGAGGATCAGGATGTATGGTGCGATGATCTTTCCGGCAATCGATCCGGCGATCAGGCGCATGATCAGGTTGTAGATGCGGCCGGGGAAGTTGCGGATGCCTGCGAAGCGCTTGCGGGGAGGCCCCGGCAATGCAAGCGCGCCGCCTTCGAGGTCCGACGCAAGAACTGGCAACGTCTCGGCCACTGCATACCACCGTTCGGGAGGACACGCGCCGCGCCGACGCGCAGCCACGCTGTTGCCCAGAGTGACCGACGCAACCTGAAGGCGTGTCTCTCGGTTGATTGTAGCGACGGTCTGTCCGGTGCGGAAGTTGCGGTCGGTTGGATACCTGTCACCATTGCTATGCTGCGGTGACGGTGGTCAGGTCGGGAATGGCGGGTTGACAGGCGATGGACGAAGACGAACTACTCGCCGAAATGGAATACGAGGAGTCTGAACTCGCTGACCAGGCGGGTGGCGACAGTTCCGGGATGACGGAAATCATCCTGATCGGGTTCCTGACGGTGTCCCTGCTCGTTGGCGGCAGTGCGGCCGCGGCAAACTATGGCGCGGCCGGTTTCAACAAGCAGCGGGCGGTCGAGGGCGACTTCGGGGCGTCCAAGCGTGCGCCCGAGTTCAGTGCGGTCTATTCGACCAACTCCAAGGTGCAACCGATTGCCCCGCAATCTGGCGGCCAGGGTGCCCCACCGATGGTCCGGGCCGGCCAGTAGGCGTGGAAATCCTGCTTCCCGAGTGCGCCGGGCTTGCGGCGTGACGGCGGGGAACGGGTTCCCAGGCGTGTCGCGCGGAATACCGCGGGTTCGCGCGTTGAGATAGGCAGGGTCGATCCGACGCTGTGACTGCCGCCACGCCGCCCGCCACCGCTCCTGCCGCCTTGCCGGCTCCGGGTGACGCCGCGCCCGGAAGCAGTGGTCCATCGGGTGCGCCCGTGTCCCTCAAGTGTGGCCAGTGCGATGCACCGGTGATTCCCGGTGAGAAATTCTGCGTGCGGTGCGGCTCCGGCCTGACGTGGAGGATCTGCGGGTCGTGCGAGGCGCCGGCCTACGAGTTTGCCCACTTCTGCCAGTCGTGCGGGAACTCCCTGGACATTCCCGAAGAGGCCGCTGCGTCGACCGGTCCGGCACCGGGTGCGCCCGAACGGCCTCTGGTGATCGAGATCGAGAACCCGGTCTACGCGTGGCTGCGCATGGGTCTGACCCAACCCGATAGCCGGCCGTATTTCTACATGACCATGATCGTGCTGGGGCTGATCCTGCTTTCGATCGTTCTGATCGTGCTCGACTCGATTGCCTCGGTGCGGACGCAGTACGGCACGATCCTCAACGCCCTCGAGACCGTATTGCTGATCGGGTTCACGCTGGAGTACATCCTGAACGTGATGTTCACCGTTCCCCGGCGGAAATATGTGCTCTCCTTCTGGGGGATTTCCGACTTCCTCTCGATCGTTCCCGGGTTCCTTTCGGGACTGTCGGTCAACCTGACCGAGTTCCGGATTGTCCGCCTGCTGCGGGTCCTGCGGGTCCTTCGCGTCCTCAAGCTTGCGAAGCTGGCACGGCGAAAGCCGGATGCGGACGGGCGTCCGTTGCCCCGCACCATGCGGGAGGACTGGCAACTCTATGCGGTGACCGCAGTGTGCGTGGTGATCATCAGCTCCACGCTGCTGTACTACGCCGAGGGTGAGACCAACCCGGAGGCCTTCCCGGACATCCCGTCCACGATGTGGTGGGCCTGGCTGATCATCACCTCGGCGGGGCAGGATGCCATCATGCCGGTGTCCCTGGTCGGCAGGCTGATCGCGGTGGCGACGCTATTCGCCGGGTTGGCGCAGTTCGCGATGCTGATCGCCATTGTCGCGAGGCAATTGCAGCGGATGCGTCAGGAAGAGGACCGGGTCCGGGCCTCGGCCGAACGGGCCGCCCAACGCATGGCGATCCTTGCGCCTCGCAAGCCCGACCCGGCACCTGCCCCCAAGGCCTGATGCTCGGCGGGGGGTTGGCCTACTCGTCGCGTTCGATGGTTGCGGACAGCCCGAATGAGAGCAGTCGCTGCTGGTACAACTCGGCGAGTTCGAGGGGGCACGCGAGGACAAGCGCCTTCCCGTTCACGTGGGCTTCCCACATGACCGCCGCAGCGCGCCCAAGCGACATGCCTGGGATTGACTTGCGCAGGGCCTGGACGACGCTATCCATCGGGGTATGATCGTCGTTGTGCAGGATGACCTTGTACGGCGGCAGCAGCCGTCGCCGGGTTGCGGCATCGTCGTCGGTGACCGGTGTCCGTTGTGGGGTGACGGGTGCACGGCTTGGTGCACCGGCGACCGCCAGTCTGGTGCGAAGCCGGCCACGCGGCCGAGCAAGTGGGCGGTCAGACGTAAACATCCTCATGGACACTAGCACCAACTCCGGCGTCCCGTCAACGCGTGCCGGGATCATGGTCCCGCAAGCCGGATGCATGGAATGCACATGATACTGCGTCGAGAACCGGTAGCGGTGACGGGCTTGGGAGTGGTCACGCCCCTTGGTCTGGACGTGGCGTCCACGTGGGGAGGCCTGGTGGCCGGCCGGTCAGGCACGGGATTGGTCACCGCGTTCGACACGACCGGACACACGTGCCGGGTAGGGGCCGAGGTGCGTGGCTATGACCCGGCATCGACGGGGCTTGAGGCGCGCGAGGTCCGCCGGCTTGACCGGTTTGTGCAGTTCGCGTTGACGGCTGCCCGTGAAGCCATGGCCGATGCGGGCATTGGGTATCCCGTGGCGGTGCCCGAACGCACGGGCGTGTACGTGGGCAATGGAATGGGAGGCATGATCACGATGGCCGAGCAGTTTTCTGTGCTGTCGTCCCGCGGTCCCGGGCGCGTGAGTCCCTTCCTCGTGCCGATGACCCTGTCCAGCATGGCGTCCGGGCAGGTTTCACTGATGATGGGCGCGATGGGGCCGAACCTGGCTCCGGTTTCGGCGTGTGCGACGGGGGCGCACGCGATCGGGGAGGCGGCGGAGGTGATCCGCCGGGGTGACGCTGACGTGATGCTCGCGGGCGGAACCGAGGCGGTGATCGGCGCGATCGCATTTGCCGGGTTTGGTGCGGCGCGTGCCCTGACTGGACATAACGGGACACCCGAGACGGCATCGCGCCCGTTCGACGCGACCCGTGACGGGTTCGTGATGGGGGAAGGTGCGGGGATCGTGGTGCTCGAATCCCTTGCACATGCCAGGGCGCGCGGCGCACGGATCCACGCGGTCCTGTCGGGCTACGGTTCGACGGCGGATGCGCACCACGCGACGGCACCCCGTGAGGACGGGCGTGGCGCGGCGCGCGCGATCACCAACGCGCTGGGGCAGGCAGGACTTCGCCCGGATTCACTTGGCTACATCAATGCGCACGGGACAAGCACCCCGCTGAACGACCGTGCCGAGACACAGGCAATCCGCGTGGCCCTCGGCGACGCCGCTGACGCGGTTCCCGTCAGTTCCACCAAGGGCGCGATGGGGCACCTGCTCGGCGCGGCGGGTGCGGTCGAGGCGGTGGTCTGCGTCCTTTCGATCATGCACGGGGTCCTTCCTCCTACCATCAACCTCACCGAACGGGATCCCGACTGCGACCTTGACTACGTCGCCGAGGGGGCGAGGGCGCGCGCGATCAGTTCGGCGATGACCAACAGCTTCGGGTTCGGTGGGCATAACGCCACGCTGCTATTCACCCGGGCGTGACCACGGAACGCTTCGGGGCGTTCGGGAACGATGACATGATGGATGCGACGAGTGATGCCCGCGAACGCGGGACTGGCGACGGAGACGGACGCAGGGCGGTTGCCGGTGCACTACCGCGCCTCATCGCCCAGATGGAAGCCTCAGGGGTCAGCGAGGTTGACGTCCGGGTCGGGACCGCACGCGTTCTCGTGCGGACGGCTGACGTGCTGGCGCACGCCCAGGCGGTCGTCAGGACAGGTGCCGGTGACGCGGTGGCGCCTGCGGTGGACCATTTGTTCGCGGTCGTTTCCCCACTCACGGGCGTTGCGTACTTCGCACCGGCGCCGGATCAGCCACCATACGTGAAGGTGGGAGAGATGGTGGAGGCCGGGCAGACCGTTGCCCTCGTCGAGGCAATGAAGGTCTTCAACGAGATCCACACCGAACGTGCCGGCCGGGTCGCCCGTCTGGGCGTCACGCCCGGTCAGGTCATCTCGACGGGCACCCCGCTGCTGTTCATCGAGGTCGATGAGCGGCCCGGCGGGTGAGCGCAGGGGCGACCCTCACGCGGGATCGGTGACGCCCTGGAAGGGGGACCATTCGATCACGGCCGCGCCCCAGGTGAGCCCGCCGCCGAACCCGGCAACCAGGACCCGGTCTCCGGGCTTCAACCGGCCCAGTTCGACGGCCTCGCACAGGGCGATGGGCACCGATGCGGCCGACGTGTTCCCGTAGCGGTCGACATTGACGAATGCCCGCTCGAATGATCCTCCGAGTGCCTCGACGACTGCCCTGATGATGCGGACATTCGCCTGATGCAGCACGAACAGGTCAATGTCATCGACGGTGAGGCCGGCCTTGGCGATGGCTTCGGCACAGGCATCGGGCACGGTTGAGACCGCAAACCGGTAGACATCCTTGCCATCCATCTTGATGAAATGCTGGCGTGCATCAATCGATTCGTAGGAGGGTGGCAAGCGTGTCCCGCCTGCCGGGACGAGGAGAGCGTTGGCACCGGCACCATCAGCGCCAAGGACGAGGCTCATCAGGCCTCCGGGCATGGGTGGGTCTTCCGCGTTGGCGCCGGCGGTGGTCTCGGCGGTGGCCTCGGCGGTGGCCTCGGCGGTGGCCTCGCCGGTGATGATCACCGCGCCGGCGCCGTCCCCGAACAGGACACACGTCGTGCGGTCGTGCCAATCGATGTACCGGCTGAGGGTCTCGGCACCGACGAGAAGGATGGTGCGGTGCAGACCGGATGCAACCAGGCCATGGGCGACGCCGAGGCCGTAGACGAACCCGGAACAGGCCGCGTTGATGTCAAATGCGCCTGCACGGTTGGCCCCCAGCGCATGCTGCACGACGCTTGCGACATTCGGCATGCCGCCGTAGTCGCCAGTGAAGGTGCACACGATGATGAGGTCAAGGTCTAGGGGGGTGAGGCCGGCAGTTGCGAGGGCACCTCGCGCAGCGTTGATGGACAGGGACGAGGTGGTCTCCTCAGGGGAGGCGATGCGTCGCTCATGGATGCCAGTCCGGGCGCGGATCCATTCATCGGTTGTGTCGACGAAGGTTGCGAGGTCCTGATTGGTCAGGATGCGCGCAGGGAGATACTTCCCGCACCCGGCAATGCGGACCCGGTGCGGTGTGCCGTGCCATCGTTCCCCGCTTGGTGGTGGAAGCCTCCGGGGCCGGAAGGCCTGGGAGGCTTCCTCGGTTCCCGGTGACGAGCCTTCAGCAGGTGTGCCACGGGAAGGTTCGAGGGACGATCGCGTGGATGGCGCGCTGCCCGCTGGTCGCACGGACGCCCCGGCGCCGTTCTGAGTTGGGAACCCATTCACGTTACAGGATCATACGCGACGAGGAAACGGTTTCAAACACGACCGGTGGGCTACGATACATCCACTCCTAGACGGGGTGGGTTGCGGGGTTGTCCAGACGCGGGCCCGGAGCGGTGCATCGGGCATTCTGAAGGTGGTTTCATTTTGGCACGTGTGGGTTGAGGCGCAATCGTGAAGGTCGATCGGAATTCCCCGGCACAGGCGTACGCCCAGCGGGTTGCGCCGTCGCTCTTGGGCGTCGCCCGGCGTGTCATTGCCTTGGCAGGGATCGAGGAGGGGCAGACGATCCTTGATGCCGGGACGAACACCGGCCTCGGGGCATTCCTCGCGGCGTCACGGGTGGGCGAGGAGGGGACGGTGGTCGCGCTTGATCCTGACCCCGATTTCCTCGCGGTGGCCGAGGCACGGGCGACGGCCGCGGGGTATGGTGACATCAGGTGGCAGGCGGGCGCGCTTGGCGTGCTCAAGTTCGCCGAGGAGGCGTTTGATCACTCCATTTCGGTGCATGCGCTCGACCTCGCACCGGAACCGGTGACGCTGATCGAGGAGTTGCGCCGGGTGACGGTCGAACGCGGGATGGTTGTGGTCTCGACGTGGGGCGCGAAGCACGGGAATGAGTGGCTGGTTGAAGTTGAGCGTGCGGTGCGACGGTACGGCGGTGTGACGCTTCCGTCGCCGGCGCCGGCGTCCGAACCGGGCAACCTCGAGGTCCTGATGCAGGCGTCCGGGTTCGACGAAGTCGAGGCGGTCAGGTACCCCGACCACTTGCGCATGGGGTCGGTGGAAGACGTGTGGGAGTGGGTGAAGGCCATACGGTCATGGGGTGGGGCCCTGGGGGACCTGTCCGATAGCGTGTCGGTCCGAGTTCTGGAACACCTTCGCGACGAGTTCGGGGCCCGCATTCGCGGTGGTGAGTTGCTTGTAGGGCGTGAGATCTGCATTGTGCGCGGGGTCGTGCCGACGGCCTGACGGGTGCGCTTCTGCCGGTCGCGGTTCAATCTGGACAGACGGTTGCGGTTTTTCGGATCAGGACTGTTGCCTTTTTCCTAGGAGTATGGGCGAGTGGCCGAGAAGAAGATGGTGAATGTCCGGTTGAACCCCGGCCTGTGGGGACGCGCGAAGGCGGCTGCCGGACACCGGGGAATCACCCTGGAACGGTGGATGTCGGAAGCGATCGAGGCGCACCTTGATCATGTGGATCTCGGTGCCAGCCAGGCAGGTTCCACCGGGCCGACGGTTGCCGACCTTGCCTGGCGGGTGGCTGCCCTTGAACAGGCCATCGACTACCTTGCGTCGAGCATGGGCGCGAGCCTGCCCGGGGCGCACGCGACCTCCGGGGACTGACCCGGCCTCAGGCACTGCTGGCGGGTACACGCTCCGAGGTGCTCCGTGCCCACCGCTCTCCTTAGCAGATGTAAGCGGCGCTATACTGTTAGCCAAATTGATGCATGAACGGTGCATCATCCCGGGGCATATGGATCACCGGACACCGCATGCAGTTGGCGCCCGGGGTTCATCGACAGGAGAAGGCTCATGAAGCGTAGGGACACCTTCGGGCTGGGCACGGCAGCCCTGCTCGCAGCCCAGTTTGGAAGCCGCATCCCATTGGCCTCGGCCCGTGGCGAAGGTGGCACGTTTGTCTTCGGGACCGCCGGCGATCCGGTTGGTCTCGATCCCGCCGTCGTGACCGATGGCCAGTCGCTCCGGTTTGCTGACCAGCTCTTCGACACGCTCATCACGTTCAACGGGTCGTCGACGGATCTCAAGCCTGCCCTCGCCAGGTCGTGGGACGTGACGGCTGACGGACTGACTTACACGATGAAGCTCCGCTCGGGGGTCCGGTTCCATGACGGTACCGCCTTCGACGCGACGGCAGTCAAGTGGAACTTTGACCGTTGGGGCGACACCAAGAACAAGAACCATGTGGGTGGTGACTTCGACTACTACACCGACGTTGCCGCGTGGCCAGACGTGATCTCGTCCGTCGATGTTGTCGACGACTTGACCGTCCGTTTCAACCTGAAGGCGTCCCAGGGTCCATTTCTTCTGAACATGGCGCTCGGGTCATTTTCCATCTATAGCCCGGCATCATTCGAGCTTGATCCCGAGAATGCAGCTCGCAAACCCGTTGGCACCGGCCCATTCAAGTTCGTGGAGTGGGTTCCTGGCGACAAGGTCGTCATGGAGGCCAACGCGGACTACTGGGGCGACGTGGCCAACGTCGACCAGGTGGTTGTCCGAACCATTCCGGACAACTCTGCCCGTTTCCTTTCCCTCAAGGCCGGATCGATTGACATGATGGATGGGGTCAACCCTGACGATGTGGCGACGGCGAAGGCCGACCGAGGCATCGGCGTCCTGCTTCGTCCGCCCCTGAACGTTGCCTACATCAACTTCAACCAGACGAAGAAGCCGTTCGACGATGTGCGTGTCCGACAGGCGTTTGCCGTTGGCATCAACCGTCAAGCGATTGTCGACGCGCTGTATGGCGGCCGTGGTGTTGTCGCGCAGCAAATGATTCCTGACTACATGCTTGGGTTCAACACGGAACTCAAGGGGTTCACGTATGACGTCACAGCGGCGAAGAAGCTGCTAGCAGATGCGGGTTTCCCGAACGGTTTCACGACCGAATTCTGGTACATGCCGGTCTCTCGCCCGTACTACCCGAACCCGAAGCAGATTGCCGAGGCATTTGCCGCTGAGCTCAAGAAGATTGGCATCACCGCCGAACTCAAGACGAAGGACTGGGGTGCGTACCTCAAGTCCGGTACCTCGCTCGAGTTCCCGGTGTGGATGCTTGGGTGGGGAGGTGACAACGGGGACACTGACAATTTCCTCTTCACGTTCTTTGGCACCGATGGAAGCGGCAATTCATGGAAGAACGACGAGGCGCGCAAGCTGCTCGTCAAGGCACAGCAGTCGGCTGACAACCAAGAGCGCGACACGCTCTATCGTCAGGTCAATGCCCTGATTGAGAAGGACGTGCCTCGTCTGCCGATCGCGCACACCAAGGTGCCGTTGCTTGCCCGCGCCTATGTGAAGGGGTACCTGCCAAGCCCGGTCGGTTCCGAGAAATTCACCATGGTGTGGCTCGACAAGTAGTCAGTCCGCGGTTGCGAGGTGCGGCCTCCGGTCACGGCGCCCGCCTCGCGATGGCATCGTGTTGAACCCATAGACGTTCCGTCCCGGTGCAGGTGCAACAAGGCAATGCGCCGGGACGTTGATTTTTGACGACTGAGGCGCCCCGTGCTTCGATTTGCTATTCGACGTCTCGTTGAGACCATTCCGGTCCTTTTCGGGGTTGTCACCATCGTCTTCATGTTCATTCATCTCATCCCGGGGGATGCGGCGCTGGTATTGCTTGGCGAACGGGCGAATGAAGCAAGCCTGACCCGGGTGCGCGCACGATTGGGTCTGGACCAACCCCTCTACGTCCAGTACCGCAACTACCTTGGTTCGCTTGCGCGCCTCGACATCGGTACCTCCGTGCGAACGAATAGACCTGTCCTCGAGGAAGCGCTTGGACGGTTTCCTGCGACGATTGAACTTGCGCTGTCTGCATTGGTGATCTCATCGGTCGTCGGTGTAACCGGCGGAATCCTCGCCGGCGTCGGCCGTGGCCGGATGCCGGATCATCTGGCGCGTTTCTTTTCACTATTGGGTGTGTCAATCCCGATCTTCTGGCTCGGCCTGGTCCTGATCTGGGTGTTTGCCGTTCAGCTTCAGTGGCTTCCAAGTGATGGTCGGTTGGCCGCAACAACCAAGTACGCCCAGCAGACTGGCTTCGTGATGATCGACGCAATCATGCAGCGGAATTCCAAGTTGTTCTTCGATGCACTCAGTCACCTGACGCTCCCGGCGTTGGCGCTTTCGACGGTGCCGATGGCCGTGACGATGCGGATGACCCGAAGCGCGATGGTCGAGGTCCTGCGTGCGGACTACATCCGGACGGCCCGGAGCAAGGGCCTGATGGAGAGGGTGATTACCGTTCGGCACGCATTCAAGAACGCGTCGCTGCCGGTGGTCACCACGATTGGCCTGCAGGTCGGGTTCCTGCTGAGTGGCGCAATCCTGACCGAGACGATCTTCTCGTGGCCGGGAATTGGGCGGTGGGTCTTCGAATCGATCCTCAACCGCGACTACCCGATCGTGCAGGGAATGAGCCTGATCATCGCGGTCATCTTTGTAGTCGTCAACCTGGTCGTCGACCTGATCTACGGCGCGCTGGATCCGCGCATCAACTACAAGTCGGCCGGCGGCATGGAATCGACGATGGACGTCATGAGCACGGGAAGACCGAACGTTGCCACGGTCGTGAGGCTGGGTCAGTGACCGCCCTGGCGCCGGTGACGGGCGTCGGCATGGGTGGACTGTTGGCGGTACGCAAGCGACGGACGCCGTGGACCGACGCGTGGGCACGTTTGCGCCGTGACCGGGCCGCCCTCGTCGGGTTTGGCTTGGTGTTCACCATGACGATGCTGGCGATCGCGGCGCCGCTTGTCGCGACCCACGACCCACTTGAGCAGGAACTCCTGAAAAGGTTGAAGGCACCATCGGCCGAGTTCTGGTTCGGCACGGACGACCTCGGGCGCGATGTCTTCTCCCGGATCCTCTACGGGGGACGGATCTCCCTCCGGGTCGGGATCACTGCGGTGATCATGGGAACGACAATCGGTGCGTTGCTCGGGTCGGTTGCC
>CAMDTO010000084.1 GCA_945907765.1 Thermoflexus hugenholtzii JAD2 | reverse complement strand
CCGAGGGGATTCGCGCAGCAATGACGTTTGCAATTCGTGCAGGTCAACTTGCAGGTGGTGTCGCGGCAGGTCGATGGTCCGCGTCAGACGCACGGTCCATGTACGGTCGTTTCGCAACCATGCGCCAACCGTATTTCGTCCTGCTGAATTGGTTACAGAAGTGGCTTTCGTCACTCGGAGATACTGGTATCCGCGTGTATAGCGAGGTGGCGCGTCCGGGACCGATCTTCTGGTTGCTGATGGCCCAGTACCGGTGGGCCGCGGACCCCATCCCGCTCCTGAGACATCCGGCCTGAAACGCTGTTGGCCCACCCTCCCAATGCGGGAAGGTGGACCAACGAGCTCGGGTCGGGTGACCTGCCAGGCGGCTAGATGCTCGGCTCGTCGAGGACCTTCTGGAGTTCCCCGTTCATCTGCTTCATGTAGGCAGGAGTCGGTTCCGCCTTGAGGTCGGCGATGTCGTTCATGTACTTGTTGATGATGTCCTGGATTGCACCAGGTTGGGTCAACCGCAAGTTGCCCGGGTACGTGAAACTTTCAGGCTGATCGATGTTGTCGCAATTGGCCTTCATCGCGCTCTTCGGGAACCGGGCGTCGTTCAGAATCTGATCTGAGCAATAGACGTCCTTGCGGAAGCCTGGAGTGAGGGAACCCGCCGGCTGAAGGGCCAAGTTGACCCCCGCATCCTTGCTCGTGAGCGCCTTGAGCAACTCCCAAGCGCCATCCTTGTTCTTCGATGCAGTGTTGATCTGCTGGGTGTCAATTGACAGGAACCCGCCACGGCGACCGGTCGGTCCCTTGGGCGAGATGTCGAATGTCCATTCGAAGTTCTTGCCGGCAGCGTTGTTGACTGCGCCTCGCTCACCAGCCAGGCGACCAAAGTAGAACGCCATCTTGCCTTCGCCGAATTCCTTTGCACCATACGTGCGCGGAGAGAACAGTTTGGCCTTGATGTTGTCGTAGAACCACTTCGCCATCTGGACCGCGGGAGCGGAGTCCATCATGGCCTTCTTTCCAGGGCCGTTGCCCGGATCAAGGACCTCGCCATTGAAGCGTCGAACATTTCCAACCAACTGCTCGAACCCGCCCCAACTGTACCCACAGGGGTAGAACTCTTCTGGCCAGGATGCAGATTGCTTCACCTTCTTGGCCGACTCGATCATTTGCTCGAGCGTCCAGTCAGGGGTTGGTTCCGCAATGCCCGCCTTCTTGAGCATGTCACGGTTCCAATACATGAACATCCACGCGACTTGCCCGCGCACCGGCAGACCGAAGACCTTGCCATCGATGACCTTGAGTGCGTCCTGCGCACGCTGAGGCCAATCGGTCAGTTTGGTTTCCGAGTCCTTGGCCAAGTAGCTGTCAATCGCAACCGCGAGATTCTTCTTGGCGTACTCCTGGTACTTGATCTGCGACTGATGCGCGTAGTGGATGTCTCCGATGGTTCCGCCCGCCATCAGGGTTTCCTGCTTGACGTACAACTCGCCACCCGGGAAGCCTTCGTACACTGCCTTGAACTTGCCCTCGAACTTCTTGTTGAAGGCTTCAATGCTCTTGGCGTAGCCATCGATCTCCGCATCAGCACGCGCGTGGGCGCGCAATTCGACAACTTTTCCAGCTGCTGCCGGTGCCGGTGCTGTCGTAGGTGCGGCCGCCGCTGCTGCGGCTGTGGGTGCCGCTGCCGGCGCCTTGGTCGGTTCCGCTTTCGCTGCAGGGGCCGCTGGGGCAGGGGCGGATTCCCCACCGCACGCGGCCAGTAGACCCCCGACAAACAGGATTGCCCCGTTCAGGACGATTGATCGGCGCGAGGCGCCGGGCATGCCCAATTTCATTCCATCTCCCCTGATCTGTCTTGCACTCACTTGCGTGGATGACCCTATCCGTACCGAAACAGACATGCGTATCGCGAACAGCATCAGACTTATCGCGTGACGTTACCACAATGTTGCAGGTCAGTTACAAGATCAGTCACTGACGCTTGACCGCTTGGTCACAGGATTCCGTACTTGGCATATACCTCGCCAATTGTCATTCCGGATAGGAGCGCCTCGCGGGTCCGGTTTTCACCATCAACTTTTTCGAGGGCAAGTCGGATTGCATCCTCTTCGACCTGCCGTGGCACGACGATCACACCATCGACGTCCGCCATGATCAGGTCTCCTTCGTGGATCAGGACATCTCCGCATGCAATCGGCGTCCCATATTCCACGACGACCGACCGTCCGGCGGAATCGACCGGCTTCATGCCAGTTGCGAAGACAGGGAACGCCATCGCACGGATCTGGCGAACATCGCGGACGTAGCCGTCGATCACGGCGCCGGTGGCACCGCGCCCCCGTGCCGCCGTGGAAAGCAGTTCTCCCCACAGGCAGGTCCTTTGTGATGGTCCGGTGGCGCCAACGAGGACGTCTCCGGGCTTCAGCGAATCGACTGCTTCGATTTCCATCCGATAGGGATCGGGGCGCACTTCAAAGATGTCGACCGTCAGCAGTGTGTGGGCGCGCCCCACAACCGTTGCACCGTCCCAAACGGGACGAACCCGGGCGTCCATGGCTTGGTTGCGAAACCCCAGACTGTCGACGACATCGGACAGTACAGCGGTGTAGAGGCGGGACGCCACCAACTCGAAGCGATCCTGATCGTGCTTGGGCAGTGCAGGCATGTTCATTTCCCCCAATTTGCAGGACGCCAATTGCGCTTTGACGGCAGCGGCGCGATTATAGTCGCCTGTCGAACCGATCGCGGAGTTTGGGAACCGGACCTCGGTCCGTTTACTAAAGCCCGAGTGTTCGACCGTCGCACGAGTTAGGAAGGATCGGGACCCCTTATGGCAGAAGACATGTACCGGAACGTGGACGCCCATGGACTGGAGAAACTGGTTACTGCGCTGTTCGTCCACGCTGGCCTCACCGAACATGACGGCGCGTTCATGGGTGAGTGCCTGACCTACGCAGACCGCCGAGGCATTCACTCACACGGCGTGCGGTGGGCACCCCGTTACGTCGCAAGCCTTGCCGCCGGTCACCTCAATGCCAAGGCCGTCGCCAAGGTGGTTGTCGAGCGCGGAGCAACGGCAGTCGTCGACGGGGAACGTGGCGTTGGCCATATCGCGGTCAAGTTCGCCATGGACATCGCCATTCGCAAGGCGAAAGAGTTCGGCAATGCTACCGTCGGTATCCGCAACAACAGCCACTGTGGCGCCGTCGCCTATTACGCCCAGCAAGCTGTGGATGCCGGATGCATCGGTTTTGCCGCAACGACCGGCGGCACGATGATTGCCCCATGGGGTGGTCTGGACCGTCGTGTTGGCCTAAACCCGATTTCCTGGGCTGCGCCGACCGGCAAGGGCTTTACGTTCAACTTGGACATGGCACCAAGCATCGTCGCCGGGTCGAAGATTGAGATGGCGCGCGACCGCAGCGAGCCGATTTCACCGGACTGGGCCTACGACGCAGAAGGCAATCCAACCTCAGACCCACTTGCAGTCCTGATCCATGGTGGGACACTCGTACCGGTTGGTGGCTACAAGGGCGTCGGTCTTGGCGTCGCAGCCGACATTCTCTGCTCGGTCCTCTCGGGAGGTCGCTACGGCGAAGGCGAGGAGCCGAACCACGGTGGTGGCATGATCGTGCAAGCGATCGACATCGAACACTTCCAGCCCTTGGCGGAGTTCACTGGCCGAATGGATCGCTTGGTCGATTGGTACAAAAGTAGCCGGGTAAAGGCCGGTGTCGATGGCGTGTATCTGCCCGGCGAACTTGAGGCTGGTCGGAACGCGGTGCGTTCGCACTCCGGCATCCCCCTGGATATCCCGACCCGCAGTGCGTTGCACAAGGCTGCCGAAACCGCGGGTGTCGCCTACGACATCGAACTCTAGACGCCAACTGGACCGCTATCCCGACCAGGAAACACCAAACGCCCCCGCACCGCAATCTCCGCGGGGCGGGGGCGTCTTTCATACGTCTGGACCGGAGTTTCCGGTTGACCCATCTAGTCGGTCAGGCCCGGGAACGGAGATCACCTTGCATGTCGACCCACCGGTGGTACTGCACCTGTGCGAGGTTCTCCACGTTCACGCCATCGCGGAGGAGTTCCCGAACGGTCGGGAACGTGTCCTCCACTATCCGCGCAGCCCGCACCGGTTCACCCGCAATCTCCTCGACCGCGACCATGTACGACCGCCGCAGCGCCGCATCCATCGGATGATGGTCAAATCCTCCGTCGAACTGCTCGGCAACGCCCACAGCGGTTGAAATCTGGTGTTCCACCGCGTCGCCACCGAGTGCAAGCGGACCATGACCAAGTGCTGACAAGACCGCGAGGGCTGACGAATACGCCGCACGATGCGCTGGGTTCTCCAGATCAAGGGTCAACGAGACGATCCCGGTTGGTTCGCCCACTCGCGATGCAACGTGCAGGGCCTGCGTCACCACGTCCATGTCGGGATCCTCCACCTCTGGCGCGTACTTGATGATCGTTCGGACCCGGTCACTGTGAACCCCCCGGGAACCAATGATCACTGCACGTGCTCGTACAAGAGTATCGGCAACTGTGGAAAGGTCTGAGGTCGGGCGGCAACAAAGGTTGGGAATCCGCGCCTCCCGTTGCCATTCTCCCGGCGAACGTACCCACCTTTACGGCTCACGCGCAAAGGTGACCCCGCAGACGTCAGTGCAGCCGGCAGCGAGACACGCGCGTTCGCCTTGGTCAATTGTCGCGCCAGTCGTCATCACATCAGCGACGAGCAGGACAGTGCCCGGGATCGGTGGCACTTCAAAGTGAAAGGCACCGTTGATGTTCGCCAATCGTGCCTTGCGTCCTAGGCCCACTTGCGGGACGGTTTCCCTGACTCGTCGCAATCGCGATGCCACAGACCACCCAAGCGACCGCTCCAGATGCGAAGCAAGCCGTGAAGCCTGATCGTAGCCCCGAGCAGCACGCCTTCTTGGATCAAGTGGGACTGGTACGATCATCCACGGCTCCGTGACCGAACTTCCGGCGATCAGTCTCGTCAATGATCAAGCACGAGTGATGCGAGTGGAGAGGCCTCGTCCGGTCGGTCACCGTACTTGAAGGCATGAATGGCTGTCCGCAGGTTGCCTTCGAACGGTCCCGCATTCCTGACCGATCGGAACACCGACGGTGCGCGCTGACATTCATCACGGTGGGCCATCCTGGTGCACGCCGACAGCGGTACACCGCACCGATTGCATTCGGCTCCCCTGAAGCGGTCAACAGCCTCCAGGCATTCAGCGCACATCGCCGACCCGGTTCGCCCGCAGGCGATGCTCGGAGAGGGTGGTAGTACGTCGAGAAGTGTCGATTCTTCATCAGAAAGCCACCACGGAATCCGCTATGCCATGTGGCGATCCTACCGCGGCTCCCGACAACCGTCGAACCCTGTCACGTTTACGCCGCGACGCTCAAACTTTTCGGGATTCTGCCGATAATCGGATTAGGCCTGGAACCCAAGGATGGGGAATGGTCCGCGGATGGGTGAACCACTTTAGGTGGCGCGTCATTCGGGGACACGGGCGATGGAGCCGACCTGATGGTGGCGATCGATACGAGATCTGGCGCGACGATCCCGGTGGGCGGAGCCGCGCTCCTGAGTGGACCAGCCCTCGTGATCGGCGCCGCGCGTCGTCAGGACGAAACGGTCCGGCGTGCACCTGGCGTGCGCTTTCCGGATGTCGCCGGTCGCCGTCAAGTCGTTGATGCCCCGCGACCGGGGAGGATCAGTGCATCGACTGCCGCTACGGCCGATGCACAGGATGTCGCACCCGATGACATCACATCCCAGCTTCCCGGGTTGCGTCGGCAGGAAGTGCTACGAGCCCGCTGGGGAGTGCCGGCCTACTTCTCGAATGCACCGTATGGGCCTCCATACGAACTGATGCCTCGGACTGCTGAATGGACACTCAGCGCCCAGACGGCGGCAGAGTTCCGTGGTCCGGACCGAGCCGGGCGAATGGCGCTTGCCGCGCATCCCAAGGGCAGTGAGAAAATGTCGAGTGGGTCTTTCCTAAGCCTGCTCTACGGCAAAACCCCCACACCACAGTACGCCGGCCTCAGCTTCGACGCATACATGTAGGAGCCGTACTCCGGAACCCAGATTAGGGTTTGCGTGTCACCCTACCCTTCACTGTTCCTGCTTAGGGGAAGCGTTTCACGTCCTTGACCTGGAAAGTTCAATCGGCGAGCAAATCGCGGCTGACTGGTCAGCTAGGCGGGCAGGACGACCAATTCGTCAGCCGCCGATTCCGGCACGGGTTCCTCATTCGCGGTTGTGAGGACCAAGGCGTCGTCCGCGACTGAAATGTGAACGGAACGTGTCCCGGCACGAGCATCTGCATAGAAGCCGTCCACCAAGCCATCCTCAACATGTTGCCGGATAAGCTGCCGGATTGGGCGGGCGCCATCTCGAGAGGCGTACCCACGCTTTGACAGCCAATCGAGGACCGTGTCGTCCCACGTAAGAACGATTGACCGTGCCGTCGCTGTCGCTGCCGTCCGTATGAGGAGCATGCGAGCGATCGCTTGCAGGTTTTCTTCCGTCAGGGGCTCGAAAACCACCGTCCCATCAAGACGGTTCAGGAATTCCGGCAGGAGGCGTCGCTTGACCTCCCCCTCCACGATGCCCCGGATGTCCTTGGGTCCCGAGGAAGGCCCGTCGACAGCGAAGCCGAGCCTGCCGGTTTTCAACTGTTCCGACCCGTAGTTAGCGGTCATGATGATTACCGTGTTGCGGAAGTTGACCTTGCGCCCTTGCCCGTCACTGAGGTGCCCACTGTCGAGCACCTGCAGGAGGGAGGTTAGCAGCCGCGGATGGGCCTTATCGACTTCGTCAAACAACACGACCGAGTACGGTCGACGGCGAACGCGTTCGGTAAGGTCTCCAGCCGCCTCATAGCCCACATAGCCGGGAGGCGCACCAATGAGACGACTCACGGTGTGATATTCACTGAATTCGCTCATGTCGAAGCGGATCAGCGCATCTTCCGAATCAAACAGGTAGGCCGCTAGGGAGCGGGCAACTTCGGTCTTCCCCACGCCTGACGGGCCCACGAACAGGAAGCTTCCCACGGGTCGACTTGGATCACCGAGGCGAGCTGCATTCCGGCGCAGGGCGCGCCCGAGTGCCTCTAGTGCGGGTGCCTGCCCGACAACCCGTTCACGCAACCCTTGTTCGAGGTTCAGGAAACGGGACTGCTGGCTTTCGGTGAGGTTCTGAACCGGAACGCCAGTCCACGCGGCCACAACTTCGGCGATGTCGCGCTGGCTGATCGAACTTGCTTCCAACTCGAGACGGCCACGCCACTCCAGACGTATCTGCTCAGCTTCGGCAGAAAGGCGTTTCTCCTCCTCACCAAGCAACGTGGCACGATCAAACTCACGCCATTCGACAGCAGCCTCGCGTTCGATCTTTGCCTGGTCACGCAGTCGCTGTACCTGTCGAAGGGCATCGGGTGGCGTCAGGCGACGGACCTTTACCCGGGCGAGGGCCTCATCAATGAGGTCGATCGCCTTGTCGGGCATCGACCGTTCGGTGAGGTAACGCGCGCTCATGGTGGTCGCGGCGTGGATCGCCCCGTCGCCAATTGCAACGCCGTGGAACTGCTCGTACGCCGGACGAAGCGCTTCCAAGATCCGGTTGGCGTCTTCTACAGATGGCTCATCGACCGTGATCGCCTGGAAGCGACGCGCGAGCGCTCCGTCTGCCTCGATGTAGCGCCGGTATTCCTTCCACGTCGTGGCACCGATGCACCGTATCTGGCCACGCGCCAAAGCTGGCTTCAGCAGGCTCGCCGCTCCAAGTGCCCCGGACGCACCTCCGCCGGCGCTCATGAGCATGTGAAGTTCATCGATGAACACTATGATGTCGCCAGCCTTGACAATCTCGGCGACGATCGCCTTGAGCCGCTCCTCAAAGTCACCTCGAAACCGTGTGCCCGACACGATTCCAGGCAAGTCAAGTTGGATCAGCCGAAGGTTGCGCAGCGCATCCGGGACATCGCGCGAAACGATCGCGCGGGCGAGCCCCTCGACAATCGCCGTCTTTCCGACGCCAGCCTCACCGACCAGCACAGGATTATTCTTCTGTTTCCTGAGAAGGATCTGGGCGAGCCGTTCGAGCTGCACTTCACGACCGATGAGTGGGTCAAACTTGCCCGACCGTGCCATCTGGGTCAGGTCACGTCCGTATTGGCTTAACAGCGAAGACTTCTCGTCCTCAGCCTTGCCCCCACCTCGGCGACCTTGTCCTTCACGCGGGCGTTCGCTAGCCCCGCCGGCAGGTGTGCGCCCCGCTGCAGGGTTCGCCCTGGATTGTGGATCAACTGGTGAACGAGGTGGCGAGCTGTCTGCAAGCCCGGCGGCGTGCCGGCGAACTTGGTCGGCATCCACTCCAAGCGCAAAAAGGACCTTGCCGGCAATCGACTCCGGGTCTCCAAGCAAGCCGAGCAGAAGATGCTCAGTGCCAATGTACTCGGATCCAAGCCGTTCGGCTTCCTGACCGGCCAGGACGATGCATTCGCGCGAGCTGTTGCCAAGCGTGATCGCCCGGGCGTCGGCAACCTTACCGATTTGGAGATACGCAACGACCTCACGCACCACGATTTGCGGATCGATGCCTTGCCGTCTCAGCAAACGGGAAGCGACTGCCTCGGGAACGGCTGCAATGGCGAGAAGGATGTGCTCGGTGCGAATCTGATCGTGTTGAAAAAACGCCGCTTCCTTCTTGGCGAGCGCCAGAATCTGGCGGCTCATCTCTGAAAGTCGGCTTAGCCCATCCATGCCCACCGTGGTATCCGTCCGAGCCTCGCGTCTTGGGCCGGCCTGTGTCCGTTGGAAGCGCCTGACGCTTGCGTCCGCGTGCCCGGGTAGACAGCCGTCTTTAAGATCCGGAGTATATCCAGTTAGGGTAACTATAACAGCGGCCTCCTCCGCGGTCGTGGCCTACTCGGCTCCGGTTGTACGGACATTTACTGCACCATCGCCCAAAATAGATGATGTTGAAGTGTTGCCCGAGTGCGACGTCCGCGAGGTTCTGCGGGTATCGTGATTGACAGAATGGTTCGGCGCAATTCGCTAGAAGGTTGGATGAGCGGCAATGCCCGGGAGTGATGGCGATGACCCGCATTCGACGCGGGATCCGCAGGCGGTTGCGGCTCGGCGGATGTTTTCCGCGATGATCGCCCGGCCGGACGCCCGCATTGACGTTGCCGAGGCGTGCCTGTGGATTGCTGCCGAAGAGCATCCAGGTCTTGATGTCGACGCCTACCTCACTCGCCTTGATGAGCTTGGTGCGCGGGTTCGCCGACGGTTTGAACTGGCAAAGGCGCACCGTTCGAACGCGGACAGCGACGAACTCGCGCTCGAGGCACTCCACACCGTGCTCTTCGTTGACGAGGGTTTCCGAGGTGCGATCGGTGACGAATACCAGCAACCTCGAAGCAGCTTCATGGACGACGTTCTCGACCGACGGCGCGGACTACCCATCCTGCTTTCGATCGTGTACTGCGCCGTTGCGACCAGGGCTGGAATGGATGCCGTCGGGATCGGATTGCCGGGCCACTTCATTGCAGAGTTCCGTGGCAACGGCATGCACGTCCTAGTTGATCCATACAACCTGGGCCGGCGCCTGACCCACTCTGAATGCGAGGAACTCGTGAGGGTCACAACCGGGAGGAAGACACCGCTGCTCTCCCATCACGTTCAGGCCCAAGCGCCACGGGCCATCATTTTTCGGGTGCTATCGAACCTCAAGAACGCGTACATGCGACAGCGTGCCCATTCCAAGGCACTGGAAGTGGTTGAACGGATGCTGAGGCTCTCACCGTCCGCCGAACAGGTCCGGGACCGTGGACTTCTCCTGCGTCAGGTACCAATGCCACGCGCGGTAAATCTCACCGCCGCGTGGCTTGACCTGTCCCTGTATGCACGCGTCATGCCCGAGGCACCCGATGCCACTCGCGTGACCGAAATCGCCGCCGACATCTGGAAGCAACTGGGCAGGATGAATTAGACGCGACGTACGTACTACCTGGACCCCACTGAATGAGCACCAATCAAACGTGGCAGTCGGGTCAAATGTCCAGCGTCGCCGAAGTCGGACCGCGTTGAGAACTCCCGGCAACCCGCCAGCCGTCAACTGTGACGACGAGCCGCGTACACCTGCTTCATCGCTTCTAGGGTCGTTGGCGCGTAGTCGTCGTTGTGTCCGGCCGACCCGAACGCAATCATCCGTTCCTTGACGACAGCAGTGATCGCATCACGGACCGGTCCGAGGTAGTCACGCGGGTCGAAGACGGTCGGGGAATCGTGGAAGATCCGGCGGATCGTCGCAGTGGCGGCGAGCCGCGTGTCCGTATCGACGTTGATCTTGCGTACGCCGTGACGAATGCCCTCCTGGATTGCCTCGACCGGAACCCCGCGGGCATTGGGCATCTGGCCCCCGTACCGATTGATCGCATCGATCAGTTCGGCAGGCACGCTTGACGAACCGTGCATCACAATCCGGACATCCGGCACCAAGGCGTGGATCTTCTCCACCAAGTTGATCGCGAGGGTCGGCGTGTCCTTGAACTTGTATGCGCCGTGCGATGTCCCGATCGCCACGGCCAGCGCGTCCACACCGGTGCGTTCAACGAAGATCGCCGCTTCCTCCGGGTCGGTCAGGATCACGCGGCTCGCCTGCACATGTTCCTCGATGCCGCCCAGGGTGCCGAGTTCACCTTCCACCGTGACGCCATGCGGGTGGGCCATCTCGACCGCACGCCGGGTGATATCCACGTTGCTATCGAAGCTGCGAGGGGTCTTTCCATCGGGTTCAAGCGAACCATCCAGCATGACCGACGTAAACCCGAGATCAATGGCCGTCCGGATCACCTCCAAGTCGTTGCCGTGGTCGAGGTGCAGCGCGATCTTGAGGTTCGGGTTCTCCTCAACAGCTGCTTCCATCAGCTTCTTGAGATAGATCAGGTTGGTGTACCGCAGTGCACCCTTGGAGGCCTGGATGATGACCGGGGAGTTCGTCTCACGTGCCGCCCTCACGATCCCCTGGATCTGCTCCATGTTGTTGACGTTGAACGCGCCGACCCCGTAGCCACCGCGCTCGGCCTCGTCAAGAATCTGCTTCATCGGTACGAGTGACATTCCAGGTCTCTCCGATCTCATTCCGCCCGCAAGGGGTCGGGAGGTGGCGGCGGATGGGCCGCCCAGTTCAGTATGCGTGTCGGCGACCTATCCGGTAGACATCTGAGACACCGGTCGCCATCATCGCCCAACTGAGTGAGCCGTGCGAATCAGACCTGGGTGGCATCTGGGAGGTCACGAATGACGGGGCGCCATGGCGAGGCGCGTCGGTCCGGTTCCTGCATAGGCGACTGGAACGCCGCAAGCGTTCTGGACCGCATCCGCATAAACCCGGGCGGTGTACGGAAGCTCGGACCACACTTGGACGTCACGGGTCCCACCGGACCAACCTGGAAAGAGGTCGTAGACCGGACTCAACTGGCCAATCGCGCGGGTGTTGCTCGGTACGTAGTCAATCGATTTCCCGCCTTGGTCGTATGAGGTAGCGATTTTCACTTCATCGAACCCATCGAGGGCATCGACCTTGGTCAGGGCAATGCCGGTGCAGCCGTTGATCTGGGCCGCCTGCCGGGTGGCAACCGCGTCGAACCACCCGCAGCGACGAGGGCGACCCGTGGTTACCCCGTACTCGTGTTCAGTCTCCGAACCGCCCGCCTCACGGAATCTCATTGCTTCGGCACCATGGACCTCAGTAACGAACGGCCCCGACCCGACAGACGTCGAGAAGGCCTTGGCAACGCCGATTACCTCCCGGATGGCGGTCACTGGCACTCCGGTGCCAGCGGCAGCGGAACCAGCGGTCGTTCCTGACGACGTGACGTATGGGTATATGCCCCAATCCACATCACGCCCGACCCCAAGCTGGCCTTCCAGAATGATCGTGTCATTCCGTGCAAGCGCATCTCGCACCAGAAGGAATGAGTCCACTATCCGATGGCGGAGGGCGTCGGCCCATTGGTCGCACTGGACCCTGAGGGCACGCGCATCAATGGGTGCGCCGCCATAGGCGCCGAGACGACGAGACTGTTCGGCGGCGAAGAATGGCAGGTATTCGTCAAGGTAGGCGCCATCCAGGAGGTCTCCGAGGCGAAGTCCGATGTGAGCGGCGCGGTCCTCATAGCACGGTCCGACACCACGCTTGGTCGTGCCTTGTTCGAGCGACGGGCTTGTCGCGTGGCGCGCAGCCTCCAGGAGGCGGTCACGGTCGCGATGGGCCTGCAGGACGACATGCGCCCGGTCCGAGAGGAGGATGGTCGAGGTGTCTCCTCCGAGTTCCTCGACTTCGGCAAGTTCGGCAAGAAATCCGTCCGGATCAATGACCGTGCCGGGGCCGCAGATCGAAGTGCATCCCGGAGTGAATATCCCGGATGGCACCTGATGAAGCCGGAACACGTGATCATGCCAAGGAGGCGGTGCCGTCCCGGCGGGCAAGGAATGGAGATCCACGCCCGGCACGACCGTATGGCCGGCGTTGGGGCCGCCATTGAAGCGCAGGACAAGCCGTGCGCCTCTCTCGGCGGCGATGGCATCGACGATCTTGCCTTTGCCCTCGTCTCCCCACCCGAGACCCACCACGACGACCGCGCTCATGATCAACTCCTCCCGAAACTCGGCACGTAACCGCACCAAGTCGGCAATCCCGCGGAAGTA
>CAMDTO010000083.1 GCA_945907765.1 Thermoflexus hugenholtzii JAD2 | reverse complement strand
TCACTCAGCGGTGGCGCCATCTTCTCCATGAGCGCAAGCCGGGATGGCACGATTCCAAAGCGCGAGGCAAGCTGGACGAAGGCGGGCAACGGGCTCCGCTGGTACCAGCGGAGGAGTGAGCCAACAAATGCGAGCCGTTCTGGGTGCGGGAAAAGTTGATGGAATGCGAGCCAGGTGAGTACTCGCCGAAGCCGTGTTGCGCGTTCCTGCAGGATTGAGTGGCGGGCGGCTTCCATGACTTGACCGAACTGCACATTGGATGGACATGCTGTCTCACACGCGCGACAGACAAGGCACTGGTTCAAGTGGTCCTCGACCTCGTCGGTCAAAGGAAGTGTTCCTTCCGCGACTGCCCGGATCAGATACAGCCGGCCGCGGGGGGAATCTGGTTCAAGCCCGTTTGCCCGGTACGTCGGACACTCGTTGAGACAGAGTCCGCAGTGGACGCACTTGACAAGCGCCTCATAGTCCTCTTCACCGAGAAACCCTTGGAGACCTGGGCTTGGTGGCACGTGGGTCATCGGGTTGTTCGGATCGATGCCTCGTGGCATGTCGAGAATGACCATGTGACTTTCCTTCGTGAGCGCGTGAGTTGCCGGGGATCAGATGCCCCCGACAAATCGTCCCGGATTGAGCGTACGGTTCGGATCGAACTGGGCCTTGACCCGCTGCATCAGCGCGAAGTCGTCCCGGACCGGTCCCCAGGCAAGCGCAGGGTCCATTGGAATTCCGTCTGCTGATGCGATGACGCATGTCCCGCCCCTCGATGCAGCCGCGTCACGAATTCGCATGATGACCTCGACACTTCCACTTCCTATTGCCAGACGTGCAATTCCAACCCCGGCGTACACGATCCATTCCGGGGGCGCAGGGTCCGCCTCTGCAGCCACGGCGGTTGCCACCGTGACGAGCTCGCCAATCCGGGACGGGAGTGACGCGAGTTTGAGTTGGACCCCGGGAGCGGTCGGGCGAGCGATTGCATCCCAGAACGCCGCGTGCGCTTGTGGATTTGGTCCGAACACCGCCGAGGCTCCGGCAGTACTTAGGGCAGCGATGACATCGCGCTTCTGGCGCTCAACCGCTGCAGGCCAGCCAGCGCACCATACCGCCACCGTTGTTCCGGCTGGTTGGCGGATATCCGCAGGTGATGAGGGCAGCGTGCTAGAAAACGCGATGACTGAACGTAACGCCAGGTTTGAGCGAGCAAGTCGTTCGGCAACGTCATTCGCTACCTTGAAGTCGTCGAAGTGGGCGAGAACCGTACCTTCGGATCTGGGAAGCGGATGGACCTTGAATGTGACTTCACAAATGGTGCCGACCGTGCCGAGTGCCCCGATATGGAGCTTGTTGAGGTCATACCCGACAACATTTTTTACCACCTTGCCACCGCTGCGGACGAGGTCTCCATTTGGAAGTGCAACTTGCATGCCAAGTACGAGGTCCCGGGCCGACCCATAGAGAAGGCGACTCGGCCCGCTTGAATTTGTCGCGAGCATTCCCCCAATTGTGGACATTTCGGGATGGCCGCCGTCGAGCGCGAGGAACTGGCCCTTTTCACGCAGGTGATCCTGCAGACGTCCAAGGGTCATCCCAGCCTGGACGGTCACGACAAGGTCGGCAGGTTCGAATGCAACAAGTTCGTTCACATGGGACATGTCGCAGGCGATGTCATAGCGTTCGGGACCGGCCCCGATCCCTTGATGGGTACCCCCACCCCAAGGAACCACCGCTTCGCCTTTCGATGTCGCATCGGCAAGCAGTCCGGCAACGTCGACTGGGGTCTTGGGGTGTGCAACGTGCCCAGGCAACATAGCCTTGATCGCGAAGCGTCCAGTTTCGCTAGTGGACGCAATTGGCGGTGGGGAGACCGGATTGGCGACATCATCCGGGACGTTCATGCGATCCCACTCCGGTCCTTGCCTGGATTGCAGATTGTTGTCCCATTGTCATCACGGTCACGCGACTTGGATTTGAGGAACTGGGCGGTACGCATGCGGGAAGATCTTGCCAGGGTTCAGCCGAACGTCCGGATCGAAAGCGTATTTCAGCGCGTGCTGTGCGGAAATATCCAGATCTGACATCACCCATGTGAGGTATGCTTGCTTCTCCAAGCCAATGCCGTGTTCACCTGACAGCGTGCCGCCCACGTCCACGCACTTTCGGAGGATGTCTCCCCCGGCAGCGATCACTTTCTCCACTTCGCCCGGCACACGGGCATCGAAGATGATGCAGGGGTGGAGGTTGCCATCGCCAGCGTGGAACACGTTTGCGATTGGCAGGTTGTACCGCTCACTTACCTCCGCGACCGTTCGCAACACTTCCAGCAGCCGGGTACGGGGGATGACACCGTCCTGAAGCACGTAGTTCGGCTTGATCTGGCCAAGCGCCCCAAGCGCGCCCTTCCGTGCCTTCCAGAGGCGATTACGCTCGTCGGCGGTGCGCGCAGTCCGGATTTCCGAGGCACCCGCGGTGAGTAGCAAGCGCTCGACGTGAGGCACGAGTTCGTCAACGCCCTCGCGCACTCCTTCAACTTCAACGAGAAGAACCGCGGCGGCGTCAGCCGGAAGACCAGTGTGTCCAGCCCGGGTGAGTGCCTGAATGGTTAACGCGTCCATCATTTCCAGTGCCGCGGGGATGATCCCGGCGGCAATGATGTCCGAAGTCGCTTGGCTTGCACTATCGATGGTCGGGAAGCTTGCAAGGATTGTCCTCACCGCTTCGGCGGTTGGCATGAGCCTGACCGCAACCTGGGTCACAACCGCGAACGTGCCCTCTGAACCCACAAGGCACCCAGTCAAGTCGTAACCCGGTGCGTCGACCGCCTGCGAGCCTGTGCCCAAGGTGCCGGTGTGGACGACTTCGCCGGACGCCAAGACGCACTCGAGACCGGTCACGTGGTTCGTAGTCACTCCGTAGGCGAGGCAGTGCGCGCCGCCTGCGTTCTCGGCGACGTTCCCGCCTATCGAGCATGCGGCCTGACTTGAAGGGTCGGGAGCGAAATACAGGCCATATTTGGAGACCGACTTCGTCAGGTCCAGATTAATTAAACCAGGCTCAACAATTGCCCGGAGGTTTTCCGGATCAACGGACAGGACCTTCCGCATTCGGGAAAATCCCAACGCGACCCCGCCTTCAGTTGGTACTGCCCCTCCGGATAGTCCCGTCCCGGACCCACGGGCGACGACTGGAAGCCCGAACCGGGCTGCGGTGCGGATTACCCCGACGACGTCTGAACAAGAACCGACCAGTGCGACTGCATCCGGGTGGCCAACGTCGATTGAGCCGTCGTACTCATACGAACGGATCATCTCCCGGCGCCAATGAACATTTGCGTCGCCGACCACCAAACCAAGGGCTTGGACCAGTGAGGAGTGCGCACCAGCACCGGTCATGCGTGGAGGCATGCCAACCGAGGGGTGGGTCGCTGGCGTGGAGCTCATGGTTCTCGGAAGTATACGGTTGAAGCCTTGATTGGTTGATTTGTCAGAGCCAACGCCCCGATGGCGGAAATCCTACCTTGGCGCGGAATTCAAGTCTTCACCGGCACCCACGTCGCGTGACCACTCACCAACTTGGTCATTCGGCAGCGCTGCGCGTATCCGGTACGAGAGCTGTGACCGCTGAAGGGACATCTGGATTCCCAGTTCGCGTTCAATCCGGTCTAGCGAGTGTTCACCGGCAGCAACCTCAACCTCCAGGCATGTCGTCGTTATCCGGCGAAGCCGTGGTGAAATACCTTCCGCAGTCAGGACCTGAAGGTCGTAACCAATCGCATTTGGCGTTGGGTCCCAGCAAATCGACCAGTCCGCACGCCAATTCGTCAGCCCGGACCCAAGCGGTTCGGAGGTCGTCTTGACTGACGTGGTGAACCCTGTGACCACGACGCCTTTGACAATCGTCGGGGACGACGATGCGGAAAGACGCCGAAAATAGGACAGGCCCATCGTGGCTCCGCCTCCAGCCACCATCGCAACCAATCCAGCCAGCAAAAGCGAGGCGGCGCCGACAAATCGTCGGCGCCGCCTGTTTCCAGGTTCAATTGATGGTCGGTTGTACGAACGTGCACCCAACCGACCTTGCCCTGCTACCACTCGACGCGGTTTACGAACTGGCCGTTCACGACCACCCAGTTGTCGGGGATAACGGTTCCCGCTGGAAGCTTGGTGTCCTGAAGGAGGGCACGCGATCCGACGTAGCTATCATTGCCCAAGTTTGACCGGAAGAAGACCGCATGGTCTCCGATACGGACATTCTTGCCGATGATCGTCACATCATTCCAAGGGGTTGCACCCCCATGAACGATCACGCCCTTGCCGTAGACCACCCCATCGTGTGCTTCGATGTGCGAGCCCTCAAGTGCGTGGAAAACCGTGCCACTCCCCATCGAGGCGATTGCTCCAACTAGGAATGGTTCGCCTTCGTCAGCCCGGATGGAAATGTGATTTCCCATGACTTTGTCAAGCTCGGCCAAGGAGTTGCCCATGCGCACATCACCGATGATGCGATTGCGGAACTTGGTGTCGCGAGTGTGTACGCCGGCAAGTTCGGGAAGGTCACGGAAGGGATTGAAGTTGGTCATGCCAGGGTCGTAGTTGACGCCCTTGTCGGCGTCACTATCCTCATCATGCATGTGCGCGTACCCTGCCGCGAACGTAAGGTTGACTTCGATAACGCCTTCCATGAAGGTTCGGTCACCAGCAACAAGTGGCGCGGTCTTGGCCATGACTTCGACTTGGGAGTCGATGCGCATGCCGGAATTGACCTTGCGTCCCGATGGAATGCGCACCCCCGGCCCGACGTAGGCGAGGTGGAGCACCATGGTATCCATCTCGAGGACCGCGCCCTCGACGACAGAATTGAAACCGACAAACGATGGACAATGGGCTATCGCAGTGCCGTGGGCATTTGCGTTCGGGTCAGCGTGAGCATCGGCTGCGGGGGCAGGGCACTTGCCCTCAGTCCCCATGCGCGTGCCGTTCTTCACGGATGCGCCGTGGGCAAGGATGGCCATCTTGCCGAGTTCGACGGCCGACTGCGACGCATCGATGACCACGTTGTCCTGTACGTTGGACTCATCGCCGATTGTGATGTTATTTGACGAGATGAGGTTTGCGAACGGGCCTACATACACTTCCTTGCCGATTGTGACGTTGTCCCGCTTCGTGATCGTCGCGGTTGAATCAACGAAACTGGCACCTTCACCTCCGGCAGCGCCCGCAATGACCGAACCCAACGCGAAACAGCCTGCGAGAAAGCCTGCAGCCGTTGCTTTCTGCCACGGGAAGGATGGTCTCTCGCTTGTATAGCCCCTACGTTTCACTGCTTCAGACACAACTACCTCCAATGGACGGTCTCCGACGATTAGGACCTATTCTACATATATGCCGGACTGATGTCACAAGTACATCAGACGCGGCTTGTTCCCGGTCCCGTTCACTGCCGTGAACTCCCGTCCCATGCAATGGTCAGGACGTGGTGACCCGGCTCTATTGCTCCGACCGTGAGCATGATGTCGGAACCTACCACGCCGATTTTCCACGGCAACGGCAACGACGTGCCATCAATGCTGATGGACGTCGGTGTCTGATCACTCGGCAGCCGGATAGCGAACCAGCCCGGTGCCGGATGGTTGGTTTCCATGACTGCGGTGAGAAGCAGAGACCCATCCGAGCGCCGGATTCGCTGACCGAAGGCTAGGTACCGTCCGGTTCCGTTTGAGTCAGGGAGGCGGACGCGCGCTTGACCGTTAAGGCTTCCCAATCGAGGTGTGACGGCGAAACTGTTCCGCGAGAGTTCAAGGCCAAACAGGCCGTGGATTACCGCCTCTCCAACGGTTCCGGCGGCCGCCGCAGAGTGGCCGCTTCCGGCGGTCGCCAGAGGCACGCGCCGATCCCGAGCGTAGCCGGGTGGGAGTGGACGCCATTCCGGGATGTCGTCCTGATGAGATTGCCATGCTCGCGAAATCGCTGCGAGGTGGGCAAATCCTGCGTTGCTATAGCCCCGCGCGAACTCCGCCATGATCTGGGTGCCCGCCCACCAATCCCACACGGCACCATTCTGGTACGAGCCTGAAGACATCTGGGCGTTTCGGAAGGTTCCAGATGGGTACGCCGGAAAGAGCGACACGCCGGCCAGTGGCGATCCGGAGCCAAGCCTCGCCCGCTCGAGAACGGTGACAATCCGAGAGGTTTCGATGTCGTTTGCGAGGCCGGCATAGATGGCAATTGCGTTGGCGACGCTCACGATCGCGTCCTCATTGAAGTCGTGATCGCCGTCATGCGGTTGCGTCAATGGCATCCCTTGCGGTCCGGTTGCAACATGCACATGTGTCCGGAAGTAGCCATCATTAGGCATCCAAAGTGCCTGATGGGTCTGATCCCTTAGCGTGTCCGCTCTCCGGTCGTACGTTTCGGCACGGTCCTTGTCGCCGAGGGAGGCTGCCATTATTGCCATTTCGCGCAGCGCGCGATAGGTGACTGCCTGGTCATATATTGACGCGGTCCACACTGTTGGCGTGGCACTTCCCGGAGCGATTCCGTCATCGCTGAGTTCGACGTCCCCCCAGTCGGTGGTGTGCGGCCGGATCACCAATCCTGACTTCGGGTCGGTTCGACGTTCGAGGACCCAGTTCAGGGCAAGCGTCAATCTGTCGAAGACCCTTGTGCCTCTGACTGGTGTCCGCAGCCACGCTGCGCCTCCGTCTGATTGAAAGTACTGATATGCGGCGCGGATGAGGCTGACTTCCTCGTCCGACGCAACATTCGCCTTCTCGCGTCGTCTGTCGAAGTCGACGACCGCCGACGTTGCTCCAGTCCCCGGTCTCGTCGGCCATGGGGAACGTGGCAGGAGGTCCCGAGGATTGACACTCTCATCACGTTCATCAAACTGAAGTGTCAGTGCTTCCTCGACGACCGTCCTGAGGTGATCAGACGGATACGCATACTTCGCAAGCGCAGCGATGTAGGCAGTGTCACGAATGTAGATCGCGTCATACACATTCCCTGGTCGAAATCCGCAAACTGGCCCGCTCGCGCCTTGGAAACACTTTCGCATTGCCTCAAGGGTCAGCGACATGTTGCGTGCCAGACCTGAAAGTGACGGATCTTCGGAAATTTCCCACGCGGTCGGCGCGTCGGGATCCAACCAATGGACCGAGGCTGGCGCGCCAACCGCGGAAACCCGATCACCCCGATCATCCCACGGGGCACCGCGCCACCATAGGCCACTGCGAACTGCGCCTTGAGATGCCGGCGGTTGCACTGGATGTGCCCCATCGTCCCCAAGGAAGACGGGAATAGCGTCCCCGGGTCCGGATCGTTCCAAGCCAGGCTGGGAGCGATTGGGCAAGGCTGAGACTGCGGTTGCAGTAGAAATGACACCCAAGGCTTGGGTTGACGTGGCGCTCGGTGCAACGTCCGACGTGGAAGTTGATGGTGGAGTGCTACTGGCTGTGGGAATCGTGGTTACGGTCGGAGTCGGAGAAAAAATTGGAGTAGGAGTTGATGTCAAGGTGGGGGTAGAGGTGATTGTCGGAGTGGGCGTTGTGCTTGGTGTGTTCGTCGGTGTTGGCGTTTCGGTTGGTGTCGCGGTCTCGGTCGGAGTCAGGGTTGGGGTTGGACTGGGTGTGGAAGTGGAGCTAGGGGTGAACGTGGGGCGAGGAGTAGGGCTGTGCAATCCAGGAAAGTATGGAGCTGGTCCCATCCTTCCCGGCGTCGGCGCTGCCGAAACCAATTGGCCGGCCACGTTCATCCTGGTCGGGGTTCCTGGGGTGAGTGGCAGGAGTGCACCGTGTTGCCATGCTGGGCGAACCGGCGTCCTGGTGCCGGCAATCGGGTCGGGGTTGCTCGATTGCCCTCCACGGTCCGGGGCCTTTGGTTCGTCATCGTCGCCCCGGCTGACGCCGTCCGGTGAGCGATCGACAGGAGTTTCGAACGCTCCAATCTCATCGCCATTCGCATCGGCCTGCGGTTCGGTCTCGACGTTACCCGGCGGACACGAACCCTCAAGGTCGTCGGGCGTTGGGTCCGCCTGCAATGGACGATTGCAAGAAACCGGAGGAAGGAAACCGTCGGGCGAAGTGACGTCGGCGATCTGGTTTGGGGATTCGTCAGCAAAGGATCCCGGCGCCCAGATCGCGGTTACGAGAACCAGGGCTGCGACTGCGGCACACCATCGCAGTGCGTCGCGCCGGGGTGGACTCTTCCATCCGAACACCGCCAGACTGTACGTCCTCCGCCCATGAATCCGGCAAATGGGGTCATGGCGCATTCGGTGGCATGACGAGCTGAGGCGTTCATCGACCGATACGATGCCCGCATTGCTGGGTGCGGCATGCTAGAAGTCCGGCCATCAGGAATGCCAGGACGTGGAGGATTGGGTGATCAGTCGTTGGGTAGCGGTCAAACCGTCGATGCGCGGGAGTCCGAATTCGACCGTATCGCGGACCGTCGTTTTGATTGCGATCGGGCTTGTTCTGGCGTTCCCGTACTTCTTTGCCATCGGGGCGGAGGAGTTCCACGGTGATGAGACCCATTGGACAACGTCGTCTCAGGAGGCTTTCCGTCTCGTCAGGTCCGGGGAGCTTTTTGACGCCGAATGGACTGATGAGTTCTATTTCCGGACGCAGCCCCAGGTCGGCAAGTGGTTGATCGGCGCAACGCTTGCAGGGTTTGGTCTGACCTCTCACCGGACTTTCGATGAGGATGGCGTTCCGGTGCGGCAAGTCCGTGAGTACGACTGGCAATTGTCGCCCGAGGACAATGCCGTCGAAGGGAATGTCCCTGACAGCCTGACGATCACTGTTGGACGTCTTCCTGGAGCACTTGCAGGTTGGTTGACAGCACTGATGATCTGGTGGGCGACGCGCCGAGCCGGTGTCGGGACGGCTGGACTGGTTGCAGCGGTTCTGCTTTCCTCACACCCGCTATGGCTGGCGCACTCCCGACGTGTTGGCATGGACTCCATTTCACTGATGTTTGGCCTGGCATCCGGATTGCTGGTGATCCGTGGCTCGCGGATGCGAAGGTCCTCGTGGCTGGCATGGGTCGCTGCTGGCTTGTGTGGGGCGCTCGCGGTCGGCACCAAGTACACGGGCGCGTACTCGGGGCTCGTGGGCGCGGTGCCATTGGCATTCGCAGTCAAGCGCAACCTGAACGGGGCGCGGACACGGGTCATTGGTGGACTTGCTCTCGCGGCTGCAGTCGTGGCTGCGGTATTTACCGCGCTGAACCCGTCCCTTTATCCCAATCCAGTTCAAGGGATTGATGAGAGCATCGAGTTTTTCCAGACACAATCTGCGCACATGCGTGCGACCTACCCAGTGTTTTCGAACCCGTTGCTTGTCGCTTTTGAGATCGTCGATCGGGCAATCTGGTGGACTGGATACCCAGACGTTACGGACACCACGATGCCTAACCCTCTCCGCCCGGGTAGTTACGGGACCCCGATTGTCGCGTTAGCTTCCGCGGCGGCCCTGCTTGGGTTGATCACCCGTGGTTCTTGGCGACCGCGATATTCGTCGACCCGGTGGAGAGTGCTGGTTACCGTCGCCCTCGGCTGGTTTGCCATGACCTTTCTATTGTTGGCGTCGTCGCTCCCGATCTGGTGGGAACGGTGGCACCTTGCGATCATTCCGCCGCTGTGCGTGCTGGCCGGGGGAGGCCTTGCGCTTGCCGGCCCGCGAGTGGCGATCGTGGTTGCGATTTGTCAGTATTTCGCAGCACTCTCCATTGGCCCGTCCTACCTCAACCATGGCTTCGAGAGTCTCATCACGCAGCCTTGGTCAGTCGCTGCGCATGTGATCGCGGTGGCTGCAGTGGTTGGTCATGTTGTACTCGGCCAGTTGGCTCCGCCAAGGATGTCAATTGAGCGGGCGGGTGCTGGTGATGCGCGGGTATCTTTGGGTCTGGAATCCGGCTCGTGACCCGACGAAAGTGAAAAAAGATGGCACGAATTGAACGACCGTTGCGTGTTGGCGTGATTGGGACCGGGGGGATTGCCAACTCGCACATTCAGGGCTACCTCAAAGCTGAAAACGTTGAACTTCACGCGACCTGTGACGTGATCGAATCACGGGCAAAAGGGGTCGCGGAAAAGTATGGGTTCAAGCATCACTTCACCAGTTGGGAAGAGATGATCAAGACCGCCGACCTTGACGCGGTGAGCATCTGCACCCCTCCGTTCGCGCATATTGAACCGACGATTGGAGCACTCGAGGCGGGGCTGCACGTCATGTGCGAGAAGCCGATGGCTCTTGATTCGGCACAGGCCCAGCAGATGATCGATGTGTGGCATCGGGTTCGAGGAACGCATCACAACCTCTTTTCGGTTGGATTCCAGAGCCGGTTTGGTCGTAACGCGCAGACGCTGAAGCGGTTCATTGATGCGGGGGAACTTGGGGACGTGTATTACGCCAAGGCCGCGTACCTTCGTCGTCGTGGCGTCCCTGCCTGGGGAGTATTCACGAGCAAGGCCCTGAATGGCGGTGGACCGATGATTGACATCGGGGTACATGCCTTGGACTTGTCAATGTGGCTGATGGGCCATCCGCCAGTGACCAGCGTGTTTGGCGTGAGCTTCACCAAGTTCGGAAATCGTCCGAACGTGTTCAATCCATGGGGCAAGTGGGATCCGGCGAAGTATGACGTTGAGGACTCAGCCTTCGCGCTGATCAGGTTTGCGAATGGCGCGGCCCTGCAACTTGAGGTCTCATGGGTCCTGAACCTTCCAAAGAGCTCGACGGAAACGCTGATCTGCGGCACTGAGGGCGGCGCGCAACTCGATCCGCTTGCAATTTTCCAGGAGAAGCACGGAACAATCGTTGACGTAGTTGTTCCGGAGAAAGCCACTGAGGGCCAGGACGCGTCGCGGGAGCCAAACCATGTGCACCAGATGATTGCTTGGATTGAGGCAATCCGTGAGGGTACGTCCCCCTTGGTGCTTCCTGAACAGGCACTCACGGTGAGCAAAATCGTTGATGCGGTCTACACATCAAGTGAGACCGGGGTCGCGGTCCAGTTCTGAAGATTTGCGTCGGAAACAACACGAAGGGGCGGAACCGTCTTGGTTCCGCCCCTTCGTGTTGTTTCCTATGTAAATACTGTTAATTTGCGGTCGCCCAGGCGTCGTCGAGCGCCTTTTGCACGACGGTGTTGTTTTCGGCGAGCGTCTGTGTTGAGGATTTCGCGAGCGATATGGCTTCGGCCTGTGACTTCTTGATGCCATCCCAAAGGTACTGGGCGGCAATCGACAGTTCTCGAAACCGGGTGAACTGCATGAGGTTCACCGCAGTGTCAGGAACCTTGTCGACGTCGGCGATAGTGGTCTTGTATTTTGCGAACATCTTCTTATCGAGTTCGGGTTGGCCGGTCATTGGGGGCACGAAGACCCCTCCGGATCCCTTGGCACGTCCCTCGTCGCCAACGAACCCCGCGGCGAACCATTCTTCGCTCGAGAGGAACTTGACGAGTTCCCACGTAACGTCCTGGTCCTTGGCGTCGCGAGTGACTAC
Source organism: Thermoflexus hugenholtzii JAD2 (assembly GCA_945907765.1). Lineage (GTDB taxonomy): Bacteria > Chloroflexota > UBA11872 > UBA12225 > UBA12225 > UBA12225. The sequence continues at coordinate 1,382 of CAMDTO010000083.1, read as the reverse complement.
GAAACTGAACCCGCCGGACCAAGTCATCTGCTTGTCACCAGCCTTCTTGACCGGAGGTGGTGCGGCTCCGAACTTCATGTCCGGACGGAAGCGGGCGATCGTCGAGATGTAGTCGTTTGTCTGGTAGACCATCCCCAGTTGGCGGACGAGGAATGCCTGCTGCGCATCCTTGCCCCAGCCGTCCTGGCATGCCTTCAATGAGTCCCACGGCCCCAGGTCCTTCATCATCTTCGTCATGAACTCGAGACCCTCCTGGTTCGGGCCTTGGGTCAGGGTCGCCTTCTTGCCATCGGCCGACTGGAATGCCCCGCCGGCTTGCCGTCAAAAGATGTGGAAGTGCGCCTGGCCCTCTTCAGTGTGGAAACCGATACGGTCGCACCCGGAGGCATTCTTCTTGGTCAGGCGGATCGACGCCTGGCGAAGGTCTTCCCACGCTGCAGGGGCCTTCTCTGGGTCCAGACCCGCTTCCCGGAACAGATCCTTGTTCCAGAAAAGCAGGCGGCAGTCAGTGCTTCTCGGAATTCCGCAGGTCTTCTTGTCCAGCCCCATCGCTTCTTCTACGGTCGCCGGAAAGAACTTCTTCATGTCGAACTTGTCGCGTTTGATGAAATCATCAAGTGGAGCGAACGTCTAGCGGTTTGCGTACATCGCCACCTGAAAACGGTCGAAGTCGAGACCGTTTGGCGCGGTGCCAGAGGCGATCGCGGCGACAAATTTCTCAAGTGCTTCAACCCCTTGACTGGTCGCGGCGTTTGCTCCGTACTTGACTTGCAGGTTGGGGTATTTGTCGTTCCACGCCTTGATCTGGTCCATTGGCTGGTTGGTGCCAGTGGCCGGTGGCGCATCGCCCCACCATTCCGGCCTAACTGCCTTTCGATCCTTCAGCGGGGCTGCGGAACCACTGCCTGCAGCGTCATTGCCCATGCCACATGCGGTTGCCACCAGTGGCAGGGAGACCGCAATACCGGAGGCGAACATGCCACCGACAAATCCGCGGCGTGTCGGCCTTCCGCTCTGCGCCAACGGGTTGGGAAGTCGACGTTCCATATCTCACCTTCTTGCAAACGGGAAATCATGGTTACTGTCAATGACCCGACACTGCGTTTTGACAAACCCTTCTCACCTATGCACCTTGTGGATACGGTGATCCTCTGGAAACCTGTTGTCAATACCGTGTGTAGCAGGAAAGTGATGGTTCGCACGCAATACAATGGCTAATGTGCCCGGCACGCAGTGCACGAATTATCAAGCTCGCAAACGGTCCCTGAGCACATCCGCATCGATCTCCGGACCAATATAGGCCAGGTTCAGCCAGGTTCCTGAGAACACCCGTTGCGCGACCCGCAAGACGTCGTCGGTTGAGACGGCTTCAAGTCGTCCGA
>CAMDTO010000082.1 GCA_945907765.1 Thermoflexus hugenholtzii JAD2 | reverse complement strand
GGGTGGACGGCAGCGTTAATTACGCTGCGAGTGCGTACTGGCGTTCGCCAAATACTTTGTTGTCCGTGGTTTTACGAGGTGGTATACGGACACCTCGGCTCGCCGCTTCTGCCCTCTCTGCCCTGTCGATACCCGTCATCCCCCTGTTGGGGCACACAACCGAATAGGCCATTCAACCAACCCGTATCGTGCAGCCAGACCACTAACCATATCGCACCCTGCGACAATATGCAAGGATCACATCGGAAATCCAGTCCATCGGAACCCGGGTGAACCTACCCTCGCTTGTACCGGTCAACCGCCACCCGCGCCATGTCGCGCTTTGCGTCGCGATCAGCGATTGTCGCCCGCTTGTCGTACTGCTTCTTGCCCCGAGCGACGCCGACCTCAAGTTTGGCCCTGCCGTGCTTCCAGTACATCCGCAATGGCACGAGTGTGTACCCCGCCGCCTGACTGCTTACCCGCAGTTCCTCGATCTCGCGACGGTGCAACAAGAGCGTGCGGGTCCGCCGGGGTTCGTGGTTCTGGTAGGTCCCGTGGTCGTATGGGGGAATGTGAACCCCCTCAAGGAATGCCTCGCCGCGGTAGACCCGCACGTAGCCCTCCTTCAAGGTCAGACGTCCGGCGCGCAACGATTTGACCTCAGTCCCGGTCAACACCAATCCCGCCTCGAAGCGTTCCGAAATCTCGTACTCATGGAACGCCTCACGGTTGACGGCAATCTGGGGATTCTCGGAAACTGCACCGAACCGTGCGTCAGACTTGCGAGCCACGATCTCTCATCCTTCTCCGATTTTTACCTATGCCGTTCTAGCGTACCGGGCTGTCATCCGCGTCCGGTGCCTCCACCGCCTCCGGATCGACAACGTCAGGCACCTCGACTGGGGTCAGGCCTGCACCCATCAGGAATCCTCGCGCACGTTCCATCAACGGGTAGCGTGCCACCAGGCGCCAGAACGCGCGCGAATGATTGGGAACCTGAAGGTGAGCGATTTCGTGCACCAGCACGTAATCGCGTACCCATGATGGCATCAACGCCAAACGATGCGAAACCCGAATCTCACCCGTCCTCACACTGCAACTGCCGTGGAGTGTCGCCTGATTGGTGACATACTGCACCCGTGCCGGGATAAGCAAGCCGCCAAAGTAGGTCCGGGAAAGCGCCAAGGCCCGACGATGCAGGGACGCATCCTGGGCGGCACGGTCCACCGGACCAGTCCCAAGTGCGTGCCTCGCTTCTTCCTTTTCACGCAACCTGGTTACGAACCGTGAGACGACCTCGTCGGGAACACCGACCGGCACCCGGACTTCAAGCGTTCCGGCCACGAACCGCCCACTTATCGTGCGCGTGCGACGCTCAGACACAATGATGCGGACTTGCACGCCGCCCGGTCTGCCGGATGCTGACATGGTGGCAAGTATGCCCCAATAGCCGGAAAAACCAATGGACGGCGTACCGGTTACATGGCGAATGCGCCCCGCAGGATCGGTCGCAACCGATCACCCATTGGTCAGGCTCCGGCAGCGACAGCCGCTTCGGCGTGGCTGAGCAACTCGGGATAATTCTGCTTGTCGGAAACCATCACCCCAAGCAGCCGTTCGACCGCCATCGTGTGGCAGCAGATTTCCCAACCGGCAAAGAAGTGGCAGGAACAGTTCCACTTGCCATGATCGTAAGTGACCGCATGGTCACCGTTCTCGCCGCTGAATGCGATGGAAAACGATTCGAACCGTACCCGTTCCGGTTCCTGGGCGTACTGCTTAGCCTTCTGCACCTTGCCAATCAAGCTGGATTGCACAGCATCTGCCCCCTTTGCACTTCACTCGACACGTTGCACCGCAGCCATGCTGAAATGCCCGCCGGTTTCCCGTCCATGGCATTCATACAAAGGCGATCCATCCGCATCAATCACGCACTGAGACCGTGAGCGTCATGACGATCAGGGAACGCGGTTCCCTGTCTTCACGCTACCATTCCAACCGTTCCCGAACCACTTACGTTCGGTTGCGTCCGGCAACCACACATCTGTGGTGCGTACGAATCCTCTCTTTCTTGATCGTACCCGGTTCCGCGCCGTTCTTTGCGGTGCAAGTAGAAAAACCTGATCATCCCAGCCCCGCACCAACCACCAATTCCAATAGAGAGAGGCCTTCCAGACCGGTCAACGCCCTCCCCGACTTCCCTGCCCTATCCTCACCGGAACCCCGACCGACCTGCGTGCCGCATCTTGCCACGATCACCATGAAAATCCTAGTTGTCGCCGACGTCGAGGAACGGTCGCTCTACGACCACTTCCGACCCGAACGATGGGCGAAAGCCGGCATCGAACTGGTCATTTCATGCGGAGACCTCAAACTTGCCTACCTCGACTTCCTTGCAACGATGTTCAACGTCCCCTGCTTCTACGTGCGGGGGAACCACGACACCGCATACGGCACCGCGGGACCCGCAGGGTGGGTGAACCTGGACGGTCGCCTCGAACGGCACGCAGGCTTCCGCTTCTACGGCCTTGAGGGCAGCCCCTGGTACAACGGTGGCGACGCCCAGTACACCGAGAACCAGATGGAGTGGCGGTCCAGATGGGCACGCCTGGCGAACTGGACCTCTGGCATTGACGTCATCGTCACCCATGCGGCCCCGCGCATCTGCCCGAACCGCCCCGACGCATGTCCATGCGTCTATCCCGCCGATGACACCACTCCCCGCAACCCCGGACAGACATGCCTGCGCGACCCGGACCGGATGGTTCTCGACATGGGGGACATCCCTCATCGCCCGTTCGAAGCCCTCCGCACACTTGTGACAACCGTGCAACCACGGTTCCTGCTTCACGGGCACATGCATCTGGGATACGGCGTGCGACCCCGCGAGATCCGCCTCGGAAATACCCGCGTGATCGACGCCTACGGGCACATCGTGATCGACCTCTGACCCACGACCCGGGCAGAAGGGGTCGGTACACTCCATTCCATGCAACCGGGGTGACAATCCGCCCCGGCGGAGGTGCGGCAGTGTCCGAGAAGCAGGTCATCTACACCGAACATGCCCCCGAACCGATCGGTCCGTACTCGCAGGCAATCCGCGTCGGAAACCTCGTCTTCGTGTCCGGTCAGGGCAGCATGAACCGCGCCACTGGCCAGATGGTCCGCGACACCATCGAGCACGAGACGCACCAGGTGTTGACCAACCTCCGGACCATCCTTGAAGCTGCCGGCAGTTCCCTCGACCGCGTCGTCAAGACCACGTGCTTCCTCGGGAACATGGATGACTTCCCGGTCTTCAACAAGGTCTATGCCGAGTACTTCACCACCAACAAGCCCGCCCGGTCCACCATCCAGGCCGCCCGCCTGCCCGGTGGCATCCAGGTCGAGGTCGAGTGCATCGCCACCGTCGACTGACGGGCGCTGCGAAAACAGTCACCGGGGTGCGGGAAACCGCCGCACCCCTGATGGTCGCCGCGATTGGGATCAGCCCCGCCTGATCTCGGAAATCCCACCAACGAACGGACGCAATGCCTCCGGGATCCTGATCGATCCGTCCGCCTGCTGATGGTTCTCGAACAGGGGAACCAGGAGCCGGGGTGTGGCCAGCGCCGTGTTGTTGAGGGTGTGGACGAACCGCACCGTCCCCGACGCATCCCGGTAGCGGATGTTCGCACGGCGCGCCTGATATTCAAGGTAGTACGAACACGACTGGGTCTCGCGGTACCGGCCATCAGACGGAACCCACGTTTCCACGTCATACCGCTTCCGGTTGCCCAACCCGAGTTCACCCGCGCAGCAGTTGACAACCCGGTACGGGAGTTCCAGTGCCTTGAGCAGCGCCTCGGAGTTGGCAAGGAGTGTCTCGTGCCACCGGATGCTTTCGGCGTCGTCTCCCTCGCAGATCACGAACTGTTCGACCTTGCTGAACTGGTGTACTCGAAAGACACCCTTGAGGTCGCGACCGTAACTACCCGCCTCACGACGGAAGCACGCCGAGTACGCCGCGTACGTGATCGGCAACTGGGACGGTGACAGGATCTCACCGGCATACATCGACGTAAGTGGCACTTCTGCCGTGCCCGACAACCACAGGTCGTCGCGCTCGAGGTGGTACGTCTCCTCCTCGCTTCCGGGAAAGTGTCCGGTAGCGGTGAAGGCCGCGGACCTCGCCATGGAAGGCGCTGTCGCGGGCACGAACCCACGCGCACCGAGTGTCGCGAGGGCAAACTGCATCAGGCCCATCTCGATGATGGCAGCCTCACGCTTGAGGAAATAGCCCCGATGTCCGGCAACTCGCGCACCCCGTTCAAGTTCGACGAGGTCGTGCTTCTCCATCAGCGCTACGTGGTCAAGCACCGGAAAGTCGAACTCGCGAGGCGACCCGACATGACGCACCACGACGTTGTCATTCTCGTCGACACCCTCGGGCACATCCGGAGCGGGAGGATTCGGTACCAGCAACAACAGGGCATCGATGCGCGCATCGAGTTCCTTGAGTGGCCCTTCGAGTTCACGGAGCGCCTCGCCTAGTCGTCGGCCCTCGGCGATGAGGGTGGCACGTTCGTCACCGGACGCACGTGGCACCGCACGCGATGTCCCGTTCTGTTGCGCCCGCAACTGTTCGACCTGTTGACGAAGCGCGAGCGCCTCGCGATCACAAGAAAGCAACTCGTCGATATCGACCGACGCCCGCTTCTGGCGCACGCCCTCCTTGACCAGGTCGGGATTCGCCCGAATGAACCGCAGTTCCAGCATCAGTCCCAGTTCCTCCGCCCCCAAGGGACCGGCGCCATGCCGGTCACGCCTCGAGCCTGTGTTCCGAATGATGCCACTGGCCAACACCTGCACGCAGGTTCTGTAGCGCCCAGCGTCGCAACGGTCGTGCCGTCACCGGACTGATCCCGAGCGCTGTGCCATTCCCCTGATCGTCCACGCCCCGGTAGAACGTCAAGTACACGACGCGTCGCTGACGCACCGGCAACGCGTTCAAGGCAGCTTCCATCCCGGCGAGAGCGTCATCACGGGCGCTCGCACCAGCATGTTCGCGCGCAAGATGCGCCCCACCCACCTCGGCAACCGCCGCCGCGGCAGTTCCGGTCCACGCGCAGCATCGAAACCTTGCGCGTGTAGGCCGGTCTCCATGCGCGCCTCCTGCACCAGATCCTCCAAGTCGACCTCGTTCACCAAGTCCGAGCCGGTCCGCCCGCACCCGTGCATGACGCGCCGCCCCGTTGGCCAACGGATCCAGCACTTCCACCAGTTGCCTTCGCGACCGGTCGTCTCCAGTCGCCAGACCTCGGGGTCGTACCGTCATGAACATCATCGCTCCGCGTGGTCACTGCACTTGCCTCCTACCGGGTGCCACCCCAGGCACCAGTCCCGATATTTACCGACATGCATAAGACAAATGTTCTATTACGACGAGGGTCGTACCGGAGACTGCGCAGCCTTGCCACGTACGTGACGGGTTCATGCAATGGTCGTGCCGGTCGGGTGCTAGTCTCACTCCAGGATTTGGCGGCTACCGTGCCGGGCCAGCCAGAATGCAGGAGCAGCCGTGACCACGAACGACCCGGACCCAAAAGCCAACCCGCATGGGTTCGCGGAAACGTCCCGCGATTTCCTGTCCTATCTCGACAGGTTCATGGATGCCCTTGAGCATCGCGACCTTGACACGCTTATCGCCGAGGCAGGTGGACCGGCATCCGTGGCAGCCATCGCCGTCGATCTGGTTGGCGGGTTCTGCGACGCCGGCCCCCTCGCAAGTGACCGGGTTGCTGCCATCGTAGAGCCGGTGGGAACCGCCTTCTCGCATGCGTACGCGCGAGGGGTGCGACATTTCGCGATCCTTCGCGACGCGCATGTTCCGGGTGCACCGGAGTTCGATTCGTTCCCGCCACACTGCCTCGCCGGTTCGGACGAGTCGCAACTGGTTCCCGGACGTACAGGCCAGCCGTGGGCACACGGTGCACTTGACATCCCGAAGAACTCATTGAGCGCATGGGTCGACGACGGCCCATTCCGTCCCTGGGTCATGGACATCGTCGCACGGGGTGTCACGACGATCATCGTGACCGGTGACTGTACCGACCTGTGCGTCTTCCATACGGCAATGGGCATCAGGTTGTGGGCCAATGCAACAAACCGGAACGTGCGCATCATCGTCCCGACCAGTCTGGTGGACACCTACGACCTGCCGGTCGATTTCGCCGTCACCATCGGTGCGGTGCCTCACGACGGCGACCTCTTGAATGCTACGTTCCTCTATCACCTGCGCCTCAACGGCATTGAAGCCATCCTATCCATTACCGTTCCGGATTAAGGTGGGTCCTGCATCCCGCGGGACATGTTGCGCCAGCCACCCGTTGGCGTTCAGGACACACGAATACCCGGGAACCGGGCAGTGTGGAGGAAGGTGACGCCAGACAATGAACCGATGGATTGCCTTCCTGCTCTATGTCACCGGACCGGTGATCACGAACTGGGTTTACCTGAACCTCGCCGAACAGGTCAGCGAGACTGGCGAACGCCTCTTCATGGTCACCTCAACCGTCGGACTTGATCCATCATTGCCCGTCATCGGGCTCATCTTCTGCCTGCGAGACTGGGTTCAGGAGACCCTTGGGAGACGGATCACGTGGGTCGCAATCCTCTTGGGCACTGGGGTTTCAGCCCTCGTGTCGCCCGAGGTCGCACTTGCCTCAGGTCTTGCCTTCCTGGTCTCGGAATCGGTCGACTTCGTGTGCTACACGTCGCTCATGCCACGCCAGGCGCTCGCAATCCTCGCCTCCGGGATCCTGGGTTCGATGGTTGACAGCGCGGTATTCCTGACGGTCGCCTTCGGGTCGATGGAGACCTGGTATGAACAGACCCTGGGCAAGGTCGCGATCGTCGCGCTTGTCGCGCTTGCCGTCCGGATTCGCCCGACACGGAACCATGCCATCGCGACCGTCTCGGGATAACGACGGGGCGACGGGGCGACGGGGCGACTGAATCCGACGTCCGCGGAGAAAGGATCGCGTCCGCACCCGACTGTCCGTGCCCCACAACGTGGCGGCCTGGTCATCGTCACTCAACAGCTACCTGTTGTTCTTCTTGTTGGGATACCTGTAAACCCAGATCGTGTCGCAAAGCGGGCACTCGAAACCGGACTTCGACGCCGCACAATCCCGGAACCCATTGCGAAGCATCTGGCTGATCGCTCGTCCATAGGACACGTCCGAGCGGCTCAGAACCACCAGTGGTTTGACTGAAACACCCGCTAACCAACCCCTCAACCAGGCGTTTCATGTTCTGTCACATTCCAGCAACCGGTGTCACAGTTTGTTCGGCGAAGGAGTGCGTGACGTGTCACACTTCGCCTTTTCCGATTGACGGGGCGAAGACACGCACCGTACGCTCCGGCAAACATTATGTTAACTACACCGTTCACCGGAAGCGCAGGCGGCGAGACGCCTCTGGTCACCATCACCGGTGACCTGCAGCCGGAATGGGACATTCCGGTTAACCAGCACCTGTTGATCATTAGCCGGAACCAGAGTTGGCTGTCACACGGGTTCCACAAGTACCCCGCAAAGTTCTTCCCCGAACTGCCACGTTGGGCGATCCGCAAGTACTCGGGTGAAGGTGAGCACGTCCTCGACCCAATGGCGGGAAGTGGCACCGTCAGCGTCGAGGCAATGCTTGGAAACCGTCACTCGGTGGCAATCGACGTGGATCCATTCGCCCGCCTGCTCACCCGGGTCAAAACAACAACGCTGGATCCGTCGATCCTCGACCGGGCAGTCGCCGCAATCGCCGAAGCGCTTGTGGCGTTCGAAGCGGGTGGTGATCCGGCGCGGATGCAGGCGTGGACCCACGTTCCACCATTCGCGTATCAGGAAACGTGGTTCCAACCGTTCATCCTCGAGGAACTCGGCGCGATCCGTGGTGCATTCGCACGCATTCGTGATGCCGTCGCCCCACATGCCCCCGGCCCGTATCTGGATTTCCTGCGCATCTGCCTCTCGGCGATCATTCGCGAGGTATCAAACGCGGACAACAACTGCACGCGCACGGTGGTCCGGACGCGCCTCAACAAGCGCGTCGTTCCGGGCATGGCACTCCGTCTCTTCCGGCGCATGACCCAGGTCAACGTGGCGCGCATGCGCGAATTCGTCCCGCTGGCTCCGGCGGGAGCAACGGTGTTGGTTCCCGAAGACGGAGACGCACGCGCCATCCCCCTCGGACCGGGCACGATGGACCTTGCGGTCACGTCACCGCCGTACATCAATGCCGTGGACTACCCACGCACCCATCAGCTCGAGATGTACATGCTCGACCTCTCGCCACCAGGACGACCACTTGCCGAGGCGAAGCGCAAGCACATCGGCACCGAAGTGGTGAGTGCCGTCGATTACCGTGAACTGCACCGGTACGGCCTCGCGGATCTGGACGCGCAGGTCGAATCGCTCTACGCCATCGACAAGCGTCGTGCCTACATCGTCCACCAGTACTTCGTGGACATGGAGCGCAACTTCCGTGAGGTCTGGCGTGTCCTGAAACCCGGAAGCCGGTACGTGGTGGTGGTTGGCAACAACATCATTCGCGAACAGGTGGTCCCAACGCATTCCTACCTCCTGCAGGTTGCCGAACGCGTCGGGTTCAACGTCGAGACCTACTTCGCCTCTGAAGTCATCCGGCATTACATCAAGGTGCCCCGCAAGGAACGCATCAATCAGGACTGGGTCCTCGTCCTGCGCAAGTGATCACCAACGTCACCGCAGCACATGCCACACGCCCCGCCCACGACCAATGCGTCGCGCGCGGGGCGGTGTGGTATTCATTATCAATGCGCCGGATCGCCAACACCGGCACGCTTCCCGAACCTTCCTGAAGGAGAGCACGACCGATGGGCATCCTTGACCGCGTCTCCACCATCCTCCGCGCAAACATCAACGCCCTTCTGGACCAGGCTGAGGATCCGGAACTTGTACTGACCCAGATCCTCAGCGACATGAAGGACGCTATTGCACAGGCGCGGGCCCAAGTCGCAGAGATGATCGCGCAGGAGAAGCTCTTCCAGGGCGACATGGAGAAGAACCAGGGCCAGGCTCAGGAATGGGCGCGCAAGGCCGAACTCGCGCTGGGTCGGGGATCCGAGGAACTCGCCAAGGAAGCCTTGCGTCGCAAGGTCGACTATGACCGCAACGCTTCAAGCTACATGCAGCAACTGATCGCACAACAGCAGGTGGTCACCAAGCTCAAGAGTGACCTGAACGCCTTGCAGACAAAATACGACAGTGCGATGCGCAACCGTGAATCGATGATCGCCCGTCACAAGGCCGCCATCGCGCAGCAGAAGATCGCAGCGACCGCACAGCAACTATCCGCCATCGACCCATCGTCCGAGATTGCACGGATGGACGCCAAGATCCGGCTTGAGGAGGCCCGCGCCTCCGCTGCCCTTGAAATGAACGAACAACTCAGCTTGGAAGTCAAGTTCGCCGACCTCGAGGATGACGGCGAAGTCTCTTCCCAGCTTGCAGATCTGAAGGCGCGGATGGGGATCCTTCCCGGTGGCACCCAAGGGACGTTGCCCGGAACGAGCAGCCACTGACGATCCAGGTCTCGCCCGCTTTGAACCGTGAACTCAGGGCCATCCTGCCAATGCAGGGTGGCCATCTTCGTTGTGTGGCTCTCGCCTCGACGTACGCCCACACACAAAGAAATGCGGGGGTCACATTCCGAAGAACGCCACCCCCGTTTCCGTGTGTGCTTGCAAACCGTGACTACTTGAGCGTCGCCAGGTAGGCCGCAATCGCGTCGAGGTAGCTGTCCTTGAGCGCGTAGGGAGGCATCGACGATCCAGGCTTCAGCGATCCAGGGTTGGTAACCCATTTCTTCATGTTTGCCGCGTTGAAGTCGGCCACGCCGCCGATCTTCCGGTTCGCAATCCCGTCCAGTGCCGGTCCGACCGCACCCTTAGCAGCCGTCCCGCTTACAGCGTGGCAAGACGCACATGCACCCTGCGTGACAATCAGCTTGCCCGCCGCCACCGGATCAGTGATCGGCGCCTCGGTTGGGGACATCACGCCCTGTGTCTTGGCCAACGCCTCGATTGCATCCCAACGCCCATCGGTGATCAGGAGAGTCAGTTCGTTGATCATCTGGTAGTTCAGCGGACCACCGTTCTCGACACCCCACGCCGGCATCGCACCAGCATTTCGGCCATTGACAAGTGTCTGGGTGATCATCCGAACGTTTGCCTTGTATTCGTCCGGATCGGTCGCCTGCAGCGCACTTGTGGCCAGGGGCTTCCCAACCAGACCGATGTTTTCAAGGTAGCCCTTGCCGGAGACCCCGTGGCAAGACACACAATACTGAACGTACGTGTGCGCCGCGGCCTCAACCGCGAACTCCTTCTGGCGCTCCTTTGCCTCGGCCTGCCGGAATGGCTCATTGGCCCCGTACGCGATCAGCAGAAGGAACGCTTCGGTCAGTACGACCATGCCAAGCACGATCTTGCGGCTCATGCCCGATGTGCTGAGCACCGGGTCAAGGACCGCCTCCTGCGCATCATCAGCGATCGCGACACGGCGCGACCTCCAGGCCTCGAACAGAACGAGGACTGGCAAGAGCAATGCGATGAGTACAACCACCGTGGTTAGGAAACCTGCGCCACCGCCGCTCTCCACGTTCCGCTCCTTACTCCGTCTCGCCCGAACCCGTGCCTACGCCGAAACAGCCTGGGACGCTACCCACTCGTCACGCTTCATTATGAGCCCGGTATTCACCTGTATCGAGCCACCCTTTATCTGGATTTTCATGTAGTCAAGCGGGCGGGGTGCAGGTCCGAACACGATCTGTCCCTGCATTGAGTACGTGGACCCATGGCACGGACATCGGAACCATCCCGTCTTGTCCTGATAGACGTAATCCTTCTGCCACGGCACGACACACCCGAGATGCGGACACTTCTGGTAGAGGGCGATGAACCCCTCTTCGAGCCGGGCAAGATAGAATTTGCCCTCAACAAAGTACTTGATGTCGCCGACCTTGTAATCCGCGACCTTCCCGGCACTCACGACCGACCCGAATGCACCGGTCTTCCGGGGCCAGAAGTAGACGACAAACCCCACAGCCGCCTGAAGGCCCATCAAGGCCATCAGCATCCACCCCGAAGCGGCCAGCATTCCACGGCGCGTCTCGGCCCCGGCCACTCCGTTCACTGTTCCGGCGACTGCCATCTCTGGCCCCCTCATCTCGGCACACCCCTGTCCATGCGCGGGGTGTGCCAGAACTGATCAATTCCTGTTGGTCAGCAGCGTCTTGCTACCCCAGAAGCATTACCAACCCTAGGCAATGCGCGCGGGCATGTTCCAAGGCAAGTAGAGCACCATCGCGGGACCGCGGAAGGCTGATCCGACAAGTGCCAAGAGGATCCAGGCGATCACGAATGCCGTGAAGTAGGCAATCATCACGTCCCTGATTGTCGGCTTGAGGTGGGCAATGGCGACATACAGGCCGACGGCTACCACCCACATGATCGCTGTAGGCACCAAGGTCTGCGTCACGATTTCCGAGAGCCAACTGATCTTCAGGGCCGGGATCGCGTTCTCGATCACGGCTCGGACGCCAATGAACTCGTCCGCGAGAATGAGTGCCCAAGCCCAGAAGAACGTGTATGTCGCGGAAATCCAGAAGACCTTCTTGCCTTGTGCCCCGCTGAACCAGACCCCTGTGTCGTCTGAGTTGATGTCGAGGTACGGGATGGCCATCAGCAAGACAATGATGATCGTCGGGATCACCACACCGGCGAGACCGGGGTGCATGTGGAGCAGGAGTTCCTGAAGGTTCAGGAAGTACCACGGCGCCTTCGATGGGTTCGGGGTGTGGTTCGGGTTCGAATGCTCCTCAAGGGGCGCATTCACGAACCAAGCCATCACTGTCAGGCCAATCATCAGGAGTACTGCAGACAGGAACTCAGGCATCAGCAAGTGAGGCCAGGTCGTGAGCTGCGCTTGAGCCCGCCTCGAGGCCGAACGCATTGCACGCGCCGAAGCTGCGCCGCCACCCGTTGCCGGAGGCGCAGCAGCTCCTACCAGAGCCGCTGCAGGCTTCACCGGCGCGGGCTTGGGTGCAACAGGAGCTTCTCCCCCTGCCTTGACTGGAGCCGGGGTTGCTGCCGGCGCAGCTTCAGCTGCCGGAGACGTTGCGCGCCCCGCCCGCTCCATGATGTTCGCCGGCGTCTGGTCGAGACCGCAGACGTTTCCGTGCGTCGTCCAGCAGTCCTTGTGGTGGGGCGTGTAGCACTTCGGGCACAGCACGGCACTCTCGCCAGAACTGATTGGCTTCTTGCAGTGCGGGCACTCTTTGCCAGCCCACTTCGATTCCGCCGTGGTTGGCCGAACCGAAATCAGTGCCGGCTTCACCCCCGCCTCAATCCCGCTCATCACCGTGTTCCTTCACTCACACCCTGTACCGCCGACATGTGCCTCGTCCCGATCCCTACATTGGCTGCGAGATGCCACCATCCTGGCGGACCCGCCAGAAGTGCACCGCAAGGAAGAGTGACAGGATCAACGGCAACGCGATCACGTGCAGCGTGTACCAGCGGATCAACGTGTTCTGACCTATTTCGTAGTCACCCAGAAGCAGGAAATTGATCTGATTGCCAATGATCGGCGCAGCTCCACCGATCGTCGTGCCTACGGTCACTGCCCAGAAAGCAAGCTGGTCCCAAGGAAGCAGATACCCGGTGAACGAGAGAAGCAAGGTGAGAACCAGCAGGATCACGCCCACAACCCAGTTGAACTCCCTCGGGGGCTTGTATGAACCGGTGTAGAAGACCCGGCACATGTGGAGGAAGACTGTGATCACCATCATGTGCGCGCCCCACCGGTGGATGTTGCGCATCAACATCCCGAAGGTCACCACCGTTTCCAGATCCTGGATGTCTTGGTATGCCCGGGTTACCGACGGCACGTAATAGAACATCAGCAACACGCCAGTGACCGTAAG
>CAMDTO010000081.1 GCA_945907765.1 Thermoflexus hugenholtzii JAD2 | reverse complement strand
GATCGGTCGGCAAGCGACTCCGCCGGGACCAGCGCAGGCAGGCGCTCCGGGGAACGCCGCGACACCGCAGTCGCCGACGCCAGCTCGCCCCTCGGTCCGCAGTCCCTATCCCCCTCGGTCCGGACCGCCGGCCGGGGGCGCCGCGCGACCGAGGCCAACGGGCGGGTACCGGATTGGTGGGCCCGGACAAGGCCCGAGAGGTCCGCGTCCGCTGGATGCTGGGACCGCCCCGGGTGCACCGCCCCGGCGACCTGAGGCACCTCTGGAACCGAAGGTGTAGCGTCGGATAACGCGCGAAGGGCGGACAGTCAATCGACGGTCCGCCCTTCGCTATCTGTCCTCAGGTGCTTGGATACGTGTCGGATCAGGCCATTGCCTGCTTGTCGAGGACTTCCTGCGCCTGACGCTGGATGGTGTCTGCCATCTGTGCCGGGGTCACGTCACCAGCCTCGGCAGCGGCCCAGTTGGTCGCGGCATCGAACTCTTCGCCGCGGTAGTTCGCCACGAAGTAGTCGGATTCCACGTTCTCCATCAAGGGTCGGAGGCGCTTGTAGATCGGGGCGCGGTCCAGGATTCTTGGATCCGTCCAGACATCCGGTCGTGACACCGGGCCCTTGAAGCCCTGGATCACTCCTTGGACGCCCATCTCCTTCCCGCACATCCACGTGAGGACCGAGAGCGCCTCATCGGGGTTCTTGCTGCCCTTGGTCAGTGCGTAGGCGTGTTCATTGAGGAGGGTCCGGCGCTTGTCACCTTTTCGGACCGTCGGTGTCAGCAGGAAATCGATGTTGATGGACTTGAATTGCTTCGGCAAGCCGCCGATGCGGACCGGCCATCCGTCCATCGCCAGGAGTTTCTGTTGGGTTCCGAACAATTCCATGTAGTTCGGTCCCTGTGGCTTGACTGGTGGCGACACATTCCACTTGTTCACCATGTTGGCGCGGTAGGTCAGCGCCTGAATGAAGGCGTCCTTGGTGTCGGCAAAGGTTGCCTTCTTGCCAGTTGGGTCTACAGGTTCGACCCCCCACTGGCGGAGATACGGCGCACTGGTAAAGGCATCCACACCGGAATCGGCGCGGAAGTAGCCGAACAGGCCCCGTCCAGCGGCTTTCTGTCCCCATTCGGCGAGGTCGTCAAACGTCCAGTCGTCGGTGGGCATGGTGAGGCCGGCGGATTCGGCTGCCGTGCGGTTGATGGCGATGATCGGGCAGACGGGTTCGGAGATGAATGGCAGGAAGTAGAGTTTGCCGCCGTCAGAGTTCTGGTCAATTGATGCCTTGAAGAACTGGGCGAGGTCGAATTTCATGCTTCGCAATTGGGAGGTGAGGTCGCGCACGAGGTTCCGACGGCTCCCCCAAAGGAGATGTGACCGGTGGCGGGGTGGGTACCAGACAAGGTCTCCGACGGTGCCCGACGCGAACACCTTATCGATGTCTGGCAGGTACGTGTTTGTCCAGCCCCCAAAGGTCTCGACCTTGACGGTGACGTTTGGCTGCTTGGCCTTGCGTCCGTCGATGTCCTGGTTGAGCGCCTCGGTGATCCATCCGCCATTGTCGGACTGGGTCACCGTCTGGATGCGGACCTCGACACCCGTGGTCCCGGCTGGCTTGTTCGCGCCAGCGGTGTCGGCGCTGGGCGTACCCGGTGTGCCGGGCACCTGACACGCGGCGAGAACCGTGGACAGCGATGCGGCGCCGATAATGAGTGACCGCCGTCGCGATACGACCCGATCGGGTGCGGTCTGGTGGTTCGCCAGCCTGTCAGTGGCCAGCATGGGTGTGGTCGCGGTCATGAACGTTCCCCCTGCCTAGGACGGTACGACTGCCGGTCCATTTTTTCAATCCGTCAAATGTTCTCAATTTCGGGATGCTACGGGATCGAAACCAATGGGTGGCACTGGTGGCCGGTCCCGTCGTACCGTTGAATCAACCGATGAACGTGCAGACGCTGAACGCATGCGACCGGTCCGAATTCGTGAAGCTTCTCGGGGAAATCTTCGAACATTCGCCGTGGGTTGCCGAGGGTGTTGTCGATGCCCGTCCGTTCGCGACGCGTACCGATCTGCATGGTGCAATGGTTGCAGTGGTTCGCCGTGCCGATCCCGAGGCCCACCTAACGCTCATCCGCGCGCATCCTGATCTCGGGGCGCGGGTTCGCCTGAGTGCGTCGTCGACTGCCGAACAGGCGAGAGCAGGGCTTGACCAGATGCCCGAAGCGGCATTCCGACGGTTTCATGACCTGAATTCGCGATATCGCGACCGGTTTGGGTTCCCGTTCATCATTGCGGTGCGCGATACCACGCGCGCAGGCATCCTTGAGACATTCGAGCGGCGCCTGGGAAACAACCGCGACCAAGAGATACGCACGGCTTTGGCACAGATTGAGCGCATTGCCGAAATCAGGCTGGATCAATTGGTGCCTGACGTCGATGTGGCGTGACCCTCAAGGACGGTTCATTAGCTACTGATTCAGTTACGCTCCACCAAGGACGATGACCATGAGCCCCGAAATCCGATACGGCAAGTCGAGAGTCTCCTTGTACCGCTTCTACGCGTCTCCCCTCACCGGGGTCAAGGCCATTCCCGAATCCTCGTTCACGGGTCGGGCGAACACCCTGTTTGCCTATGACGTGGATGTCGAGGTCTACGGCGACAGTTTCCTGGCGTCGTACACCGAGGGGGACAATTCCCAGGTGGTCGCGACCGACTCGATGAAGAACTTTGTGCATCAGATGGCGATCGCGTACACCGGGGCGACACTTGAAGGGTTCCTGGAGTTTCTTGGGACGCAGTTCCTTGTGACATACCCCCAGATGGGTTGGGTGCGCGTTCGCGGGCGTGAGTTGCCGTATCGCGCTTCGGTGGTGCCGACGGACGATGGTTTTGGGCCTAGCAACGTGCTGTTCAGCCACGGGCGTGACGAGGCAGGGACGGCTTCGCTGGACGTCAAACGAGACGGTTCGGGAACCCACGTGACCCACCATGAGTGCGGGATCGCTGGGTTGCAACTGATCAAGGTCACAGGGTCAGCGTTCGCACGGTTTGTGCGGGACGGTTTCACGACCCTCGAGGAACGGGTTGACCGGCCGCTGTACATCTTCCTCGATGTGGGGTGGACCTACTTGGACACCAGTGCGCTTCTGGATCCGACCCAGGTGACCTACGTACCGGCAGAGCAGGTACGCGACCTGTGCGCCGCGACCTTCCATGAGTTCGTGAGCATGTCAATCCAGCATCTTGTCTGGGAGATGGGCCAGCGCATCCTCGCGCGGTTTCCGCAACTCGCGACCGTGAGTTTCGAGGCCCAGAACCGCCTTTGGGACGTGGTTGTACGGGCCGACGATGGCAGCAAAGTGGTGTCCTATTGTGACCCGCGACCGCCGTACGGCAGCATCAGCCTCGTGGTGCACCGCGATGCCTGAGGGTTGCCAGGCGTGTCGGTAACTGGTGGTCGACTGACGACGCACGTGCTGGATACCATGCATGGATGCCCGGCGGGCGGCATGCGTATTGAGCTCTTCCGGTTTGATCCCGTCAGTGGTGAGCGTGTGCGCGTCCGTGAGGTCGTAACCAATGGTGACGGTCGTGTCGACGGTCCTGTGGTGCAATCAGGAGACCTGCTGTCCGGAAGGTACGAATTGGTCTTCCACGCTGGTGAGTACTTCCGACAGTGTGGCGTGACGTTGCCTGATCCGTCCTTTCTGGAGACGGTGCCGGTCCGGTTCGGGATTGCCGATGGCGACGCGCACTATCACGTACCGTTGCTGTTGTCCCCGTGGGCGTACAGCACCTACCGTGGCAGCTGACGATGACATTTCGGCCTGGGCCCGGTGGCGGCGAGCGTGATCCCGGTCAGGCTGCGCGCGCGTCGGTGGTGCTGGAACGGTGCGCTGAGCTTGGACTGGTCAGTGAGGAACCTGGCAACCTGACGCGGAGGCCGCTCACAACTGCTGCACGCGAAGCCGAGCGATTGGTCGCGTCGTGGATGCGGGATGCCGGTGGGCAGGTCACGATTGATCCGGTCGGAAATGTCACCGGTCGGTGGCGACCATCGGGTGCCGCGATTGTCCCGGTCATCGTCATCGGGTCACATATCGACACCGTTCGGAATGCCGGACGATTTGACGGTCCGCTTGGCGTACTGCTTGGCATTGCCCTGATGGAGACGCTTGTCACACCGAGTAGTTCGCTGTTTCCGTCCCAGCCGTTCGGGATCGATGTCGTGGCGTTTGCAGGCGAGGAGGGTGCGCGGTTTTCACTGCCGTTCCTCGGCAGCCGGATGATTGTTGGAGACCTGCCTGTTGAACTTCTGGCGCGCCTCGATGATGAAGCGGTCTCATTTGGGCAGGCGTTGCGAGACGTCGGGATTGACCCGGAAAGCGTGGCCGGTCAACGGCCTGCGTATGCGCCGGATGAGGTTCTTCTGTATCTGGAGCCCCACATCGAACAGGGACCGGTCCTTGATGCCGCGGGTGAGGCGATTGGGGTGGTATCAGCGATTGCTGGGCAGACCCGCCGACGCGTCACCTTGACCGGACGCGCCAATCACGCAGGGACCACACCGATGCGTTTGCGGGCGGATGCATTGGCCGGTGCCGCCGAGGCGGTGCTGGCGGTCGAACGTGTGGCGAGGCAGACACCGGGTTTGGTCGCGACGGTCGGCGAACTGAAGGTGAGTCCGGGATCGGCGAATGTGATTCCGGGCGAGGTGACGTTCTCGCTGGATATTCGCCACGCGGTCGGGACTACGCTTCAGCAGGCGGTGAGGATAATCATCGATGCCATCGGGTCAATCGCGGGGTCGCGGGGCCTTGGTGTTGACGTGGATGGAGTCATGGATGTTGCGCCGGTCGCCTGCGATCCCAGGGTGATCGATGCAATCCATGAGGCCTCTCGACGAACGTTCGGTAGCGAGTTGCGCGAGGTAGTCAGCGGTGCGGGCCATGATGCAATGGTGATGGCGACCATCGCGCCGGTCGGGATGTTTTTCGTCCGGTCACCGGGTGGAATAAGTCATCATCCAGACGAATCGGTCATCGAGGCCGATGTTGCGGTTGCCCTGGGCCTGCTTGTCCAGACCGTCCAGGTCGTAGCGGAACGCGTCCGTTCCGGTGATTGGCATGGAATGGCGGATGCGGGAGGCAGGGAGTGATGACCGGCAGGCAGGTTGTTCGGGGTGGCTTGGTCGTCCGTGACGGGTCTGTCTGGCGGGAAGACATCGAAATCCAAGACGGAATCATTTCCGCCATCGGGCAGGATCTGCACGCCGGATCCGCCACGGCGATCGATGCCTCAGGGCTTCATGTCTTTCCGGGCGCCGTGGATACCCACGTCCACTTCAATGAACCGGGACGCACCGACTGGGAGGGGCTTTCTACGGGTAGCCGTGCCTTTGCCGTCGGCGGGGGCACGACATTCGGCGACATGCCCCTCAATAATCTGCCATTGACCTTGGACGGACAAAGCTTCGACGAGAAACTGGCAATTGCATCACGCATCGCGCACGTCGATTTCGCCCTCTGGGGCGGATTGGTGCCGGGAAACGTCGACCGCCTACGTGAACTGCATGCCCGTGGAGTGATCGGGGTCAAGGCGTTCATGTCCGACAGTGGCTTGCCGGAGTTTGCCTCGTCCGATGATCTGACCCTCTTGGACGGGATGACCATTGCGGCGGAACTGGGCATGGTCATGGCGGTCCATGCCGAAAACGACGCGATCACCCGAGGGTTGACGGCACGGTTCCGGGCCACTGGAGGCAAGGACATCCGGTCATACCTGGCGTCGCGCCCGGTTGTTGCCGAAACCGAGGCAATCGTGCGGGCGATTCATCTCGCCGAGGCGACGGGTGCTCGCCTGCATATCGTGCATGTCAGTAGTGGCCGTGGGGCGGCAATCGTGGCCGCGGCGCGGGCGCGCGGGATCGATGTTTCTTGCGAGACCTGTCCGCACTACCTCACCTTCACGGACGAGGATATTGATGTGCTCGGGGCGATTGCGAAGTGTGCCCCACCGGTTCGCAATGCTGAAGAACGGGCGCGTCTCTGGGAAGTTGTCGTTGGTGGCGGGGTCGGCATGGTGGTATCGGATCACTCCCCTGCCCCTCCGTCCATGAAGGGCGGCGATGATTTCTTCGCAGTGTGGGGAGGTATCTCGGGAGTGCAATCGACGCTTGGCGCGCTCCTGACCGAGGGTCCGGCACACGGGTTATCTCTTGCACGGATTGCGTCGCTGGTCGCTGCCGGTCCTGCGAGCCGCTTCGGCCTTGCGCCTCGCAAGGGACGGATTGCCGTTGGGGCCGATGCCGATCTTACGTTCGTGGCTACCAATGAACACACCGTTCTGGCGCGTTCGGACCTCCATTACCGGCACTTGCAGAGCCCCTACGTCGGCCGGTCTTTCACCGGGCGAGCGCATCGAACAATGCTGCGGGGGATGACGGTTGCGATCGATGGCATGCCGGTTGGCGAACCCCAGGGACGGCTCGTGCGTCCCGCAACGCACGCCTGACCACAGATGGTCCGAACCCGAACCTTCGGGAACCACACTCGAGGAGTAGAAGCCATGGCCCTGCCACCGACCACACGCACGTTCATTGGCGCGAGGCATGCAGTAATCACCCCGGAAAGTCATGTCAAGACTGCGTTTCCCGGATGGACCGGCACTCGAACGATCGTGACAATCTCGCCGCATGTCGGGGCGGGCTTCGTCCAGTACATCGCCGAGATGGCGGTGGGCGGGCACGCTGCACCTCCGCCGGTGGGGGTCGAACGATTTGTCTTCGTCCTTGAAGGAAGCGTGAAGTTCCGAGCAGGACACGATGTGCATGAACTTCATGAGGAGGGATTTGCGTACGCCCCGTCGGGGACATTCACCGGCATGGACGCGGTAACCGCGAGCCGGGTGTTCGTGCTTGACCGTCGCGCAATCACCGCGCCGCACGGTTCGGAACCGGCATTTGTGGTTGTTTCACGTTTGGATGAGATTGAGAAGTTGCCGTTTCTTGAGGATCCGCGTGCCCGGCTTCAGTCCCTCTTGCCCGATCTGCCGGGGTTCGACATTGCCATGAATGTGTTCACGTTTGAACCGGGCGCATGTCTGCCCCTGGTGGAAAGCCATTACATGGAGCACGGGGTGATCTTCCTGCAGGGTGGTGGCATCTACCGTCTGGAGGACCGGTGGTACCCGGTGCAGCGCGAGGATCAGATGTGGATGGGACCATTCTGCCCGCAGTGGTTCGCAGCGGTCGGGAATGAGCCAGCACGGTACCTGTACTACAAGAACGGAAACCGCAATCCGCTGCTTGATTTGACCATCGC
The DNA here is from genome assembly GCA_945907765.1 of Thermoflexus hugenholtzii JAD2. Classification (GTDB taxonomy): domain Bacteria; phylum Chloroflexota; class UBA11872; order UBA12225; family UBA12225; genus UBA12225. The sequence goes on along the minus strand of CAMDTO010000081.1, from coordinate 5,708 downwards.
ACCCGGAGACGCATGATGACTGATCCTGCCGCTCCATCCCAAGGTCGCAGATCCGAGGACGGTTCTTCAGATTTTGCGACTGCGCGGCGGAACCAGCCTGCGGTTGAGACCAGTCGCATTGGCGTTGACGCGGGTCGGATACAGGCACAGTTGGCGCACTTGGCCACGTTTACCGATGCGCCCCCACCCGCCGTGACAAGGGTTCTCTGGACACCGACGGACGGAGCTGGGCGCGCGTATGTATCGAGTCTCCTTGAAGAAGTTGGACTGGAACTGCGCACCGATGAGATCGGGACGATCTATGCCCGGTGGTCCGGATTGGACCCCTCACTGCCTCCCGTGGCAACCGGGTCGCACGTGGACGCCATTCCGAATGCCGGGCTGTATGACGGGTGCGTGGGTGTTGTCGGGGCAATCGAGGCGGTGAGGGCACTCCGGCACGCCGGTTTCGTCCCGACGCGGTCGATTGAGATCATCGTGTTCGCCAGTGAGGAACCGACGCGGTTTGGCGTTGGGTGCCTCGGCAGCCGGCTGATGTCCGGCGCGATGTCACCGGACCAGGCGCGAGCCCTGCGAGACGGCGAAGGTCACGGTGTCGAGGAGGCACGCCGTCAGGCAGGCTGGTCCGGGCCTTTGGAGAGTGTCAGGCTGCCAGAAGGAACCTATTACGCCTTTTTGGAACTGCACATTGAGCAAGGGCCGGTACTTGAGCGGTTAGGTCTGCCAATCGGGTTGGTGACCGCGATTGCGGCGCCGGCAACGGTACGGGCAGTGATCACAGGCGAGGGTGGACATGCCGGCGGATTACTGATGCCAGATCGACACGATGCGTTGACAGCGTCTGCCGAACTGATTCTTTGCGTTGAAGCAGGCGCTCGTGGAACTGGAAGCATCGACACCGTCGGAACGGTCGGTCAAGTTTCGGTCTTCCCCGGGGCGGTGAATGGGGTTCCCTCGGAGGTGCGACTTTCCATTGACGTGCGTGACGTCGATGGGACCAGGCGTGATGGCGTGCTTCGGCAGATAGGCGACGACGCTGCAGGGATTGCCTCGCGACGGGGAGTACGCATAGACCTTGAGGTGGTAACGACCGACTTGCCCGAAACCATGCATCCTGATCTGCGGAATGTCTTGGAAGCAAGTGCGGCCGATGCTGGACTGGCAACGCATCCTTTGCCAAGCCGCGCCTATCACGATGCGTTGTTCATGCCTCGCATCTGTCCCACGGCGATGGTTTTTGTGCCGTGCCGTGGTGGGGTGAGCCATCGGCCTGATGAGTTCACCGCACCGGAAGAGGTCGCGAATGGCGTGCGGGTGCTTGCCCATGCCTTGGCAAGGTTGTCTGAATGAGGGCGTGTCGCAGGGAGCGTCACTTTTCCTCGCTATACTCGCGGAAGTCGACTGCGCAGGGGGCGGGGGAAGCAGTCAGCTGGCGCACCCAGTGGTTGTTCCAATGGAGGAGTGGTGATGAGAACACGGCGTAATCTGGTATTTGGCCTCGCAGCGTTGCCAATATTGGCGGCATGCGGTGGTGAAGCGGCTCCGGCTGCCCCTGCAGCGAAGGCTGAACCATCCAAGGCACCGGCAGCTCCGGCGGCACCTGCCGCCGCGGCAGCCGCTACCAAGGCGCCCGAACCCACGGCGGCAGCCAAGGCCCTCAAGGTCGGCCTCGTGACTGACGTCGGCAAGGTCGACGACAAGAGTTTCAACGAGTCGGCGTGGAACGGCGCCAAGGCCGGAGCGGCGGCGATCAAGGGTGAGTCGAAGTACGTCGAGACCCGGGATCCAAACGACTACAAGAAGAACATCCAGCAGTTCGTCTCCGAGAAGTATGACGTGATCGTCACGGTCGGCTTCCTCCTTGGCGATGCGACAATCGAGGCGGCGAAGGCCAATCCGACGATCAAGTTCATCGGCGTTGACCAGTTCCAGGAGAAGCCGGTCGAGAACCTCGCCGGTCTGATCTTCGAGGAAGACAAGGCCGGGTTCATGGTGGGTGTGCTATCTGCGCTTGTCTCCAAGAGTGGCAAGGTCGGCGCGGTGCTCGCCACCGACGTCGTGCCCCCTGTGTGGCGGTTCGGCGAGGGTTTCCGTGCCGGAGTGAAGTTTGCCAAGGCTGATGCCGACATCCAGATCGTCTATCACAGCGACGTAGGACCGGAGAAGACCTTCGACGATCCGGAGTGGGGCAAGGCGACGGCACTCTCCATGGCTGACAAGGGTGTCGATGTGATCTTCGGTGCCGGTGGCAAGACCGGAAACGGCGTCCTTTACGGTGTCGCCGAGCGCAAGGACAAGGGCGTATTGGCGATTGGCGTCGATACCGACCAGTACCTCACCGTCCCTGAGGCAAAGGCCGTCCTGCTTTCAAGCGGGATGAAGATCATCGACCAGGGCGTCTCTGATCTGATCAAGGCAGTGTCTGACGGCAAGTTCAAGGGAGGGAACGTCAACGGCAAGGTTGGCCTTGCACCGTTCCATGATCTTGACTCAAAGGTCAGCGCCGAGATCAAGACCAAGCTTGAGACCATCCGCAAGGATCTCGATGCCGGCACGCTCAAGACCAACGTCAAGCCGGCCAAGGGCTGAGAACCGTTCCCGGCGATGGGCGGGTCCATGCATCGCCGGGGCGCGCATATTGACACTTCCGGCACGGCGTCCCTTATGGGTATGCCGTGCCGGTTTCATTGGCCGGGAAGGTGTACTCACGGTGACGCAGGCCGTCAGGGCGCGATTGATCGGCGGGCTGATTCCGTCGCTTGCCATCGTGACGGCGCTGCTCATCGGAGGCGTCATCATCTGGGCGTCAGGGCCGAGGCTTGACGGTCCATGGTTCGGGATCTGGTTCGTCGTCGAGGCGTACCAGGCCCTGATTGAAGGCGCGTTCGGGTCGCGGGCGTCAACCATCGATACGGTCCTCCGAACGGTTCCCTACGTCTTCACGGGATTGGCCGTCATGGTCGGGTTCCGCGGAGGGATGTTCAACATTGGTGCCGAGGGACAGTTGGCGGTCGGCGCACTTGCAAGTGCATGGGTCGGTTTCACGGTCACCTCACTGCCGTTGGTCATCCAATTGCCCCTCGTGCTCCTCACTGGATGCCTTGCAGGTGCCATTTGGGGCGGAATCGCCGGACTGCTGAAGGCGCGAACCGGTGCGCATGAGGTCATCACGACCATCATGCTCAATTACGTCGGAGGGCAACTCGCGGCGTATCTGCTGAATGGGGTGTTGCGCGATCGTTCGCCGTTGAATGTGATCGCGCAGACGCCGAAGGTGGCGGAGACGGCACGTCTGCCTGATCTCGTTCCTGGCCTCCACAGTGGGGTGATCCTTGTGATCGGTGTCGCGGTCTTGGTGTGGTTTGTCCTGTGGAAGACGACCACGGGATTTGAACTCCGGATGGTGGGGATCAATCCGGATGCAGCGGCGTATGCGGGTGTCAATGTCGTCCGGCGCATGACCTGGGCCATGGGTGCTTCGGGAATGCTTGCGGGCCTTGCTGGCGCCGTGCAAGTGGCCGGAGTGAACTACCGAAGCACGCTTGGGTTCAACGTCGGGTACGGGTTCGACAGCATTGCCATAGCGTTGCTTGGAAGGAATACGGTATCGGGGGTCGTGCTGTCGTCGATCCTGTTTGCCGCCTTGCGAACGGGTGCGACGAAGTTGCAATTCCGCACCCAGATTTCCACGGACATCATTTCGGTGATCCAGGCGCTTGTCCTCCTCATGATCGCGGCTGACCAGATCATCCGGTGGATCTACCGGATTGGCCCGGCGCAAACCGAAGCAGATCCAGTCGCTGCGTCAACGGCACCTGTCGCAGATTCGGAGAGTGGCCGGTGACGCGAGGCCGCTTCGCGTTCATCATCGGGTGCATCGGTTTGCTCATCGGGGGCGCCGAGGTATTGCGGTCGCCGGATGTCTCGGCATCGATTGTCGCCGCAAGCATGCTGGCAACGATGCTGCGGTTCGCGACACCCCTGACACTTGGTGCCCTTGCCGGTTTGCTTTGCGAACGGAGTGGGGTGGCGAACATCGCCATTGAGGGCATGATGCTCTCGGCGGCGTTCGGGGCGTTCATTGGGGCCGCAGTTACCAAGAGCCTTCTCATCGGTGTCTTGGCAGGCATGGCGATCGGGGTGGCGATGGCAACGCTTCACGCCTGGCTATCGGTCTCACTCCGGGTGGACCAGATTGTCAGCGGCACCGTGATCAACATCATGGCTGCCGGCATCACTGGGTTCCTCTCGACAGAAGTGGTGCGTCGCCAGGCACTGGTCGGGGCCGGTTTGTTGCCTGCGCTCCGGATACCCGTGCTGGCCGACTTGCCAGTCGTCGGGCCGGTCTTCCAGCAGCAACCGATCGCGTGGGTGGCGCTCGTGCTTGTGCCTTTGACGCACCTGGTGATCTTCCACACGCCATGGGGGTTACGCCTCCGGTCAGTCGGGGAACTGCCTCGGGCCGCGCACGCGGCCGGGATCAACGTCATTCGAACCCGGTACACCGCCGTGATGATCGGTGGGGCGATTGCCGGGATTGGTGGCGCGTATTTCACGCTGGAATCGGTTCCGGCGTTCGAACCGCTCATGACAAATGGCCGGGGGTTCATTGCGTTGGCGGCGCTGATCTTTGGTGGATGGACGCCTGCGGGCGCGTGGGCTGCGTCGCTGCTGTTCGGGGCGGCGAATGCCTTGCATATCAATGCCCAACAGTTCGGGATCCCCGTGCCCGCCCAGATTGTGGGGATGTTTCCGTATCTGCTCACGATCGTCATCCTTGCCGGCGTGATTGGCCGTGTCAGTCCGCCGTCGGCCGTCGGCACACCCTATGAGGCGGACTGAGATGAGTAATCCGGTGATCGCGACCGCGATGTGGGGCAGGACATGACCGTCGGTGGAGGCAGCGTGCAGGGAGTTCCCCCGTCATCTGAGGGGTATTTCCTAGAGGCGCGTGGATTGACCAAGCGATACGGATCAGTTATTGCGAACAAGGAGGTGCAGTTCGGGGTTCGTCGAGGTGAGATCGTCGCGTTGCTTGGTGAGAATGGTGCCGGCAAGACGACGCTGATGAACATGCTTTTCGGCATGACCGCGCCGGATGCCGGAAGCGTGCTGATCGACGGGGAAACCATGCGTCTCCAGTCACCGCGGGATGCACTCGCTCTCGGGATTGGCATGGTGCACCAGCATTTCATGCTTGTCCCGCCGTTCACCGTTGCCGAGAACATTGCCCTGGGTGTCGAACCGTCTCGCCGTGGCATTCTGGACTTGAGCGACCTCGAAGCACAGATCACGGCGTTGGGGCGCCGTTTCGGCATCGATATTGATCCCCGGGCCTTGGTGAAGGATCTCTCGGTCGGGCAGCAGCATAGGGTCGAGATCATCAAGGCGCTGTACCGTGGCGCGCGGGTGCTGATCCTGGACGAACCGACCGCAGTCCTCACCCCACAGGAGGCGGACGATCTCTTCAAGGTGCTGCGGGGACTTGCCTACGAGGGAACCGGGATTGTCTTCATCTCTCACAAGCTGCGTGAGGTGCTTGACCTGGCCCACCGGATCGTCGTGATGAGGCGGGGCGCGGTATCTGGAGAGGTCCTGCCACGCGACGCCACGCCAGAGTCGCTTGCATCGCTGATGGTAGGGCGCGATGTTCTCCTGCGTGTGGAGAAGGCGCAATCGGTTCCGGGAGTTCCGGTGATCGTTGTGCG
>CAMDTO010000080.1 GCA_945907765.1 Thermoflexus hugenholtzii JAD2 | reverse complement strand
ACGGGGCGCCGGTTCCGCAATTGGTCCGGCTCCCCACCGAACGCCATCACTGAATTTGCCGTCAAGGACCATCCCAATGAAACTCGGCCTTGTTACCTATCAGTTGGGAAAGGACTGGGATGTCCCAACAATCATTTCCAATCTCACACTCCTGAAATACGCAGGGGTCGAACTCCGGACGACCCACGCGCATGGCGTTGAGGAAAGCATGTCGGCAGAGGCCCGGGCTGATGTCCGTCGACAGTTCGCAGCATCACCCATCGACCTGGTAGGCATCGGGTCAATCTACGAGTACCACTCACCTGATCAGTCAGTTGTTCGCTCGAACATCGAGGGAACGAAAGGCGCGTTGCAACTTGCACACGATGTCGGTGCAGGTGGGGTGAAGGTCCGGCCTAACGGCGACAACCTCGCGTCTGGCATCGCAATTGAGGCGACCCTTGACCAGATTGGGCACGCCCTCAGGGAATGCGGTCAAACCGCTGCCGACAACGGTGTCGTCATTCGCCTTGAGATGCATGGGTCGGTGGGCGATGCAACTCACATGCGACACGTCATCGACGTTGCAAACCACCCGAATGTCGTCCTCTGTTGGAACTCGAATACGCGGTTCGATGTCGACGAACGCGGTTCGGTGCGACACGACTTTGACCTGGTCAGCGACCGGATCGGTCTTGTGCACCTGCACGACCTGACGGACGAGGAATATCCGTGGTCGGAGCTCTTGTCTCTTCTGACCGCATCCGGGTACGCCGGTTACTGCCTAGCCGAATGCGCGCCGGAGAGCAGCGATCCAAGCCGGGTTCTGCAGTACTTCCGGTCACTGTATCTCGCGTACGGAGGGCAGTGGGTACACCATCGAGTTCAAACGGACCGCGCGTAGGCAACACCGCGGTCTGGTCCAGTTCCCTAGCGCATCCCGAGGTGGGTGCGAATGTCCATTTCGGGAGCGCGCAGACGGTCAAACAGGGCTGCCTCCTTGCGCCGAACCTCAAGGGCACGGGCGTAGACCTGATCGGCGACACCGGGGGGAATGGCCAAGGTGCCGTTCTCATCGGCATGGATCACGTCCCCCGGATGGACCGTCATTCCGTCGATGACGACCGGACTATTGACGTCAAGCCAACGGATCTTCCCATGCATCGGCGAGAGGCCGGCAGCCCAACAGGGAAGAGGCACGCCTCGCACGCCCTCAATGTCTCGTATGCATCCGTTTGTCAGGTACCCGACTGCGCCGGCCATCCGCATGAAGGTTCCCATGCCGTCACCGATTGTCACGGTGTACCGAGGACGAACTCCAACAGACTCAATCACCGCGAAAATGGGTAGGTTCCCACCATGCCGATCTGACACTTCAACCATCAGGCGAAGCCAATCGTCAAAGAGCGAGTGAGGGTCGTCCATCCCCGGCGAGGTCGTGTCCATGCGAGCGGTTACCGCGATGCCAACCCGAGGACCAGCCTCAGGCATCAGGCACCGAATGTCGGGCCCTGTATACCCAAATGAGGGGTCTCGAACCTCGAGCAACTCCAAGCCATTCGCTACCGTCGGCGTGTCGAACTCCACAAGACGCCTGATCGCATCAATGTTCATCGTTTGAACCGTCCTTTCCCACCTCAGAAACAAGCACCATGCGTGCCGATTGACGATACCGCGCTGAGAACTGCCTATCACTCCGTGAGCACGCGATCCATGGCAGCCGCGCAGAACGGAAGTGTCGCAAACGCTGGGGGGCGACTTGCGCCGTTGTGCAGCGACACCATCATCACTCACCCGGCAATGGGAACACGATAAACCGCCGACTATTCGTTCCTCTACCTTTTGCGAGCGCACTCGATGCCTCCTGCGGGCCGATGGGCCTGGACGGGTTGAGCAGGAACAGATCCGCCACATCGGATGCGTCCAGCGCGCAGGCACAGCCAGCCACTGAACGGTTCACGCTCTCCAGTCCGGACGCGCCAAGGGGCATGCTCGCGGCAGCCCACACCTGTGACGGACGGGCCGAAACGCCGTCGATCATCTGGAGTGGAGCTCCATCGGGAACCGTGTCGCACGCCGTGACAATGCATACGCAAGTCAATCTCTTCGAGACACATGCTAACTTTGTTGTGTGCGACACTCCTCAGTTGGTCAGTGAGTTGCCGACAAACAGCAGGGAAATCGGCACGTTTGGGGTGAACAGCATCAACGGCCGGGGCGAATACGCACCCCGCTGTTCAAAGGGGCCGGGGATGAAGGACTACGTCCTCACGGTCTTCGCTCTTCAGTCCATGCCAAAGGTGCCTGACCGGCAACAGGGCGTGACACGGCAACAGGGCGTGACACGGCAGGAGCTCCTGTCCAGCATCAGCGAGATTACGCTTGCCTCGGCCTCAATCAACGTGGGGTACACGCGCCCAACCAATTCAGGACCGCCAATTACCGGACGCAATGTTTGACGGACAGCAAGCACCCTTCACGTGAAGACGCAACACTTCACTCGGTCGAGATGTGAACGCTCGAGGCGGTCGCGCACCAGAACTTCTCGATGTACCCGACCACCAGGCCGGTGGCCTCTTCATGGGACACGTACGGAGACTTCTCGGGACTGTACATACAATCGGTCAAATCCCTCAAGAGGATCGGCGAAAACCCCCACCTGACGAGTTGCTTGATGGCAAATGTCCGGTTGAGGATGCACATGTTCGTATGTACACCCGCAATGATGACTTGGTCGATACCGCGGGCTGAATAGTATTTCCACAGCTCAGTGCCATCGGCCGACACGACATCACGCTCTTGATCGATCTCAATCGCAGCATGCTGGCGCGTCCACGGGTATGGCATGCCTGTCCTGTGCTCAGGATGGTCAGAATCCGGACAGGTGTCGCACGGGTCGGTCGGATCAATCGGCAAGGGCGGAACCTCATGGGGATGATCCGCCGGGGGGGACGCGTCAACCGACCCAGAAACCGTCTTTACACGCTCGCGGGCGGGCAATCCCTTATAAAAATCGATGGTATCGGAGGGTGCATGGACGATCAGTGCGCCAGCGTTCCGGAAACGCTCGACCACCAGGGCAATCCCCGGCAAGAGACGTGCGAGACGTTCCTCGGCGCCCCGGCAGGTATGTCGGTCCCAGACATCGCACAGCACGAGTGCCGTACGGGCCGGATCGCATTCCCGCACTGTCTCGCTGACTTCCCAAATGCGGTACCCACCACGCTCCACCAAATGCTGCACGCGAGCCTGGATGTTGATCACTAGTTGGTTACCCACCCTTCGAGTTCGCCACAACTCCGACCACCCGGGCCCTGGCAACAGGACCGTACCCAATTGTCAAGCAGGCAACTCAGGCACCTGACCAGCCGCGCCCTGCATGATGGCGTCAAGTTCGCCGAGTAGGTCGTCACCAATTGCCAGACCGATTGCGCCGAGATTGTCATCAACCTCGGACGGTCGACGGCAACCGACCAAGGCCGTCGCACCAACGTCTTCCCGGAGCACCCATGCCAACGCGAGTTGGGGTAGCGACACGCCAACACGGGAGGCTACTTCCTTCAACCGATCCACGACGTCGAGGTTCAGTGGCAGGTTCTCTCCGGTAAGGAGGGGTTGGCGGAATGCCATTCCCCGGCTCCTCCAATCAGTTGCGTCCAACTGAGCGGTGCGATCCCAGGTGCCCGACAGTAGCCCGTGAGCCAGCGACCCGTACGCCATGACTGAGACATCGAGTTCCCGGCAGGTCTCAAATGCCTGCAATTCCCAGCGCCGGTCGAACAAGTTGTAGCCCACTTGATTCGTGACCAGTGGTGCCAGCTGCCGGCACGTACGCAATTGCGGTGGCGAGAAGTTCGAGACGCCAAGATGCCTGACCTTGCCAGAATTGCGCGCCTCGATCAGAACCGTCATGGTTTCTTCGAATGGCACGTTCACATCCGGCCAATGAACCATCCACACGTCCAGGTAATCGGTCCGAAGGCGTCGCAATTGCTCGTGGAGGCCACCGGGTCCATCAAGAATGGCAGCCCGGGAACTATCCCGCCTGAACGGGCTTGGCTTCGCATCCTGGTCCCAATGCAAGCCACACTTCGAAACCAGGACGATGTCTTTCCGCCTCGTTCCAAGCATCGCGCCGAGAACTGTCTCGGCGCGGCCATGTCCGTACGCAGGTGCCGTGTCAAACAGCGTCACTCCAACGTCAATGGCCCGGTCAACCGCAAGGGCCATGTCACGGTCATCAATCGGCCCGTAGTCCTCCGCCCCCATCGGCCAGCAGCCGAAACCGATCGCGGAAACCAGGGGGCCGTGAGACCCCATCGTCCGGTATTTCATTGGCAATCGGTCCTTCCCGCCAACGTTCCAACCTGTGCCCGTCAATGCATCTCTGCGGTCAATGCCCGGTGCCCAGATTACCCGTGGATCCGGTGCCGTGCGAGTACGCCCTCATCAAGTGTCACGCCAAGGCCAGGTCCGGCCGGTACTGCGAGCATCCCGTCGCGTGGGATGAGCAAGTCGCCGGTCAAGTCCAGTTGCTGGGCTGGCATGACGTGGGGCACTGGAACCTCCTGGATGAGGAAGTTCGGGATCGTGGCGTCAAGGTGGAGCGACGCTGCGAGGGCAACTGGTCCGTACCACGCATGCGGTGCAACCTGCACGAAGTGGCATTCAGCCAACCCGGCAATCAACCTGGCTTCAAGGATGCCCCCGCAGTGAGCAACATCCACCTGGATCACCTCGACAGCCTGATGGTTCAGGAGATCCTGAAATCCCCACTTGGTGTATACCCGTTCGCCGGTGGCAAGAGGTACGGACACCATGTCGCGAACCTTGCGCATCGCCGCGGGGCTTTCGGGTGCAACGATTTCCTCAATGAAGAACGGCCGGTACCCGGCGAGTGCATTGGCGACGCGGATAGCCGCGGCGACGCCAAACCGACCATGCGTATCGATGGCAATCTCCACGTCGGGACCAACGGCGTCTCTCACCGCCTCGACAATCGCACCGACGTGCCTGATGCCCGCTTGGTCAATCGTGTCCCTGATCGTGCCGAAAGGAGCAATCTTGATGGCACGATAGCCTCGGGCGACCGCCTCAACCGCACGGTCACGGTACCGGCCAGGCATGTGGGACCGCTCCCCTTGGGGAAGGAACGGATCGGATCCAAGTGAGAAGAACATGTGGTTTGCATAGACAGGAACCACGGTACGGATTGCGCCGCCAATCAGGTCGTAGACAGGCATTCCCGCCGCCTTGCCCTTGATGTCCCAAAGGGCATGCTCAATCCCGCTCATCGCCGCAAGCAGCAGATTGCCACCGCGGACGTTGTGGTACCGCGCATACATCCGTTGCCAAAGGTCCTGGATGCGACGCGGATCCTCACCGACAAGCCACGATGCCAACTGCCTGACTACCGACGCCGCCATGAACGGCTCGGTCGTGGTCGCTTCGCCGTACCCGAAGATCCCTGCATCGGTATCAATCCGTACGAAACACCAGACCCGATCAAGTCCGGCGTCAAACAGGATTGGTTCAAGCGCGGTAATCCTCATGGTGCCCCCTACCTTCATCTGCATGTATTGGCCATTTGATGCGGACACGTGGGAATCGCCGCTCTGCAACTGCAAGCACGAGTGACTGCACTCCCACGACCTCGAGGTTATGTCCCGCAATCACCAAGAAACTATCGCAGCAGTTCCAGCTTGCGCACCCGCCCCGGGTGCCATACGCTGCCGCCGAGTGGAGAGACCGGCATGACCGAACCAAGACCAGCCTGGGACCGCGACCATAGCGCGTCATTCGCCTGGACACCGGGACCCGCTGAACACAAGAGAAGTCGCCTAGCCCGGCTGATCGAGGTAGCTGGGATGACTTCCCTGGACGAGTTCAGGCGCCAAAGCGCGACGGACCCGGCCTGGTTCTGGGAGCAGATGACCAGGGACATTGGGGTCGTTTGGAAATCTCCTCCCTCGCGCACCCTTGACCTATCTCGCGGGCCTGAGTTTGCCACCTTCTTTCCAGACGCGGGATTTAACTACACCGAGCAGGCCCTCGACCACTGGATAGCAAACGGACGCGCCGACCACCCCGCCATCATCTGGGAAGGTGAGGAGGGATCAACGCGTGCCCTCACGTATCTCCAATTGCACGCAGAAGTGTCAAAGGCGTCGCATGGATTGGCCTCTCTCGGAGTGCGCCGTGGTGATCGTGTTGGCATCTTCATGCCGTTGATCGTCGAGTGTGCCGTCGCAATGCTCGCTTGCAGTCGCATCGGAGCAATCTTCACGCCCATCTTCTCGGGGTTTGGCGCCTCCGCGGTTGCGACGAGGCTGAATGACTGCGACGCATCAGTCCTCATCACGGTTGACGGGGCATACCGTCGGGGCAAGGCGGTGGACCTCAAGGCTGTCGCCGATGAGGCGGTACTGCTCTCACCGTGCGTGCGACGGGTTGTCGTGATCCGTCGCCTGTCAGAAAACGATCGTGGCACGACGCCATGGGATGAACGTCGCGACGTCTGGTGGCATGACGTTCTGGCGGGCCAACCGGTCGACCATCGAGCCGCGCCCACTCTGGCAAATGATCCGTACATGGTGATTTACACGTCTGGCACCACTGGTCAACCGAAGGGCACACGGCACATTCAGGCTGGGTTCCCAATAAAGTCGGCTGCCGATCAGATTGTCCTGTTCGACGTCCAGACCGATGACCGGGTCTGCTGGTATTCGGACCCGGGATGGATGATGGCGCCGTGGCTCATCAAGGGCCCACTGTTGCTCGGCGCGACAGTATGCCTCTATGACGGCGCACCCGACTGGCCTGACGCGGCTCGCTTGTGGGCGTACATTGCCAAGCACCGGGTGAGCGTGTTCGGCATTGCACCGACCGCAATCCGCAGCCTGATGCGACACGGATCCGATCCAGTGAACCGCCATGACCGCTCATCGCTGCGGGCGCTCGGGTCGAGCGGTGAACCGTGGACCCCTGAAGCGTGGTGGTGGTTTTTCAGCGAAGTCGGTCAGGGACGATGTCCGATCATCAATTATTCCGGAGGAACGGAGATATCCGGTGGCATCTTGGGATGCACCACGATCGAACCGCAGCAACCGTGCGGGTTCACCGGCGCCGTACCCGGAATGTCGGCCGACGTCATCGATCATGACGGCAACCCGGTCAGGGGAGACGTCGGCGAACTCGTCGTCACGCAACCGTGGGTCGGCATGACCCAGAGTTTCTGGGGCGGACCACCACCCAGTCATCCCGACCACGACCCCGCACGTCAGGCCGCTGCCGATCGACGGTACCTGGAGACCTATTGGACGCGTCCAGACCAAACGGGGACCTGGGTTCATGGAGACTGGGCGCAAATCACTCCGGACGGAAGCTGGTACATCCTTGGGCGGTCCGATGACACGATCAAGGTCGCTGGCAAACGACTGGGACCCGCAGAGGTTGAAGCGTCGGTCCTGACCCATCCCGGGATTCTCGAGGCTGCTGCATGCGGCGTACCAGATGCAGTGAAAGGCGAAGTCCTTGCTGTAGTCGCGGTTCCGCGCAATGCAAATGATGCGGATGACCCGGAACGTGTGGCCCGTCTCGCGACCGAAATCGCGGAAATCGTCGTCCGGGATCTCGGCAAGACCCTTCGCCCAAGCCCGGTCGTGATCATCTCAGAACTTCCCAAAACAACGTCCGGGAAAGTCATGCGTCGCGTGGTACGCGCCGTCCTGGCATCCGACCCGAACTTGGGAGACCTGTCGGGCCTGGACAACCAGTCCGCAATTGACCGACTCAAGTCTCTCGTGACTGGAATGGCCTGAACAAGGCCCACCATCCTGGAACCACGCCTCACACCGGGGAGGAACCCGGAAACCAAGATGCCCGGGTGAGGAGGATCGAACTGGCGCCGACCCACCACCCACCCAATGCGAATGAAACACCTCGAAAGGCGATTGGTCAGACGGCGCTCAAGATGCTCATCCGCCCGCGCCACACGTATCGTTCCCTGCGTTATGTCACACAACCGGTGAGTGAGGACCCGGTGGCGCTACCCCAGTTCCTGATCCTGGCTCAATTCCGCCTCCCATGATCGACCAGTGGCTTGGGCCGCCCAATCCGCAAACTGGGCTGTCCGCATGATGGACAGGAATGCGGGACGCCAATATTCGAAGTCGCCGTTGTCCTCGGCCTCCGCGGATATCGTGAATTGAATGTCCTTCAAGTACATCACCCGAAGCCACCGTCTCCACTTCAATCCCCCGCCCTCACCGACAGGATCGGCGACAAACGAGTGCTCGAGCTCCAAGTCGACCATCGCTCCAACCGAGTCACCGATTGATCGCTCGATCTCGGCAGAAGGAATGGACCTGACCCCTGCTTCAAGGCCCTCCTGCAGGATGATGGCATCGTCCGGCTCGACGTTCGTCGGTAAGCGACGCGCCTCCACGGACACGACCGCACGGCACGGTGCGACGGGCGGAGGGGTCAATTGAGCCGGAACCCCGTCGGTCGCATGCCACTCACGCGGATACAAAAGGGACACATGGTTTACAAGATCGCGCCACGCAATGAAGCCCGTGAATGACGGGCGCGGGGCGTCGTTGACGGAAGGCGGTGTTCGATCTGGCATCCGTCGAGTGTACGTGAGAGAAGTGCGCACCCCGCCCCGATCAGAAAACGGGGGAGTCATCGCGAACCGATGGGAATTTGCAAGCCAGGTTGCCAATCGGTATCTTCGCTCACAAACGCGAGACTTCGCGTTGAAACCGACTTGAGACTCAATAGTGATTCGGGTGCGTGGGGACGCACCCGTTGTTAGGGGGGGTGCTTAGATGCTCGTAAATGGCTCTGGCTTGGTAGACGCCGTGAAGGGTGGTAGTCGCCGTGACTTCCTCCGGAAGCTTGCGTATGGGGTGGCAGCAGCTACAAGCGCAGCCTCGGTTCAGGCGAGCGCTACGGCGTTTGCTTCATCGGACGCACCTGGTGGAAGCCTGTCCTCCCCAGTAGCCGGCCCCTTCCAGGGAGCCTTCAAGGAAGCTCCCATGCTAGCCGACATGGTCAAGGCGGGCAAACTTCCTCCAGTTGATCAGCGGGTACCATCAAACCCACGGGTGATCAAGCCACTGGAAGCGGTAGGCAAGTACGGTGGCACCTGGCACCGCGCGTACCGGGGACCGTCCGACCGGGTCGGACCATCCAAGTTGGTCGAGGAAATGCTGATCGACTGGGATGCTCCCGACACCAAGACCATCGGCCTTGTTGCCAACTTGGTTGAGAAGTGGGAACAGAACGCCGATGCGTCGGAGTACGTCTTCACCCTGCGACAGGGCCTGAAGTGGTCTGACGGCGCACCGGTCACGACCGATGATGTGATGTTCTGGTACGAGGACATAAACCAGAACAAGGACATCCGGCCGAACGCAGATGCGCTAATCCGGCAGAAGGTAGGCGCCGAGTTCAAGATCGCGACCATCGTTGCGGTTGACGCGACGACGTTCAAGGTGACCTACGCCGCCCCGAACCCGCTCCTGCCTATTGCGATCGCGAAGATCGGTGGGTTCCCCAACCCGCCCGCATTCCTCGCCCCATCGCATTACCTCAAGAAGTTCCATCCGAAGTACACCAGCGTCGACGACCTCGCAAAGATCGCGACCGAGAAGAACCTTCCGGCATGGCAGGCGCTGTGGGGCGATGCGGGAAACATGGAAGGCGCGATTGCTTTCTGGTTCAAGAACCCTGAACTTCCGACCCTCTTGCCGTGGAAAGTGACCATTCCTGCGCCGGCCGACCCGTGCGTCCTAGAACGGAATCCGTTCTACTGGCAGGTCGACACTGAGGGAAACCAGCTTCCGTACATAGATAAGATCGAGCACGCGTTCTTCGAAAGCCTCGATGTGGTCAACCTTTGGGTAGCACAGGGCAAGATCGACATGCAGATGCGTCACATGTCTGCAGGTTCGTACGTCTTCCTGAAGGAAAACGAGGCGAAGGGCAAGTACCGGGTGCTCAACTGGCGCTCAGCCAGCACGCAGGCGTACTTCCCGAACCAGAATTGCCCCGATCCGGTCTTGGCGAAACTGTTCTCCACTCCAGAGTTTCGCCAGGCAATGAACATCTCGATCAACCGGGATGAAATCGCCGAGATTGTCTACAACGGCCTTGGGGTCGGGCGTCAGGCCAGCCCCGTAACCGGTTCCCCCGAGTTCGATGCCGACCTGGTGAAAATGTGGGCCGAATACGATCCGAACAAGGCGAACGACCTGCTCGACAAGCTTGGCCTCGCCAAAGGCTCGGATGGAATCCGCAAGCGTCCGGATGGCAAGGCGCTTGAAGTCGTCGTCGAGCACATCTCGCCCACCGGATCACCTGAGAATGACCAGCATGAGTTGGTCAAGGGCTATTGGGAAGCTATCGGCATCCGGGCAACGATGAAGGCTGTCGAGCGGTCCCTCTACGAGGAACATTGCCGCACCGGTGAGATCGAAATCGGCAACTGGGGCTTCGACCGCTCTTCCGTGGTCAAGGCTGATCCAGGCCGATGGCTCGGAACCATTCAGGACGGACCGTGGGCTCCGACGTACGGCAATTGGTACGCCAAAGCCGCGTTCAAGCAGGAAGAACCACCTGCAGACCACCCAATCAGGAAGATCTGGGACCTGTGGGATCGGGTGCAGGTTGAGCCAGACGAGGCCCGTCGCAACGCCCTGTTCCAGGAACTCCTTGGTGTTCACAAGGCAGCGCCGATGGTCATCGGTGTGGTCGGCGAAATCGTCGCCCCTCAGGTTGCGGCGAATGCCTTCGGTAACACCATGGCGGGGTACATCGCGGATGACACCCTCCGCGACTACGGCCTCATCAGCCCGCAGCAGTTCTACCTCGGGCGTACCTAACCCAACGTAATCAAGCTCTGGGTCAATGGGCGGTGGCTGACATGATCGTCAGGCACCGTCCAGTCAGTCTTGTAAAAATGGTGATCCGCGGTGAAACCCCCGCCGTCGCGAGGCACGAATGCTTGCGTACACGCTGAAGCGTCTCCTGCTGTCCATTCCCACGCTGTTCGTGATCTCCTTGCTTTCGTTCGTGTTGATCCAGTTGCCGCCAGGGGACTTCCTGTCAACCTACGCCGCAACGCTGGCATCAATGGGCGAACAGGTCAGCGGTGACACGTTGGTATTGCTCCGAGAGGCCTATGGCCTCGATCAGCCGATGTACATCCAGTACCTCAAATGGATCGGTGGCATCGTCCTCCGGGGCGACTTCGGACTGAGTCTGGAATGGCGTCAACCTGTCGCGTCCCTGATATGGGAGCGGATGGGACTGACCATCGCACTCACGCTTTCCACATTGGTCTTCACGTGGTTGCTCGCAATCCCCATCGGGATCTATTCGGCCACGAACCAGTACAGCCTGCTTGACTACGTGTTCACGACCATCGGGTTCATCGGCCTTGGGGTTCCCGGGTTCATGCTCGCGCTCGTGGTGATGTGGATCTCATTCTCCTATTTCGGTGCGGATGTCGGTGGCCTGTTCTCGGATGGCTACAAGAACGCTCCATGGTCATTCGGACGCGTGCTAGATCTCCTCTCACACCTGTGGATACCGATGGCCATTCTCGGGATGGAAGGTTCCGCCGGTCTCATCCGGACGATGCGGGCAAATGTCCTCGACGAACTCCACAAGCCGTACGTCACCGCGGCCCGTGCCCGGGGCCTGGACGAGACGGTACTCACCTACGAGTACCCGGTTCAGGTAGCGTTGAACCCGTTCATCTCCACACTTGGATGGGCCTTGCCGGGATTGGTGAACGGTGGCACGATCATTTCCGTGACCTTGAGCCTGCCAACCGCGGGTCCGCTGCTTCTGCGAGCCCTCCAGTCGCAGGACATGTATCTGGCCGGTGCGTTCATCCTCCTTCTCGGAAGTTTGACCATTTTCGGCACACTCATGTCTGACCTTTTGCTTGCGTGGATAGATCCTCGCATCCGCCTGGACGAGTAGGAACGATCGGTGACATCGACCACCTCCTCAATGCCTCCTCCGGCCTCGGCACTGCCGGACCCACGTGCCCCTCTGCCTGTTGCAACTCCTCGAACCCAGGACAGCAAGGTGTTGGTGGCATCCCAATGGAAACTGATGTTCTGGCGCTTTCGTCGCCACAAGCTCGCAATGATCTGCACCGTTGTGGTGCTTTTTTTCTATGTGGTGGCCCTTTTTGCCGAAGTCATCGCGCCACTCGACCCTAACAAGGTCTCCAACCTGTACCGGTATGCGCCACCACAACCGATCAGCTTTCAGGATAAGGACGGTGGTTTTTCACTTCGGCCGTTCGTCCTTGGCATGAAGAGCTCCCGCGACACCAATACCCTCCGGATTACCTACGTTGCTGACCCGACCAAGCGGTTTCCGGTGAATTTCTTTGTCAAAGGGGTGAAGTACAAGTTCTGGGGTATCTGGGAATCGGATGTCCATCTCATGGGGCTCGCCCCTGACGCTCCAGCGAACACTCCGTTCTTCCTGCTCGGGACTGACCGGCTCGGAAGAGACATGTTCTCGCGAATTGTCTATGGAGCGCGAATTTCGCTGTCAATCGGGTTGGTTGGGGTGCTCCTAAGCCTCGTCTTCGGCATCCTGCTTGGTGGCGTCTCCGGCTACTACGGCGGGTGGCTTGACGCCGTAATCCAGCGCATCATCGAGTTCATCAGGTCGCTGCCAACCATTCCCGTGTGGATGGCCTTGGGCGCGGCAATGCCTCCGAAGTGGCCACCGGAATATGTCTACTTCGGGATCACGATCATCCTCTCGCTGCTCGGCTGGACCGGTCTAGCGCGGGTTGTCCGTGGTCGGTTCCTTGCCCTGCGGGAAGAGGACTTCGTCCTCGCAGCGCGACTGACCAACTGTTCGGAAAGCAGGATCATCTTCAGGCACATGGTGCCAAGCTTTGCAAGCCACATCATTGCCAGCATCACCCTTGCGGTGCCCGGCATGATCATGTCCGAGACCAGCCTGAGTTTCCTTGGCTTGGGGCTCCGTTCTCCGGTCATCAGTTGGGGGGTCCTGCTTCAGGAAGCCCAGAACATCCAGACCGTC
>CAMDTO010000079.1 GCA_945907765.1 Thermoflexus hugenholtzii JAD2 | reverse complement strand
GTCCTGCCAAAATACTGGCCAACCTCGTGGCCCGCAAGGCTGTTGGTCTGATCGCCGATGGAGCGCGGGACGGTGCTACTGCGCGGGCGGTGAGCGACTTCCTGCTTGCCTACCGACACGGTCAGGTGTCGACTGAAATGACCATCATATCGGTGGACCTTTCGTCCGGCACGCTGGTGGTCTCAAGAAATAGCCACTGCCCTGCAGTGGTTGCGATGGGTGACGAGGTAGTTCGATGGGACGCTCCCAGTGTGCCTGTCGGGCTCTACCCAGATACAAAGCCGACAATCACCGAAATACCGCTCCAGGTTGATGTGATGGTCGTTGCGATGAGTGATGGCATTGCAGACGCGGGTCGTCGAAGCGGGCAATCCTTCGACATCCTCGCCACCGTTGATCGTCTCTACCGGGCAGACATGGACGCACAGACGGTGGCTTCAACGCTGTTGGAGGAAGCTCGGGACCTCGATTCCGGTCGTCCGGCCGATGACATGAGCGTAGTGTGCGTTGCGATGCGCCGATTGCAGACAGGAAATGCTCCGCGTCGGCTCAGTCTCGTTTGGCCAGTCCCGTGACATGGTCGTCGTCAGTCTGCGTTTCCACGATCCGCGCGATTGCCGATGCAGTGGCTGAGGCGAGGGCCATTCTTCGTGCCCAAGAGGCGGTGTTTTCGTAGGTTGAGGCCTCCCAGTTCGCCCGGCCGCCGTGCTCCAAGATTTCCTTCCCGTAAAAGGATGCGGTCTCGAATTCGAGACCATCGCACTGGACGCTTGCGACCCGGTGTACTCCGGATCGCCAAATAATTGCGGGCCACTCACCATCGGTTGCGTTTGACCGCTCGATTGATTTGCTCACGATCATCTTTGCGCCTGTAACCGTCATCATGCATGCGCCGGCAGTGACGTCAAGCTCAGTCCCGAGCGCAATTGTGGCTACCAAGTTCGATTGGTTTTCGGTTTCCCGCTGCACGCGTGGATGAGATTCAAATGCACGGGGAGTACGGCCAAGGCTGAAGTACCACGCATGAGGATGCCTACGGGAAAGCTGTCCAGGTAGTTCCAACAGTTCGTCGGGAAATGTGCTTTGCCAGTGAAGCCACCTGTCGAAGTCGCAATAGAGAACGAGGTGACTGATGCTGCGTAGTGCGTTCGCCACAACGTTTCGTCGGGCCGTCCCGATCTCGGCGCCGGCGCGCGTGTCGACCGACGCACCCAGACCACGGAGACGGGCGATCACGGCAGCATCCGTCGCAATCGTTGCAGACACATGAATGCTGCGGTACCGGCCTCTCAATGTCGTCTCATGCGCCAAAAGCAATGGCATGAGCCTGGCATCGGGGTCGTTAACAGTAGTGCACAACGTGATTGCTGGATCCGCGGAGCTCAATCCTCAATGGCGCTGTTGGCCCCGGGATGGTGAGTGCCCATCGCTGTCAATCGCAGGCGTTCCAGTGACGCGCTTGGAACCACAGGATATTCCGAAGTGGGTACGAGTTCTCGATACCGTTGGGGGAGTTCACTGAGGTTCTGCTACGCGAATTCCCGTACTTCGCTTGAGGGCGGCGAGCTCCCCGAAACGACGGAACCGGAGAGCACGACGGTTCGCAAAAGCCGTAACGAGCCTGACAGCGGTGGTTCGTCCTCAAGCTCCACGACATCGCCCCCGAAGGACCCAATGCGATAAACCTCCTTCCGTCCCGGCCAGGTAGTTTCATGCGGGGCGACTTTGATGAGCGGGGTACCGGTACCGTCTTTTTCCACATAGTGAACTGCCTCGTACACCCCGCCGAGCCCACCAGGGTTTGACGCTAAAGCAGTTGCGATTCCGAGACTAGAGCCGACACCAAACCCATCGATGGGCGCGTTTGCCCGAGCAAGTGCCTCAATCGTGAACTCATCGAGATCCCCGGAAGCAAGAATGCGCGTGCTATGACGGTTCGCGGCATCAAGGGCGGATCGCACATGTCGGCTTGCAGCTTCGAGCTTCCCTCTGTGCAATCGTACGGCAACGAGGTGGTGTCCCCGACGTTCTTCAACGTCATGAGCGACCTTGATAACCGTCGAGATTGCGTTGGCGACATCGTAGGTGTCGAGCAGAACCGGGTACCGGTTGTACGTTTCCGCGACTGCCAAGAGCGCGTCGGTTTCATCGGGGAACAGTTGAACCAGCGCGTGAGGAATCGTGCCTGTCGAGGGATGCGGAAGCGCTCGGCGGCAGCAACGAAGCTGGTGGATGCACATCCACCGATGGAGGCGCTTCGCGCGACTGTGAAAGGGGCCGCAGCGCGCCGAAACGCAAACTCGGATACGCGGCGACCGTTTGCGGCGAGAACCGTGCGTGCCGCCTTGGTCGCAACCCAGGTCGAGGTAGTTACCGCCTGCAGGAGCCCTGACTCGATGAGAAGCGCCTCGATGAAAGGTGCGGTCACTCTCAGCAGTGGTTCGCCGGGGAACGCTACCGTGTCCTCGGGCATCGCAAAGACGTCGCCAGTCAGGGAATGTGCCTGAGATACTCGACACACCGTGGGTCGTAATCACGCACCTGCGTGAGGTGCCTCAGATCCTACTCTTCGTATCGAAATGTGCGGATGAAGTCGAGTGCGAACTCGAGACCTGCAACGAGCAGGAATGCGCCGCCACGCGGTGCGGGACGCGTGTATCGGTCGAAGGTCGTGCCGCCGATGCGACCGCTTCGCCAGGCGACGTACGCCGCGTCAGGGTGGTTGAGATCCTTCAGAAGACCTCCTGATGCGGACTGCGCAAGGAACTCTTCAAGCATTTCGCGTTTGTGCGCCTGATTGCGCGCGAATCTCATGGCTGCATTGGGACGTTCTGGAAGGGTTGTGCGTGGACCCTTGGGCATTCACTGCCGACTTGCCTCGTCGACACGGCAATTTTGATGGAACTGGGGTGACGGGTGTGCCCAGTCGGGCTTACCAGCCTGCTTCTACCCGTTCACCGAAGTGCATCCAAAACCAATCACCTCGCGTTAGTAGGACTGGATACCTTCTGGAACACTGGACTGGTGCCGAATAAATGGATAGGGATCTCACAAGTCGGCATCCGTCGGCCGCGAAGAGACTGCAAACCTGCGGCGTGCGTCACGGTCTGGACGGTTATGGTTGTTTGCCTCAGCGCCGAGAGGTGCATATACTCCAGTGCACGTCATTCGCGCATTGAAGCGGGATGTTTTGGACGATCCATGGTCAATACGGGCACGTCAGGCTTTGGTCCGGTCTGGTTGCCATTCGGCTTTGGGTTCGAGAGCGCTCGTCAGAGCTTGGTGACGCGTTATTAACACGTTAGGGGATGGTTGAGGTAATCCATGGCGCTACAGCGTAGCTCTGGTGTACCGGTTTCCGCCCCGGGGGCGTCTCAAGGGCAGTCCTCCTCAGCAGGCGGGCCTGCATTGTCGACCCGTGAAACCATCGTTCAGCCCCATGTCGAGTTGGGGGTGATGTTTGGGCAAGCCCTTGGCGGGCGTGAACCAGTCATGTCTGCGTTGCAAAACCTCCAGACTATTGGTCAGGAGCACGGATGCGATGCGATCATCGCCGTGAAGCTGATGCAATATCCGACGAGTGCGGGTCCTGCCGTGGTTGCCTACGGCACCGGCGTGAAATTCGCCAAGCCATAGCCGCGATTTTAGAAGGCGGCGTCAGACTTTTTTCGCCGTCAGACGTATGGGTGCTTTTCTGCAGCCCTTAACGCCACAGGTAAGTGGGGTTTTCTTTTTTGGTTTCCTAAGGCAGTGGCTCTTTCCCGTCCGTCCTGAGCGGGGGTTACTAGCCGTTCATTCTGAGGATGCGGGCAAGTGATCCGCATTTTCACGAACATCGCTTCCACTTTCCTTGATGCAGCTTGGGCGGCACGCCTGCTCATTGCGCTCTTTATCCTTCCGGCGTCGCTCGCCTTGGCCAGCCTCTGGGTGTTTGTCCTGATCCATGAGGATCGAGTCTACGCTGGTGTCCACGTGCTGGGGCAACCGGTTGGTGGACTGACTGCGGGCGAAGTCCGCGGCGCGGTAGAGAGCGCCGTTGAGGAAAAACTTGCATCCGAGCTCATGCTTTTGCACGGAGATGACGCATGGCGGCGCGGCGTTGAAGCGCTCGGCATAGCAGTTGACAGTGCTTCGATTGCATCCTCCGTTGCCAAGGTCGTCGGTACCGGACACACGGGTGATGCTCGCCAATGGTTGTCGGACCAGTGGAGGCTCATGACGGTTGGCGTGGAAGTCCCGGTCCGGTTTCGCCTTGAACGAAGTCGCGCACGTGCGTCACTGGACACTATTGCCCGGGCACTTGAGCGAAGTCCGGTTGATGCTGAGGTCTCTATCGGTCCTTCGGGTGAGCGTTCTGACTTGCAGTTGACCCAGTCGCAGGTGGGGCAGAGGCTGAACGTAGAGGGAACTCTGGACCGGCTTGAAGCCTCTCTCATAGCCGGTGTGCCATCCTCGGTGACGATGGTTGTGGATATCCAGAGGCCTGAGATTGATGAGAGCGCACTGGCTGCTGTCGTCGGCGCAGCGAAGGTACTCCTCGACAGTCCGCTGGAAATTGTTGACGACGCTAGTCCGACCATGCGGCAATGGAGACTGGATCCTGTCGAGGCATCGCGAATGCTCATACTTGACTTGCCGGGTGGCGAGGCTCGAACAAGAGTTACAGGCGCCAGGTTCGACGAGGTCAAACTCCGGGACTGGGTCGCGAGGGTTGCCGCGAGTGCCTCGCAGGAGGCGCGTAACCCGTATATCGAGCTTGCTGATGGGGTCCTGAAAACAATTCCGGGGAAGTCAGGGCGCGTCGTGGACGTCAACGCAACCACGAAGCGACTCGTGGATGCGCTTCCGACGTCGCTTCATGCCATCCGGCTTGTCGTGCGAACAGACGAGCCGTGGGTGCCCGTTTCCGAGGTGGATGCCGCGCGGCGACAGATTGAGCGCGCATTCAGGGAACCGGTCATGCTGCGGTTGGCCTCCGTTTCGGATGCACCCGTTTTGGTGAAAGTTGATCCAAGCACAATGCTCGGGTGGGTTGACATGCCTCAAGTGCAGAAGGTCCCACGTGACACGTCACGCCAGTCACCTCAGAACCGGCCTCGGCTCGAGTGGAGAATATCTCCGGAAAAGCTCGTGGAGTTCGTCACACGCGAGATTGCTCCGGCAATCGCAATACCTCCGATTGATGCAAGGCTTCTCGTTGTGGCGAAGCCAGGCGTCGCCATTTCAGCTGTGACGCCGACGCCAAGTCCGGCTGGAGTTGGTGAAAATGAAGTGGACCTGAAAAGCGGGCTTGCGCTGGAGTTGCAGCGGTTGCGATCAACTCCGGCCCGCGTGGCAACCCTTACCCCGTCTGGTGGAGCTGCCACTGCAATCGCAAGGGCAACGTCACTGGTCCCGGGTCAGTCAGCTAGTCCAACGGCATCGATTGTCTTCGCGACGTTTAACGCCGCCATGGTGACCCCATCCGATCCCGGGACAACGCTAACTGCCGCTCCTACCACGGATGCGGGAGGGGTGACAACATTTGGGGCGTATCTTTCTGAGGGAACCGCCGGTCGGGCCGTGGATGTCGAGGCACTGGCTAGGTTAGTCGACGAATTCTTGCACCGGGATATCGAGCCGATAAACGGACTGCTAATCTTACCGCCACCACCACTCGCGACTGGAATTAGTCAGGGGCTAGGCCCGGCTGATGCCCGTACCCGCCCATCGGTGACGAGTACGGCCACTGCGACTCCGACACCCTCTCGTACCTCGACGGCGACGAGCACGGCGACGAGCACTGCGACGCCGACAGCGACACGCACCGCAACACCCATCCAATTTACGAGTGGAGTGACAGGGACGGCTGCCGTACTCACGCCAGCTGCTTCGGGAACTTTTTCGTTTGTCGTGGCAACGGCCTCTCCTTTCGCTCGGGTAATTGACGTTCCCGTGACCGTACGGAGGCCGAACGTGGTTGCGGCCGACCTGGTTGGCCTCAAGTCTCTGGTTGACCGCCTCGTTGCTGAACCGTTAAAGGTGGTTTGGAATGACGTGTCTTGGGATGTGATGCCGAACGACCTTGTGGATCTTTTGCGACTTGGAGCCGATCAGAACCAGAAGCCGACCGCATACCTGAGCCGTGACGGGTTGGTAGAGGTTTCCGAGAGGATTGCAAGGTTGGCCGAGAGGCTGCCTGACGCCCCACGAGATAAGTCTGGCGAAGTCCTGCCGGTTGATGTGCCCAGAACAGCGGCGGCTCTCTGGGCAGCGGCAAACGAGGAACGGAGCGCCCGTCGGATGACCATTGTCTGGACCGACGAGGAGCCAGAGATCGACGAAGACACGCGTCGCGCTTTTGGACTACCCACAGCCACACCGCGCCGCCTGGCTCCAACCGTGACTCCGATCCCTGCCCGGACGACGGTTCCCGTTGGCGTACTTCCACCAGTCAGATAGGGAGCGCCAGAAGGTGAAGCGCCGGGACCACTTCGCTAATACGGATAGCCGCTTCACGCACATCCGGAAATTCCAGTGAGCGACTTTCTGGTGTTTCCCATGCGGTCAAATGCCTACGCGCTTGTCGAGTAGCCGTATCGCACCAATTGAGCCTTCGATTGCACTTCGTTCAAATTCGCTCCATGCTGATGCTGGGACGAACTCTGCTGCAAGCCTTACATTGTCCTCCCACTCGGCGCGGTACCGATCCCGGATGGCTAGGACGCTCGAATGAATACTGGGTTCGAGCAAGTTCAAAGGTTCCGCCTGCCGTAGATCGGAGTTGTGTCGTACGTATGCAGCTTCGGCAATCCACGGGTCGGTTTGTGGCAAAACGTACATGACGAGTGTTCTGAGTAGACGGCTCACAGGAGGCATGATCACCCAGGGCGGTGCATTGCCGTAGGGCACGCTGTCGAGATTTAGCCATCGGTCGGCCTCTGGCACTGTAAAACGGTCGGCGAGGAGCCATACACCGTGATGTGCACCACGCTCGGCGGGAAATGGCGGCAAGTGTTTCAGTATGTGCGTCCAATTGGCAACGTCGGCCATGATATGGGCCAGATACCCATACATCCAAACACGAGACCTGCGCGATGCACGGACGTGCGCAAGATCCGGAATTCTTTCCCGTATGCACGTGTCAACGACAGACGACGTTGACCAAGTAGCCGCGTCCTGGTCATCGTAAAAGTGTGACGACCTTTTGTCGAATGAGTCGAAAAGCCGGATCGCATCCGGCGCTACGCCACCGGCGAAAAACGCCTCGTTTTCGGCCACGATGTCCGAATGAATGCGCGGGTACGCGGTGGCCATCGCATCTCGAGTGCGAACCAACAGGGCCCAGTGGCATCGCACGCGTGGCATGACCCAAAGATGATACGACCGTTTGGCGGCCTTCTCGTTGCCTTTTGGCGTAGTGCGGATCGAAAACGGAGACGCCTCCCGGTAGGGAGGCGTCTGAGATTATTTCAACCGTGGACGATTCTATTCGATTTCGGGCTCGGCAACGTCGTCTTCTGCGCAATAGTCCTCGACTTCGGTGGCAAGTTTTGGCTCTTCCCCGGGGGATTCAGGCGCGCTCGAATTACCTGTTGGGATTGGTCCGAGGTTGAACATGACCATCTGGGAGCGGTCCACGCCGGTCCGTGAGTCACTCATAGCGACAATGACCGGTTCACCGCACAATGGCAGTGAGGTGACGCGTCCCGCGCAGGCATCGAAAACAGCGTTGGCAACGGCCGCTGGCGTGGGGACAATAGGAACCTCGCCGACCCCGCGTACCCCGTAGGGGCCGTCTATCGCAGGAACCTCGACGAGAACACACTCGATGTTCGGAGCATCAAGGGCGGTCGGCATGCGGTAGTCAAGCAGGCCCGGGTTTCGAAGTCGTCCTTGTTCGTCGTAGACATATCCCTCGGTAAGTGCCCAACCGATACCTTGAACGACGCCTCCCTGGATCTGGCCTTCGCATGCCGTTGGGTTTATTGCCCTTCCGACGTCCTGAGCGGCGACGACGTTTACTACCTGAACCGCTCCGGTTTCCGGGTCAACTTCCACCTCGACGAGTTGGGTGGCGAATGCGGGCGCGCGGAGGAGGTGAGTGACCTCGCCAGTTCCGACGACTGGCCCGTCTCCCGAACCGGCCGCGCTACGTGCAACTTGACCGATGGTCAGTCGAATGGACGGATCGGAACGAACCCAGAACTCGCCGTCACGGTAGTCGACTTCGTCGGCTGGGCATCGGAATTGCTGTGACGCGCGCTGCTTGAGTTTTGTCCGCGCGTCGATGGCAGCCCGATACACGGCGGTACCGAGGCTGTAGGTTAGGCGGCTACCTCCGGTGGGATTGTTGAATGGTGCGGTATCCGTGTCCGGTTGGACGATGTTGACACGTTCAAACGGTATTTGCAGTTCCTCGGCGGCGATCTGTGCCATCGTCGTCCGGGTGCCGGCGAGGTCTACGGCTCCGGTGACAATGACTGCCGATCCATCCTCACCAATATTGACGTGGGCCATTGACGTGCCTACGCCACCGCCCCACAGGCCACACGCCACCCCGCGACCACGTAACCAACCTGGCCGGGATGAAGTGGCTTTTGGCGAGGCCCAAACCGGGTGATTTTCAATCGCTTCCAAGGTCTCCCGGAAGCCAATTCGTGGGTATGGGACATCGGATGGGTTGCGGTCACCTTCGCGAACGGCATTTCTCAGACGCAAAGTGATGGGTGAAATCCCCAATTTTCGCGCGAGCATGTCGAGCGCACTTTCAACCGCGAAGGCCCCTTGGGGTCCATTCGGGGCTCGATATGCACCCGTGCTTGGACGATTGGTCAGAACATCGTAGCCATCGTAGGAATACGCGGGAACTATGTACGGACCAAACCCGCAGTTGATTCCGCCGACAGAACCGCCACCCGGGTACGCGCCGACGTCCCAGATGAACGCGGCCCGCGCTCCCAACAAGGTTCCGTCTGTTCGGGCACCCAACGTAACGTGCATCACTGCGTCTGGCGCAGGTCGGGTCGCACGAAGCACTTCTGAACGTGTCAACTGCATCTTGACCGGCCGACCCGCAGAATACGCGAGCAGGGTACAAATTGGCTCAAGGGTCATCGCGCCCTTGGCGCCAAACCCTCCACCTATCTCGGATGCGGTAACACGGATCCTCCGCGGTGGGATTTTCAGGAAGCCAGAGAGCCCGCCTCGGACGCCAAACTGTCCCTGCGTCGAAGTCCAGATCGTAAACCGGCCGTCGGCGCTGTACTCGGCCAGACATGCCTGAGGCTCTATGTAGCCCTGATGAACCATCGCTGTCCGGAATGTTCCCGACACAGTCACTTCAGCATTCGCGATGGCTTCATCGACGTTGCCACGGCTCAATTCGGTCACCTTTGCAATATTGCTCGGTGTCGTCGCCTTGCCACTGAATGTCTCGGTGAAGACCGCATTCTGGACGAGCGGCGCATCGGGACGCATTGCCGCTTCAGGATCGACCACGACGGGTAACGGTTCGTAAACGACCTTGATCAGAGCGAGAGCTTCCTCGGCGATCGCTGGCGTCACAGCGGCAACCGCCACCACTGGTTGTCCGAAAAAGACGACTTTTTTCCACGCAAGGATTTGTTTACCCCGCGATGGTGTGTCGAACTCTTCTGGAGTGAGATCCGTCTCAGAAATCCTGGCTACGATTCCGGGAAGATCCGCACCTGTGATTACGGCAAATACTCCAGGGAGTGCGCGTGCGGCGCTGAGATCAATCGATGTGATAATCGCGTGTGCGTGGGGGCTTGGGAGCATTTTGCCCCAAAGCATCCCTGGTCGACTGGTGTCAGCGCCGTAAAGGGCTTTGCCGGTGACTTTGTCAACGCCTTCGATTTTTGCAACCCGCTGGCCGATAACGACGTGGGTAACCTTGTCGGCGGGCGCCTCAGTGACCGTGCGTGGAAGTTCGGTGGTGGTCATCTTTCGCTCCCAGGCGGTTGTACCGCCTTCCCATCAGTGGGATGCAATTGCAGCGTTGGCTTTCATCCGCTTGGAGGCAACCTCGATCGCCCGGACAATCTTGTCGTATCCAGTGCATCGGCATAGGTTTCCACTGATTGCGTAGCGTATCGATTGCTCGGAAGGTTCCGTATTTGACCGGAGCAGGGCGACTGCGGAGATAAGCATCCCAGGAGTGCAAATGCCGCACTGAAGACCGCCTTCCTCGATGAACGCGGTCTGTACTGGGTGGAGCTTGTTGTCTTCGGCGAGACCTTCGACGGTTGTGACGCGGCGACCTTCAGCTTCGGGCGCAAGCACGAGACAGGAGTTGACCGGTCGACCGTCGATGAGCACTGTGCACGCGCCGCAGTCGCCGGAACCACAACCTTCTTTGGTACCGGTCAGCGACAGATTGTCCCGAAGCAGGTCGAGCAATGTGCGATGAGGCTCTGTCAGGAGCTCTTGGAGTTCTCCGTTGACTTCGACGTTGACAATCATTTTGGCCACCAGTATCTCCTCAGCGTGCTGAAAGGGTCCGCGGTACCTGCGCCAAAACCTAGCCTCGGGCCGATTCAATCGCCCGGGTCAATGTACGCCGCGTCAGCACATTGATGAGATGCCTGCGGTAGGACTCGCTTCCACGTTGGTCACTGATGGGACGAGCGTCGGAAACGGCGGCACTTGCAGCAGCTTCGATTAAACCGCCCGAAGGTATCTTCCCAACCAACATCGCCTCAGCTGCGCGCGCGTGGAGCGGTGTTGGGCCAACGGCACCCAGAATAATCTTGGCATGTGACACGGTTCCGTCAGGCGCAAGGATGACGAACGATGCTGCGCTGGCCACGGCAATGTCCATTTCCTGACGCGGGGTGTACCGCTCGTATGAACCACCGGAGTGCGGCTGCGGGTCCGGCACAATGATTTCCGCGAGGACTTCGCCTTCTTCCAGTGCCGTGCGTCCCGGACCAGTGAAGAACTCGGCGATGGGCAATTCACGTGGTCCCTGATCTGAATGCAGCCGCAAGATGGCACCCAGTGCGATCAGAGGAGGAGCGGTATCTGCAGATGGTGAGGCGTTGCAAATGTTTCCGCCAACGGTCCCAAGGTTCTGGATTTGGTGGGAGCCAACGAGGCCGGCGCTCTCAACGATGATCGGGTACCGCTCGCGTACATCGCGGTTCGTAATGACGTCTGTTAATGATGCCCGGGAGCCAATTACCAAACCTCGTCCAGTTTGGAAGGTGACGTGGGAAAGGTCGGCTACTGCACGGAGGCTAACCACGTAGCGCGGGACCGTGCCACGTTCCTTCATTTGCACGAGTAAGTCGGTTCCCCCGGCGAGCACGCGACCACCTGGACCTTCGCGCCTGAGAATCGCAACCGCCTCGGCGAGGCTGGCAGGGGCGTGGTAGGCAAACGCACGCATTGTCTGGTGTTCCTCCCCGCCGCGCTTCATCAATCGCGACAGTCTTGGCCGGGTCAGGCGCTCAAACCGCAACCGGGCAGTGTCATCCTGGAGACCAATCTGACGAACTTGCAGTCAACGCTGGCGGGTATTGTAGCCAGTCGGTGACACACGTTGAGCAGTTTGTGCGGTCAAACCAGGATGTAAGCCAAGCCTACCCACTGACCTCGAGTCGCCTCAATCCAGGCTGCCAATCTGAAGGCAGTCTTGGATTTCGCCCACCGGAAGATCACTAGGAGGTTGACACGTGGGATTTGCTGACCTTCACCTCCACACCGAGTGGAGTGACGGGATGATGTCCATTGATGAAATTATTCAACACGTGTCATTAAACTGCCTACTTGATGTGATCGCGATCACGGACCATGACCAAATTGGTGGAGCGATTGATGCGTTTCAAAGGTCTAGCGAACCTGGCTACGCTGGTCCGTCCGTCGTTGTCGGCATCGAGACGACGACGAGATGCCTAAGACATGTCGTTGGCCTGTTCTTTCGCCCGCCGTTTCCTGAGGTCCCGTTTCCCAAGTTCGAGCCACTTGACCAAACGGTCTCCAGGATTGCCGACTTTGGTGGCATCGCTGTCGTCCCGCACCCGATGAGTCATCTGGTACCAAGCGTTCATGAGGCAGGCATTGACCGAATCGTTGCGTCCGAAGTTGGCCAACACGTCGTAGGGATCGAAGTCGCTGCAGGCGTGATCGGTGGCAGGCGCTACGAAAGCGACATCAGGGCGAAAAACGCAAGCAGGTGGCACCTTGCGGAGGTCGGGGCGAGTGACGCACACCACCTTGAACAGGTTGGAAGCGCGTTTACCTGGTTTCCCGGAAAAACCAGCGCAGATTTGGAGGCCGCGTTGAGATCCCGGCGGACCAAGGCCATGTGGGGTAGGAGGGTCAGGGTTCCCATTTCTGACCATGCCCGTCAGGTGTGGCGAGCTTGGGCAATATCGCCGTTTCGTCCCACCACGTCACGCACGCGTGAGATGCCGTAACGAGAACTCTAGAATTTCCCCGGAACGATTGGAAGGGTCACCCGAGCCAATTCAATTCCCAGATCCTGGATTGCCGAAGCGAACGAAATAAACTCCTCGTCAACAAGCTCAGTGATTGTTGGTGACTTGGCTTGTTGAGAAACAAGATATTCGTTGTACTTCTGAATGCAGGCCTTAATTGGATCAGGCTTTTGAGCAAGCAAGGTGCGGAAGACGGTGATGGAGTGGATGTCACGCTCGGCTTCCAGATACCACTCGCCCCACTTATCAAGGCCGCGCACAGCGCGATCCAAGTCGGGCATCAGGCGTTGAATCGACTCTCCTCTGCCTTGAAACCATGCGACGCGAATACGGGTGAGGTGCAGTGACGCTGCAACCAGAGGCTCGGGTGTCATTTCGGTATTTAAGATCATTGACCGACAGGCTTCGTCAATGGTTGCCCCTGCAGTCGCCAACAGATCCCGGTCGCCAGACATCCATGCCGCACCGATGGCAAGGAGTGCAAGCGGCGCGTAAAAGCCTTGCCTGCGTCCGTCATCCTGTGCGGATTGAAGAATAGCCGTGGCGGCGCGCTTGTAGAAGTTGGCAGACCAATCCATCTCGGCAAGGAGCCAGCATCCGCGGGCAGCACGTAACCACACCGGGCCGGGAATTACTGCCCGAACGCTCCGACGCTGGG
>CAMDTO010000078.1 GCA_945907765.1 Thermoflexus hugenholtzii JAD2 | reverse complement strand
CAGTGCGAGGCAAGTGACGGGGAATCGCGGTCGGTGAGGCCTCCTCACGCGCCATTTCCGTTCCGGAACCGGGTTTCGGGCGTCGCCATGCCCGCCGTCGTGCTGACCGGTGCGCATTCGGGCACTCGGCGGCCTACCCCGCCAGCAGGGTGCGCCGTGCCATCCAGAGGTTCGAGAGCGCAAACAGCGTCACCAGGTGCGACCCGTTCTTCGCCAGCCACCGGTACCGCGCCTTCATGTGACCGAACTGCTGCTTGATGACCCGGAAAGGGTGCTCGACCTTCGCGCGGACCGAGGCCTTGGCCCGCTCCACCATCACCTCTGCCGACCCCGGCGCCAGCAACCGACGCTTGCCCGGTGGCATGGCCACCATCCACTCCACGCCGGGGGTGTCGCACCAGCGGGCGATGCCCCGGTATCCCAAGTCCCCGTGGACCACCACCTCCCGGCCATGCAGCAGCGAACCTGCCACCGCCAGGTCGTGCGCGTTGGCCGGCGTCGCCACCACCGAGTGGACGAGGCCCGAGTCCGCGTCGACACCGATGTGCGCCTTCAGGCCGAAGAACCACTGGTTCCCCTTCCACGTCTGGTGGTCGATGGAGGACGCGTCCCCGTCCGGTTCGTCGTCGAGTTAAGTGCACGGTTGATCGTCGCATCGACCAGCGCGCCCGGGCGGACCATAAGGGCACGCGCCCCGAGCACCGCGTTGACCTCCTGGAGGAGTGCGGTGGCCAGGTCGTTGCGCTCGAGGACGTGGCGGAAGCGCAGGATGGTCGTGGCATCCGGGATGCCGGTGGCGCCGGGGTCAATGCCCGCGAATGCACGGTACACCGGGATGTCGTGCAAGGCCTCACGGGCCGCCTCATCAGCGAGCGAGAACCACTGCTGCAGGAAGTGGACCCGCAGGAGCAGCAGGACCGGGTACGGCGGGCGTCCCGTGGCCCCGCCGGGGCGAACGGGGCAACCCGGGCGACGAAGGTATCCCACGGGACGACGGCGAGCATCTCCCCCTAGAAGGTCTGCTGGCGCGTGCGCTTGGTGGATCGTTCGCAACCGTTGGCGATGCGCAACTGGTTCATGCCATCATGATCCCCGGTCAGGCCCCGCCACCGCTACCTTTTGCAGGCAATCCCTAGCTCTCGTCTCTCACAAGGTTGTTGACAGGGAATCGAGGCGGGAGAGGGGGGTGAGGCCGTTGATGCCGAGGTGCGGTCGATCTTTGTTGTCGTACTGCACGAAGGCGTCCAGTGCACGTTGACGCTCGTCCTCGCTCGCCAGCGGGTGGAGGCACAGGCATTCGCGCAGGACGGTCTGGAACCAGCGCTCGACCTTCCCGTTCGTCTGTGGCCGGTACGGCCGGGTCCGGCGGGCACCCACACAAAGTTCCGCGCACGCCGCCATCCATACCCGAGAGACGTACTGGCTCCCGTTGTCCATGAGCACCGGCTGCACCTGGAACACAAGCCAACGGAAGTGCGCCACCATCCGGCGCAGGAACCCGGAGGCCGTCTCCCCGCACTCGTCGGGGAGCAGATCCACGTACGCCACGCGCGTCGCGTCATCGATGGCGGCGTGGATCACCGTCCATCCCGCCCCGCGGGAGCGCGACCGGCACCCTGATCCGGCGGAGACCCAGGCGCACGATCGCCCGGTGGACGGTGGCGCGGGGCAGTCGCAGCATGAGGGCGATCCGGTCGGGACCCCATCCCCGTTCGGTCCGGATGCCGGTGATCGCCTGCTCCTGCGCCGGGGTGAGCGCCATCCGGGGGCACCGGGGCCGGCTGGACCGGTCCGCCAGCCCGGGCAGTCCCTCACTCGCGAAGCGCTGCCTCCAGCGGTAGTACGTCGTCCGCGAGACGCCGGCATCGGCGCACGCATCGGCCACCGGTGTCCCCGACGCGACCAAGTGAAGCAGCCGTGAGCGCCCGTGCGTAGTCAACCTGGCGTGCGGGTGATCGTGTTGCATCCGAAGGCCTCCCTGGCGGGTGTGGTGTCAGTACCCAGCACCGTACCGGGCGAGGCCTTCATCCCGTTCCTCCCAGCCCGTGTAAACAACGTCATGAGAGACGACATCTATTTCAGCGGGCCACGGGTCCGATGACCGATGGGTTGGTTATCATTGCTGCGATTGCCGATGTAGCTCAGGGGTAGAGCAGCTGTTTCGTAAACAGCAGGCCGTGGGTTCGAATCCCACCATCGGCTCCACACTAATACAGAGCCGCCGATCCGATGGTGGGAACTACGGTGTCCTGTCACGTAATTCATTCTTGACGGCGATAATTTCTTGCCATGCGCGCCTGACGGATGGGATGCTTTCTCTGACCCTTTCGAATTCCGCCTCGGCGTGTCTTTCATCCCGCTCGGCCCGGTCAACGGCGGCCCGTGCTGCTTCCATTGATGCTGAGGCCACCCGGACTGCGGTGTTTGCCCGATGCCAAGCCACTGATGCCACATGGGCATCGTCATTTCGCTGGAGCTGTCTCGCCTGAATAGCCGTCCACACCTCCTCGGCTTCAGACAACGCGGCCTCAGCAGTCACAAGTAGGTTTCTCTGGTCACCTAACACTGCGCGGCTCCTAACGACCGTTTCCCATGCTTGGGATAGTTCTGGTTCGCGGTCGCGAAGCCGCAGAAATCGGGCTTCGGCTTCGGCAAGGTTCGGGTAGTTAGTCATCGGAAGACGTCCATTGTGCGTCAGCGGAAATAATTACATTTGTCTATAGACACGAGGATTACGTTGCTGGGTTGCACGCAACGATGTAGTCGCGACTATGAGACATGTCACTCTCACTGAGACTGTGCATGATCAACCCGTTTCTGTAACCGGACTTCTCCAATAGACGGAGATAGAGCCGATAATCGAGAACGCCCTGACCGGCCGGCCGGTAGTGGCAGTGCGTACCACCCTCAGATGGGGCGATGACATCCTTGGCGTGGGCGAGCGCAATGTGGGCCCCTAGGTGTTCGAAGCCAGCCTCGAGGGTTTCAGACATCCGCTTCAAGTCACTCGGGTAATAGAAGTTTGCGGGATCGAAGGTGACCCCAAGTCCGGGTGACCTGACGGCATCGATGAGTGATTTCGCTCGCGACGTTGAATCGACCACGTTCGCGGTCTCAGGTTCCACAGCCATGACAACACCGGCACGGGAGGCGGCATCGGACATGATCCCGGTCTGGTCCACCATCTCATTCCAGGCGTCAGTCAGGTGGTTTCCCGGATGGGCTCGCCACATCGAATACGGGTTTCGCGTACCGGAACTCGTGGTCACCACCCGGGTGCCCAACCCCGCACACGCGTCACACAGCTCGATGAACCGGGCCATGTTCCGGTCACGCTCATCACGGTTCGGATTGATGATGTTAAACGTCCCCGAAACAGCAGCAATCCGCACCCCGGCATTCTCGAATGCACGGGCGATGCGCCGAACCGTATCCGGGGCAAGACGACCGGGCATGGGTTCAAGACCCGCGGATTCGAGGCTTAGTTGAACAACACCAAGTCCGAGGGCACCCATCACCTCCGCAACTTGCTCAATCTCTGGGCGGTCAATGTGCCTGCTTATCGTGCCCAGTACTGGAACTGCCACTTCGTCGGCCTCGCTTTCGTGGGAGCAATGCTACTGGCCTTGCAGTTCACCGGAGGCGTATCAGGGGTCAATGGAACGGCGCGGTAAGGTAACCCCCGTTGAGCAAGTGACAACGTGACTGGCGTCGTTGACGGGGCACATGCAGTAGTAAGACGCAGGGAGAGACAATGACGTACTGGGATCATCAGGATGAAGTCCGCGCCATGATGCACGGCTCCGGTATCGACGGCTGGCTTCTGATGGACTTTCGTGGAAGTAATCCATTGTTTTCACGTGTCCTGG
Source organism: Thermoflexus hugenholtzii JAD2 (assembly GCA_945907765.1). Taxonomy (GTDB): domain Bacteria; phylum Chloroflexota; class UBA11872; order UBA12225; family UBA12225; genus UBA12225. The sequence goes on along the minus strand of CAMDTO010000078.1, from coordinate 9,379 downwards.
GAAGGGGCGGCATTGGTGGTCATGTCACACGACGCACGTTTGCCTGGCTCCCCGCTGATTCCACTTTGAGGCCAGTCGTTGTTTCGCAGGCTCGTGAGGCGAAGGCGATGGCCGACGGTCGTTGGGACCTTCGCACCTATCGTGACGCCCAGGAGCTACGCGACGTTCTCGCGACGCTCGGGCCTTCGAACCGGTTGGCGGGAACGACCGTCGCCATGGAATACAGCCCTGAATGCGCGCTGCCGTACATCTCCCGGATAGATGCAGGCACCGTGGATTTGCTCTCCAAGCTTGGCGCGAACGTCGTTACCTCTGCGGACCTTCTTCAGCTGACGCTCGCGAGATTGTCAGATCTACAGATCCAACAACATCACGAGGCGGCCGTGCTCGTCGATAGGGTGAAGAATGAGGCTTTCGAGTTGGTGGCGGATCGGGTTCACGCAAACGAACCGATCGCCGAATACGAGGTCCAGCAGTTCATTGTCCGGCGATTCCGCGAATGCGGGCTCGTGACCGACGCACATCCGACCGTCGCCTGCGGACCGAACAGTGCGACTGGTCACTACAGCCCGCTGCCCACGTCGTCACGCATGATCGGAGAGAATGACTGGCTGCTTATCGACCTCTGGGCTCGTCTCGATTGCGCCGGGTCTCCATACGCTGACGTGACATGGGTGGCGTGGACAGGCCCGGCCGACATTCCAGCCAAGAACCGATCAATTTTCGCTATCGTGAAATTGGCGCGCGACCATGCGGTCAAGATGATCGCCGACGCAACCGCGCAAGGGCGTACATTGTGCGGCTGGGAGGTCGATCGAGGTGTTCGTAACCTGATAGGCACGACCGGCTTTGGCAACGAATTCCCGCATCGGACCGGTCACAATCTTGGCCCAGAGGAAGTCCACGGCTCGGCAGGGGTATGTCTGGATGACTTTGAGACGCACGACACCCGCATGATCATGCCTGGCGTGGCGTTCTCAGTGGAACCGGGCATTTATCTGGAAGGCGAGTTTGGAGTCCGCCTGGAGATAAACGTCGTCATGACCGAAGCTGGACCGGAAGTCCACACGCCAACCCAGGACGAAATTATTCGCCTGTAGGTGCTATCGACTTCGCTGCGCTGAGATTAAAGTGCCGTCCAACCGATTGGGGGTGGTGATTGAAACCGGCTTGAAGGCACTCTTACACTCTTCAGGTGACGTCGCGTCCAACGAACTGACTACGGTCAGCCTCTCTTTCTCCCGGTCGCCGATGTGCAGGGGGCTCTGCGGTCATAGCAATTCTGTGTAAAGGCGACCTAGACAAGTGGGATCAAGATGATTGGGCCAAGAACCATCACCTCTCCTGTTGACCTGGGACCCAGCAATAGCGGCCACTCGGGTAGCGCTCCACAGTGCGGTGCATGACCCAGCGTTCATCGCCCATACGCACGCCATAGCCAAGGTTGCTACTGCCTTCGGGTTGGTCCCGGGCAGTCCTGCTCGCCGGGCTGCCACGCAGGCCCTCAGCGAAGGTTGGGAAACGCTCTGGCTGTCGTCCAGGCGGCTCGATCCGGACTGGGGGCGCACCCTCCAGTATTGGCGGGAACACACCATGTTGGTTGCCAGACCGATATATCTTGCAACGTTTCTCCAAGCGTTACCAAGCGGTCACATCCCGAAGAATGTTGCCAGGAAGATTGTAGAAGCAAGTTTCGGAGCCTTGTTCGAGGCAGGGTGGACGGAGACGGTTTCCATCCTCCGACGCCAGACGATGTGGCTGCACACCGGACACCGTGCCGCTTGCAGGGGAATGCTCCAAATGTCTGGGATCGCGCGTACGCAGCGGCATTCCCGGTGGCTCGGGATGCCTCGACCGAGGACATCGCAGCCTGATCCGCTGGGATCTGCGGGAGACAATTTGGCCCGAAGTTGACCAACTCGTGACCATCGCGACCCTCCCCGAGTTTGGGGTCACGAACTCCCCCGACGCTCAACTACGAATGTCGGGGGCTGTGACGTACTTTGAAATAGTTACCGCTTGGCCGGATGCGCGCGGATAGCCGCTTCGTTTATTTCCGTTCCCCAACCAGGGCCGGTAGGCAAGTACATATGCCCGTCTCGGATGTCTGGCACGACAGTCACAAGTTCATCTTGCCACGGAACCATGTCCGGATCGAACTCCATGATCCGCAAGTTGGGTGCGACAGCAGCAAAGTGCGCGCTCTGCATTGTCGCCAGATGACTGTAGAAGTTGTGTGGCGCAACATTCGTCTCGTAGGTGTCGGCCATGTTGGCAATCTTGAGTGACTCAGCCACCCCATTCCACGGGGTATCAATGATCGCAACGTCCATCGACTGGTTTTCAAAGTATGGCCGGTAATCCTTCCGACCAAACAGGCATTCGCACGAAGCAAGCGGGATCGTCGTCTGGCTTCGAATGTAATGGAGGGCCTTCGCGTCGCGGGAATCGATCTCCACCCAGAACAAGTTGAAAGGTTCCATTGCCCGGGCCATCTGGATGTAGCCCTCGGTCTTGTAGTTGAAGTTCAAATCGACCATGATGTCAATGTTCGGGCCAACCGCCTGCCGGAAAGCTGCAAGTTGGTCCTTGATGGCACCCACCGCGTACCGCTCTGGGTTCAGCTCTGGAAAACTATCCCCCCGGGCAAATCCTGGAATATGTCCACGCGGATCATCGTCTCCCAGAAGCAGGACGTTGGTCTTGAGCGCGGTGTATCCACGGGCAACAACCTCCTTTCCGGCGGCGAACACATCGTCGAGCGTTCTGACTGGGGGAATACCCATCGACTTCCAATGGGAAACCCGGTACGACGCACAGTGAGACCAGTACAGGCGGATGCGATCGCGGACCGGTCCGCCCAGCATCTCGTACACCGGAACCCCAAGCGCACGGGCCTTCACATCAAGCAAGGCATTTTCTATCGCACCGATTGCCTGCTGGACAGCGCCGCCTGATGCTTGCCGGCGCAACGCATACAGGAGGGCAACATGTGCCTCGTAGTTGCGTGGGTCCTTGCCGATCAAGACGGGTGCGAGATTGTCGATGAGCGCGGACACTCCGGCTCCACCGAACGATTCGTTGAACTCGCTCCATCCGACAATGCCCTCGTCGGTGGAGATTTTCAGGAAATCCAGCGTCCTCCACGCGCCATCGGCGTGCAGGCGCTCGATTTTTGTGATCTTCATGGGTGAACTCCTCCGTCAGGGCGAGCGCCAGTTTTAACGCTTTGCTCCAGACTTCCGGAAGGGTACCGCCCTTGGTGGGCGAGGGGACCCATGGAAAAATGGATGAAGAGTATTCTTCCGAGTGTGATTGGGCGAAACACCGTGCCCAGCGCGCCGGGAGTGGCTAGCGAATTTGCAGGCCGCATTTCCCGGACTTTTGGTGATGTGGGACGTCACTGGCTCGACACTCTTCCGGACACGATTGCCCGTTGTGCTCAGCGCTGGGACCTCACCCTCGAGGCACCCTTCGAGGATTTGAGTTTCCAGTACGTCATACGCGCCCGGCGGGCCGATGCATCACCTGTCGTGTTGAAGCTTGGCGTGCCACGCGATGAACTCGTTGGCGAAGTTCGCGCCCTACTCGCATATGCGGGTCGAGGCGTCGTGCCATTGGTTGCCTGGGATCATGCGCTCGGCGCCCTCTTACTCGAGAGGGTCGACCCTGGTTTCCAGTTGGCCGACCTTGCGAAGGTGGACGATTTCGCTGCCACCAGAATTGGTGCGGCAGCGGTGAACATGTTGGTGTCGCATGGTGTAAAACCCGAGACACGGTCAGGAGGAGCGACCACGTTTGGTTTGGTTGAGCGTGAGTGGGCACAGGCATTTGATGGGTATCGTCGCCTAGCCACACGCTGTTCCGGCCCTCTTCCCGCCGATGTCGTACTTGATGCGGAACGTCGTTTCGATCGGCTCCTCGCATCGGGCGCCATTGGCGATCAGATCATGTTGCACGGCGATCTGCATCACCACAACATCCTGAGGTCGTCGATTGAAGAAGATCCTTGGATCGTGATCGATCCCAAGGGGGTTGTCGGGGAGCCGGCGTGCGAGATCGCGTCGTTTCTCAGGAACCCTGGTTCGGTGCTATCCGGTGACAACGATCATTGCAAAACCATGCACCGCAGGATTGAAGTGATTGCCTCGATTACGGACTTGGACCCGCTCCGGATACGGGACTGGGGAATGGCCGGCGCGGTGATCTCCGCCATCTGGTGCATCGAAGACGGGGCTACGGACACGGACCCGGCCGTCTGGCGATTGCCGGTGAATTGCGCCCGGTGGCTTGCACCGTTGCGTTTTTGATGAACGCCGTTGCGTGCTGACCATTCACCGTTGATCATCAGTGGCGGTGTCTGCCAAAGTTCACCCGTGGTCTCGGCAGCGGTGTGTCAGGATTTGCAAGTCACCCGTTTCATGATCAGTAGCCCTTGAGAAGGACCCAATGAGCAACCCCGAGATCACTCGCCTAGAAGTCTTGCAGAACAGCGCGCGAGCCGAAGCAGAATTGAACCCTGATGACGACGCATGCGTCTGGGTCTATGTGGAGATTCCTCAAGGCAGCCGCAACAAGTATGAGTACGATGCCGGCCTTGGCAGGTTGAAACTGGATCGAACCCTGCATTCTTCGGTCCATTACCCGGCGGACTACGGGTTCATACCAGAGACCCATGCTCCGGATGGAGACCATCTCGACGTCTTAGTGATCGTCCAGGAGGGGACATTTCCCGGTTGCTTCGTCCGTGCCCGGGTCCTAGGTTACTTGGACATGCGAGATGAGAAGGGCGAGGACCAGAAGGTGCTTGCGGTGCCGGCGCAGGATCCCCGGTTTGCTGGCGTCCGGACGCTTGCAGACCTTGCCCCCCATTGGTTGCGGGAAATCGAAGTGTTCTTTGCAACGTACAAGATGTTGGAAGACAAGTCTGTTCAAGTCGGCGGTTGGCAGGGTCGTGACGAAGCTCTCGCGCTGATCGTCGAGTGCCGTCAGGCCTACTTCGGAGGCAGGCACCGCATGCCACAGCTCTAGAGCCAGAAGAGAGCGCCAGTGACCATCGCAGCGTCACAGGAGCCCAATGATCAATCGGTAGGCTCCCGCAGGTCGGGCAAACGGAACCTTGCCTAGAAGTGCAGGAACGGCATGTCTGGCAGCATTGGCGTTCCTGATGCCGAGAACCACACGAACACGATGCACACGGTCGCAATCAAGACGAGGGCGATGGCGATGGTGCCACCAAGCGGATCAGAGTAGGTCTGACGTTCCATGGAGAGGTGTCCTTGAGCGGTGCGTCCAAAACGACGCCGGAAGGCTGGTTCAGCTTCGTGGTGGACCACCGGGGACTCGAACCCCGCACCTCCACAATGCCATTGTGGCGCTCTCCCAGATGAGCTAGTGGCCCGCTTGGATCGTCAACACGAAGCTTGTGATCCAGTAGAAATGATATCACGCCACCAGCGCGTGCCTCCCGGTGCAGATGTGCGCAGTCGGCGTAGCGTATCCCTTGGAAGGATTGGCCGTGCGCTGGCTACTGCGCAAGTGTTCGTTTTCCAGCACCACATGCGAGTGTCAACCGATAGAACCGTGGCGCTCTTCCCGTCTCGACACCGCGAGATCGATGAGTTCGGAGATCAGATCAGGATACGACAGTCCGGAGGCTTCCCAAAGTTTTGGGTACATGCTTATCGAAGTGAACCCGGGCATGGTGTTGAGTTCGTTGACGAACCACTTTCCGGTCTGGCGGTCGAGGAAGAAATCGGCGCGCGCAAGACCGGAACATTCCAGTGCGGTGAATGCACGTACCGCGAGTTCACGAACTTCAGCGGCGTCCGTCTCGGTGAGACTGGCCGGGATGTGCAGTTCGCTCTTACCGTCCAGGTACTTCGCTGCGTAGTCATAGAACTCGTTGCTGGGGACAATCTCGCCCGCGATACTCGCCCGGGGATGATGGTTTCCAAGAACACCGACTTCGATTTCGCGCGCGTCTATCGCTGGCTCGACGATTACTTTCTCATCGTGTCGGAATGCTTCGGCAAGCGCCGTAACGAGTTCGGTACGGTGTTTCGCCTTGCTTACGCCAATACTTGATCCGAGGTTGGCGGGCTTGACAAAACACGGATAGCCAAAGCATTCGCTTTCCGAGACGACACGATCTCGTTCTTGGCGCCATTGCCATCTTCGAAAGCTTCGCCAATCCACAACCGGCAGCCCGTGAAAGGCAAGGACTTCCTTCATCTTGACCTTGTCCATGCCAAGCGCTGAGCCAAGCACTCCCGACCCTACGTAGGCAATCCCCGACAACTCAAGCAGTCCCTGGACCGTGCCATCCTCCCCGAATGGTCCGTGCAGGACCGGGAAGACGACATCAACTCCTCGCATCGGTCCCGTGGGTCCGTTGAAGCCGATCAAGCTTGAGCCGGGTGACCCGATAGGAGTACCGTCATTCGCTGGATCATCGACCACGACGACCGAACTGTCAGCGGCTTTACCGGCAGACAGGAGCGACGCAGATTGGCTTTCGGGCAGCCACTTTCCCGCTTTTGAGATCGCTAATGGCACGACGTCAAAGCGCGAACGATCAATGGCCTTCAGCACGCTTGCCGCCGACATGAGACTCACCTCATGCTCGGCACTTTGACCTCCGAAAATGACACCAACCCGAATTCGGGGCTGGCGAGTGCCTCCAGATTGCTGGGATGTCGGTGAGTGGTCGGCGTCTGACGTTGGGGTGAGGTAGCTGTCGACGGTGCTGATCTTCGTGCACTCCCTGTCCTCGCCCGTCCGGAACGTGCGTCGGGGCGTCCCAACTACAACGATTGCCGTCTAGTCAGGCAACACCCAAAGGCATGGGGCTGAGGCTAGCCGTCGGTAAACAACTTCACATAACTGAAGTAGCGTCGCTGGCTCAGCTCGCCAAGCTCAACGGCCGCGCGAATGGCACATCCATCATCGGTCACGTGCGAGCAATTTCCGTACCGGCAGTTTCCTATGAACAAAGCGAATTCCGGGAAGAGTTGGTCGATATCACTATCGGATACGTCCCAGAGGGCCAGTTGCCGTAGACCAGGGGTGTCGGCGAGAAATCCTCCGCTCGCAAGTGGAAAGAGCTGGGCGAACCGGGTGGTGTGCTTGCCCTTGTTTGTCGAGCGGCTAATTTCGCCGACTTTCAAGGCAAGACCGGGTTCGATCGCGTTGAGCAGGGTGCTCTTGCCGACGCCCGAAGGTCCGGTGAACGCAGTCGTCCGCCCTGCAACGGCGTCGCGAAGTTCGTCGATGCCTTCCATGGTGGTCGCACTGGTGAGGTGGACACCGTACCCAGCCCGTGCGTACCACCCGAGTTCAGTGACCATGTCGGCATCGATCCCGAAGTCGACCTTGTTCAGGCAGACCCGAGCCTCGAACCCGGAAGCCGCGCACGAGGCAAGCAACCGGTCGACAAATCCCCATCGTGGAAGAGGATGCGCTGCGGACGCCACGACGACGATTTGGTCGAGGTTTGCGACGAGGGTTTGCCCCACTGGGACTTTGCCGTCGGTCACAGCTTGCCTGGTCAAGGCACGTGTCCGGGGCAGCACTTCGTCTATCACTCCCGCCGGGACCTGCACTCCTGACCCGTGGGATGGGCGAAATCGCACTCGGTCACCGGCAACAACAGGTTCGACCACTTCGCGCCGTTGGACATCATCGACCCGCTGCGCGTGCGCGTGGCTCTCGGAAAAGACGAAGTTCTTTCGCATCCGATCCCGAACCCGGCACCGGTACATCGATGCTGGTGCAAGGTCGCGGTCATGAGGCATTACATCGAAGTAGCCGCTCGTGGCACGCAGAACGGTTCCCGTCGTCGCTTCCCCGAGGGTGGCTTCAATGTCCCTCAGGTGGGCGGGAATACGTTCGCGCATCTCCATCCCGCGCGCAAAGCCCGGTTCAGCGCCCCGGGGAACAGCGCCCGAGCGATCAGGACGCCTAGCGGAACCGGATGTCATCTGTTGAAGGCTACCACCCTATGGCCAGTTTCAACGCCAGCGATCGTCAATAACCGCGCACCCACTAATGGGGTCACGCAGGCCACAGGTCCGTGCTGAGGTACTTGAGGCCAGTGTCGCAAATGACCGTGACGATGACGGAACCCTCGTCGCAGGTGCGTGCGAGCTGGAGGGCGGCGGCGACATTGGCCCCGGCAGAGAAACCTGCAAAGATTCCCTCACGCGTCGCAAGCAACCGTGCCGTTTCCACCGCGTCCTCATTGTTCACCGCGAGAAAGCCATCTGCAAGCTCAGGTTGCCAAAGCGGCGGTGTGAGGACATACCCAGTACCTTGCAGTTTGTGGCGCGGGTCTGTCACACCATTCGCACCCAGTGCAAGGAACCGCGCCGTCGCGGGTTCCACCGGATAGCACTTGATGGAAGGGTTCGCATGCTTCAGGGCCCGGGCCGTTCCGATGAAAGTTCCGCCAGCGCCGACGAGTGCCGCGAACGCGTCGATGCGTCCACCGGTCTGCGCGAGGATTTCTCGTCCAGTCGTGTGTTCGTGGGCCTGGACCGCACTCGGGTTATTGAACTGGTCCGGGCAGAATGCCCCGAGTTCGGCTACCAATTCACGCTTCCGGATCTCCACCAATTCAAGGTCCGCCCCTGAAACCTGGCCGGGAATGGATCCGTGCGCTTGGGGTACGAGTGCCACTTCTGCACCCAACGCCTCAAGCATCCGTCGGCGTTCGATCGAATTGCCGGCCGACATCACCGCGATCATCCGGTATCCACGCACCGCGCAGACCACAGCGAGACCTGTGCCCATGTTTCCACTGGTCAGCTCAACGACGGTTCCACCCGGCTTCAGCGCACCGGTGGCTTCGGCGTCGTCGATAACTTGCCTCGCGACCCGGTCCTTGACACTTCCCCCGGGGCCGTAAAACTCCAACTTGCCAAGGACCCGTCCCGGCAGGCCGGCACTCAGTCGGTCAAGCGCAACGATGGGGGTCGAGCCAATGGCATCAACAACGCTTGGGAGCACGGATTCAAACGTCATCCGGGTGTCCATTCATGACCATGGGTTGCATGGAAGGAGGCCCTGCCGTCGAGCGATGGTCGGGCGTCAATTGACAGGATACGCGCGTCTGCTGGCGGTTGTGCCAGCAGAGTGGCTGCCCTTTGGGTCCGGAGGACGTAGAGTTTCCCCATGCACGATGAAATCGCGCGCCTCGTTTGTGTGACCCATGCCCGCCACTTTGGGATTTTCTCGACGTGACCGGCGCGGGAGGGTTGCCAATGCCGGGCCTGGCGCGAATGGCTGAGGTGACGCGCGCGATCAGCGATGCGGCTCGTCGCGGCCCGGCACAGGCAAAGGGCCGCTGGCTGCTCCACGAGCCATGGACTCTCGTTGG
>CAMDTO010000077.1 GCA_945907765.1 Thermoflexus hugenholtzii JAD2 | reverse complement strand
GCCGCCGCCAAGTAACTCGTGGATGGGGGCACCGTAGAGCTTGCCGGCGATGTCCCAGAGAGCCATGTCAATCGCGCCGTTCGGGGCGTTCATCCATCCCCGTTGCGCGCGCTTCAGGTCATGCCAGATCGTGTCGCGTTCGAGCGGATTGCGACCCAACAAGTAGAGGGCATCCCGGCGGTCGATTGACCCGGGGACTTCGCCCGTGATGCCAGCATCGGTCTCAATGGTCAGGATCGAACCATCCTGATCAAGGCGGTACCCGGGACGGTAGACCTGGTCGAAACCCAGGTGTTCCTCGGGACCGAGATCATTCACGACGAACGAGAAGTGGGTAACGACAATCCGCGTGATCTGGACATTCCTTGGCATCTGGCTTTCTCCCGGTCGGACCTGTGTGGCGCCGACCGGTGCCAATCATAGTATGGAAGCGTCCCCCATGTGGGGTGTGCGTCACCCCGCGCGTTCACGATCAAGGGTGCGCAACTGTTCCGCGCCGTGCCTCGAGCCCGCAACGGCGGCGGGGGACACGAGGGTCTCATGACGCCCACGCTGGGTCTCGTCCAGATGGACCGTGAGCGCGCCGAGAGCATCCTTCAACTGGACCCGGGTTCTCGACCCAACAACCGGGACCACCATGTCCCCCCGCGACAGGACCCACGCGATCGCCAACTGAACGGGAGTGTGTCCCCATTCCTTCGCCAATGCATCGAGTGTCGTCACCGCAAGGCCTGTCGTTGAGATGTTATCCGTGGCGAACCGTGGCATGTGTGCCCGCAAGTCCGACCGATCCTTGGGGTGCGAACCACTAAGGAGCCCGCGCGAGAGCACGCCGTAAGCCGTCATGCCAACCCCTGCTTCGGCAAGGAGCGGCATGATCGCCGTTTCTGGCGACCTCGATACCAGGGCGTATTCGATCTGGAGGCCCACGATCGGATGGACGGCCATCGCGCGGCGAATGGTGGCCGGCCTCATTTCGGACAGCCCGATGTGACGGACGTAAACCGCCTTGACCATGTCGGCGATCGCCTCGATGGTTTCCTCGATTGGGACAGTCGGGTCAAGCCTCGATGCCCGGTTGAGGTCAATATGACCCATGCCAAGCCGGGTCAGACTATGTGCCAGCGAATTCTTGACCGCCGCCGGGCGAGTGTCGAAACCGAGCCATTCAACGGCGGGTTCCCTGAGCGCACCAAATTTCACCGACAGGATTGCGTCATCGCGGCGGGTCCGCATGACCTCGAGGATCGGCGGTTCGTTCTGGCCCTTTCAATAGAAGTCGCCGATATCAATCAGGTTGACCCCGGCATCGAGGGCCGCATGGATTGTGGCGAGGCTTTCACTCTCGTCGGTTTAGCCGTGATTGCCCGACATGCCCATGCACCCTACCCCGATCGGAAAGACCATGGGGCCATGCGTGCCAAGGTGACGCGTCGTCTTCGGTTCGCTGATTGTCCCGCTTCCCTTTCTGGTCGTGCTTGTTCACGCACCACTTTGACATGTCTTTCCTGTCATGGTTGGGTCAGTCGCACTTTCACTCAGGACCCAGATTGCGATAGCATGTTCCCATGTCAGCACCTCACATAACGAAGCCAACCCGTGTTCCACTGGACCGTGAGGCACGGATGAAACAGGGTCTTGAGCAGGCCGAGCGCACGTTCACCACGGCAAGGGGAGCATACGCCGCGTCGCAAGCGGAACTGGAACAGGCCCGCGAGGGATACGAAGCAGCCCGACGCGATCACCCGCATGGGTCATCCGAACGGCGGGTCGCTGGATCGAGATGGTCCGCCGCTGAGGACGACGCCGCACGCGTGTCGGCGATGTATGCGTCGGCCACGAAAGGGGTTGAACGCGCGCGTCAAGCTGCCGGGGCGGTCATACCCGAAACCCGAACCTAAGGTCGTCTTCCAAACCAGTACATCGCTAAAAAATCAGGACCCAGCTGTCGAACTCGTAGGTACGGCGTCGGCACCCCAAGTCCGAGGTGGGCGAACTCCGGTCAACGGCGGTCGGCGGTCTGCCTCCCTCGCGAACCCGGGCTGAGGTCCGAGGCAATCTCCAGCAGCCGGTTCAGGTCGGTGTCGGACACGATGGCTGAGACTGGAATGCCACTGCGTTCCACGATCACCCGATGATCACCATGGCAGACCCGTTCGACGACATCGCGCCATTCCTGACGGTTGGTCGTGGCATTCATCATTCGCGTATCAGGGTCAGGGACGACGTCCGCGGTCCGCCCAAAGTGCACGACACCGGTTCACGATTGCGGGGTAGATCGCACAACCGCCGTTGTTCACTCCATCAGGCGTCGACATCGCAGACGCGGCCACGGTATTTGCAACCATGTCTGAAGGGGGAATCTTGGCCGCAAGTGCCGCAGGTGGCGCGGCAGCAAGAATCCATTTGCAGCTTGGGAAAATTGGACTTGCAGCGAAGCACGCGGCGCTGCGGCGTCCGTGGGAGAAGTTGCGGATCGGTCATCTGGCGGATGTGAACTGTGGGTCGTGACCACGGGCGCCGAAGATGATGTTGCAGAACAAACCGCGTTGCTGGAGACCTGCCAGTCGAAAGCAGCGGGGGCGTGTTGGCCGACACGCGACTTGTACCAGGCGCGGGATTCCGGGATCGTGACCGTGTGTGCACCCATTCGGGTGGCCAGACGGGAGTGACTGGCGGACGACGTCCGGGCGAACTACAGGGAGGGATCGGCTAATTCATGGCACTCAGGATTAACTTCAACTACGCATCGCTGCAGGCACAGCGTGGTTTCGGGGCGGCAGAAAAGCTTGGGCAGCGGGCCGGGGCGCAGTTGGCGTCCGGACTTCGCATCAATCAAGCTGCAGATGACACGGCGGGCATGGCGATCAGCGAAAAGCTGAAGAACCAGGTTCGCGGCCTCAATCAGGCCCAGCGGAACGTCCAGGATGCGTCAAGCCTCCTGCAGACCGCCGAAGGTGCACTCACCGAGACCCATTCTCTTCTGGCTCGGATGCGTGAACTTGCAGTGCAGGCAAGCAACGACACCCTGCAAGCCAGTGACCGGGCGAATGCGCAACTCGAGTTCACTGCCCTCTACGCTGAGATTGATCGCATCGCGAGTGCAACCCAGTTTGACGGCACCGTCCTGCTTGATAACAGCAGTGTCGTCACCGGCATGTCCATCCAGATTGGTGCGAACTCGGGAGACGCCCTCACCTTCACCATCAGCAGCGCGAAGGCCACAAGCCTGAATGCAGCGTTCGTCGCCATGAACACGGCAGCGACCTTGACGGTCGGGTTCCAGACGACCGCGAGTGCCGTGATCTCTGCACTTGACACGGCAATTGACAAGGTCAGCACATACCGGTCAAACATCGGTGCGATGCAGAACCGCCTGTCATCGGCCACGAACTACCTTGGCGTTGCGTCCGAGAATACGGCGGCTGCAAACAGCCGGATTGCCGATGCGGATGTTGCGAGCAGCATGAGCGAATTGGTCCGGGCACAGATCCTGCAACAGGCCGGTATCTCGGTGTTGGCGCAGGCGAACCAGGCACCCTCGCTGGTACTGCAGCTTCTGAAGTAGCTTCGATCTAGAGCCCTAGGCTTTCGTTCTTCGGCGTAACCACCGGCATACACGCCAGGATCGGTTGCGCCGATGCGTGTATCCGGAAATGTTTGTGCATGTCCGTCCCGTGAGCGGGGATTGGCCCGTATCGTCCGTTCGAGCCTTTGATCAGGCCACTCCAGGGAGACTCAAACATGACACTGAATTACGAATTGCTGAAGTCACTTTCCGAAACGCCCGGTGTGCCATCACGTGAGGAGGCAATCCGCGAGGTCATCGTCGAGGCAATGCGACCGTTGGTTGACGAGATCCGCATCGACGCCATTGGCAACGCCATTGGCATCCGGCATCCGCGCGGTCACAAGGGGTCAAGTGCGCCGGCAAGGCGTGTCCTGATCGCGGCGCACATGGACGAGATTGGGTTCCTGGTGCGGCATGTCGACAAGAAGGGCTTTCTTCGTTTGCAACCGGTTGGCGGTTTCGACCCCCGAAACCTTGTTGCCCAGCGGGTCACCGTGACCACCCGTGACGGTGAGCAAAAGCGTGGCCTTCTCATGCCACAGGGCAAGCCGATCCATCTCATGCGGGGTGAGGAACCGAAAGCCCCGAAGATCGAGGAACTCTTCGTGGATCTTGGGTTGCCTGCCGAGACTGTGCAGGCCAAGGTTGAGATCGGGGACATGGTCACGTTGCACCGCACCTTCGAACACGTTGGCGACCACGTTTCCGGAAAGTGCCTTGACGACCGCGCCTGCGTCTACGTGATGCTGGAGGCACTCCGCGCCCTCGGGGACCACGATGTTGAGGTGATTGCCGTCGCCACTGTCCAGGAAGAGGTGGGCATGCGCGGTGCGCAGGCAATTGCCCACGACTGGCACCCGGATATCGCGATTGCGCTCGATGCGACACTCGCGGTTGATATCCCGGGAGGAAGTGAGGAGAACGCGGTCACGGAACTTGGCAAGGGTGTCGCGATCAAGGTGATGGATTCGTCGTCGATCAGCGATCCGAAGCTGGTCCGGTTCTCACGTGACCTCGCGGCGAAACACGGCATTGCCTACCAGCTTGAGATCCTGCCGGCCGGTGGCACCGACGCCGGAATGCTCCAGCGCATTCACGGAAGTCGTCCGACGATCACCTTTAGCGTGCCCGTCAGGTACGTGCACACAGTCAACGAGATGGCCAGCGTGACCGACCTTGATGCTGCCGTGAAGTTGCTTGTGCGTGTCCTCGAGGCTGCGCACACCTTCGGCCATGCCTGAGCTTGTCCCGGCAAGTGCACTGGTTGGACCCTCGTGGTGATCCGAGGATCCGACTTGGGGGCATCATGACCACGTCAACGCACCGTCCAAACCTGATCTTCTTCATCCCTGATGAACTCCGCGCCTCAAGCGTCGGGTGCTACGGAGATCCGGTTTCATTGACTCCGAACATCGACCGCCTTGCAACTGAAGGCACCCGGTTCGATCAGTGCCATGTACAGCACACGGTGTGCACGCCTTCTCGGACGAGTTTCACGACTGGGTGGTATCCGCACGTCCGGGGCAACCGCACCCTCTGGAACATGCTTCGTCCCGAGGATCCACACCTCCTCAAGTACCTCAAGCAGGCCGGCTATGACGTCATCTGGGGTGGGAAGAACGACCTGCTTTCGCCAGAAGCGTTCGCCGAAAGCGTTTCCGACTGGAACGTTGGCCGATTCAGTACCCGCGCACGTCCGGGAGGACACGGGACACCACCGTTTCCAATCGATGACCCCCGCTACTATTCCTTCCTTTATGAAGCGATGCCGGGGGGTATCGAGACCGTTGGTGATTTCCAACACGTCGACGGTGCCGTTCAATGGCTTCGGCAGCGTCCACACGATAGCGAGCGACCATTTGCGCTGTACCTGCCACTGACCATTCCGCACTGCCCCTACCACGCGCCCGAGCCATTCCACTCCCGATATTCCGCCGATCAGATCGGCCCATTGCGCCCATCGGGACTCCCCGGCAAGCCGGACTTCCATTCACTGATCCGGGAGACACGTCGGCTTGGCGAACTCGATGACCGGTTTTTCCGGGAACTTCATGCCGTGTACCTGGGCATGATCGGCGTAACCGATGCGCTACTGGGCATGCTTCTGGACGCGCTAGACGAGACCGGGCACGCATCTGGAACGGCGGTATTCCTGTTCGCCGATCACGGCGACTGGGCGGGCGATTACGGACTGGTCGAGAAGTGGCCATCGGCACTGGACGATTGCCTGACCCGCGTTCCGCTGATTGCTCGCGTTCCGGGAGATGGGTTCGTCCGGGGACACGTCGTCGCCGAACCAGTCGAACTTTTCGACGTGATGGCGACCGCACTGGATCTGGCCGGGATCATTCCGACACACACGCACTTTGCGCGTTCACTTGTGCCGCAGTTGGCTGGTGCCCCGGGCGACCCTGACCGCGCCGCGTTCAGCGAGGGTGGATACGACCCGCATGAACCCCTCGCTTTCGAAGGTCGTCCGGAATCAGGTGGATTGTTTCGGGACCCCTCGCACATCTACTACCCGAAAGGGCGTCTGCAACAGGACCATCCGCCCAGTGTGTGCCGGGCGACGTCAATCCGGACCATGACCCACCGCTTGGTCCGTCGGCCACTTGGTGTCTCCGAACTCTAAGATCTTGTCGTGGTCCCCTTGGAGTTGCAGAACGTCTACAGCGACGTGCAGTACGCGACGGTACGAAGTGATCTTGAGCAACGAGTTCTGGACTGGTACATCCATACCGCCGACGTTGTTCCATCGCTTGAACACCCACTCAGTCTTCCCCAGTTTGATGGGCCATCCAGTTGAGCGGGGGAGTTTGCTCGAGCCATTGTTGTGCGGATATTCGTCCGTAAGCCGAAGGAGACCGAATGACGACCGAGTGCGATGTGCCTGCACCCGATATCGAGGTCCTGGTGAACGAGGCGTTCAGCTTGATCCGTGGCCGTCGGTTTGGCGAGGCACGCGATGTGGTTGGGCGCATCGAGGAATTGGATGGTGCGGACCCCTTTGGCGCGCACGCCCGAATACACCTTCATATAGATGAAGGCTCCTTTGAGGAGGGGGTCGAGCGGGGAATTGCCTACCTGACCGCGAATGATCCCTTCGATGGGATCAATATCCATAACACGATGCATCTCGCGTCGCTGCTCATGGAACTCGGACGTGCCGACGCTTCAATCGCGTGGCAGGAACGGGTGATGGTCCCTTCGGCACCTCGTCAACCGATGTCCTACCCGGGAGCCGTCAACCTCCTCTGGCAAACCGAGGTCTTCGGATATGGCCGGAGTTCGGGACGAACCCTGCCGTGGCGGACACTCGCGCCGGCGGTTCCCATTGACCAGAGCCTTCTGACCGATGTGTCAGAAATGATCGTGCGCATCATGGCGTTGGTCGCGCTCTCAGAGGAAGCCGGCGTTGATGCGTGGCTTGCTGCTTTGGCTGACGCCGACGCATCCGCCCAAGGATTGCCGTCCGGGGAACGCGCGCACGCCGTGCGTTCGGTTTCAGCGGGTTTGTGGGCGTGGTGGCGCGGGGAAGCCCGCGTCGCTGCAAGGCACCTGGGAGAGGCATTGCCCGTCCTGTCCCGATTGACCGAATATCCCGGCCAGTTCGGTGTCATCGAGGACACCTTGATCGAGGCGGAGTGGCACTCCGGAACACGAGTGCACTCAGAACGGATGCTTCGTGATAGGGTCCGCTCCTCCGCACTGCCTCGTCCACGGGACCAGTTCTGGTTAGGCCGGATCCTTGCCTCGACGGGTCGACCAACCGATGGCAGTGATTTGCTTGCGTCCGCCCGGTTGCGGTGGGTCGGTGCCGATGACCATTCGCCTGAACTTCGGATGCTTGAGAGTTTGACGGCCCCGGGTTGATAAAGTCCGGCGGCTGATTGACCAACTTAGTCAATCCCGACAATCGTGGGGCCGTAACAAGGATGAGGAGACTACCAGTGACCACAAGATTGAACGACCCCAGTCCCGGCTTCTCACGTCGCCGTGCCTTGGCGAGTGTTCTCGGTGCCGGGAGCATCCTGGCGGCCTGCGGTGGAGAAACCGCTCCCGCCGCTCCGGCAGCGAAGGCCGAACCGACGAAGGCGCCGGTAGCAGCAGCCCCGACGGCTGCTACCGCAGCAACGGTCGCGGCAACCAAGCCCGCCGCGACTGCCGTCCCTGCACCCTCGGCAGCGAAGGGCAAGGTCGTCTTCATGACGCAGGGAACCGATCCCGCGGATGAGGCCCGCTACAAGCCCTTGGGTGACCTCTTCAACGACAAGAAGGGGGCGGTAACGGTCGACATCATTCAGGGCGACGCGGGTGGTGGTGCCGTGAACGCGCAGGCAAAGCTTATTGCCTTGGTGGCATCAGGAACGGCGCCTGATGTGTTCTGGACGCACGCCTACATCTCCCCGAATTTGCAGAAGCTCAACCTTTTGGCCGATATCAGCCCGTATCTCGCATCCGACAAGGATGTGAAGTTGACCGACTTCTTCGAGGCGGCGACGAAGGATTACAACGTCGGTGGCAAGCAGTACGGTTTGCCCCGCGAGGCCACGACAACCAATCTTGTCTACAACAAGGAATTGTTTGCCAAGAATGGGGTCAGCCTTCCGGACGAGTCTTGGACATGGGAAACCTACCTGGACGCGGCCAAGAAGATGACTGGTGGGAGTGGTGCGCAGGCGACATGGGGTACTGCAGGATGGGCCGGGGTTGGGGCCGCTCCCTACTACCCCTACATCAAGGTGTGGCAAGAGGGGGGCGACATCGTCGATGCCACCCGCCAGAAGTTCACTTTGCACCAGTCGCCGGCGGTGGATCAGATGCAGTGGATTGCCGACCTTATCAACAAGCAGAAGGTTCACCCGTTCGGTGACACCTTCCCCGGCCAGAACATGGCTGAAGCCTGGAACACCGGCCGGATCGGCATGGTGCCGTCAATCTCGGTGTATGCAAATTTCAACAAGGCGACCTTCGAGTGGGACATTGCTCCTATCCCGAAAGGCAAGTCACGCGTTACCCGCACCGCGTCGGCGGGACACAGCATGACCGCGGCCGGCAAGAACAAGGACGCGGCGTGGGAGTTCCTGAAATTCCTTGGTAGCAAGCCAGCGTATGAACACTGGGCGAAACTGGGACTGACGATTCCTACGCACAAGGAAGTCGCTTCGAGCCCCTTGGTGCTCAAGCCGGATACGGCCCCGAAGAACGCCAAGCTTGCATTGGACGCATTTGCCTACGCCAAACCTGAACCGATCAGCGGTGACTGGGGGAATGTTGGCAATGAGATCACCAAGGCGATGGGTCCGGTTTACGAGGGCAAGGCCACCGCAAAGGACGTCCTCACTTCAGTCGTGGGAATGATTGAAGGACTCTTGGGGAAGGTTCCTGACGCACCGAAGGTGTAAATCTCGCGAGAAGATGTCGCGAGACAGGACTGGCCCCCGAAAAGGGGGCCAGAGTGTTTTCAGGAGCGAAAAACGCCTACTTGGCGACGTGCTTGCGGATGAAGGGAAGGCCAGTGCGTTCGTTCTCCGTGACTTCGTAGCCTTCAGGCAAGGCGGGAAGTACTTCACCGGGCTTGGCTTCCTTGGCGAAGTAATGGATCTTCTGCTCGCGACCACCGCGGAGCGTGACCATCTTGCCGTGAAGGAAGTAGGTCTGTCCCTTCTTGTTGACGTGACTGAATGCCATCAGCATCTCCTTTTACGTTCCGGGCAACTGCCCGTTTCGGGTCCGCGACAATCTACCGACTGACCATCGATCCCCCACGAACTCGTCGCAAGCGCGACCGGCTAACCGTCTCGATCGGTAGACCTGCACCGTACCATGCCATGAACCCGCCGTTCAGGTTGAAAACACGGTCAAACCCACTGCTTCGCAGGATCATAGCGGCGATTCCTGATCTCAGTCCACTTTGGCACATGGCGATGATCTCACCATCCTTCGGAAGCAGGTCAAGGTTTCGGGTCAGGTCCCCAAGCGGGATGTGCAATGCGCCTTCCGCATGACCCGCCTGCCATTCCGCTGGCGACCGCACGTCGATCAAGACGACTCCGTCACGCTGCCGAGCGTGCGCGTCGCGCGCCGAAAGATTGCCTCCCTTGGGGCCACCCCAGAGGATGTGCCAGAGCCGAGTCCACATACTTTTCATTCCCTCAACCATTTGCTGCACCTGGAGTAGCGTCACTGCGACTTTGCGAGCCGAGGGTGAAGTTTAGGTCGCAAACGGAAGGCCGGCACGCTCCCACGCAGTCATCTCGCCCCGCATGTTGACGACGCGTTCGCACCCGGCTCCACGCAGGATTGACACGCCACGGGATGAACGGCCACCGCTCTTGCAAACGGCAATGATCTCCGCGTCCCGTGCGAGTCTCCCCAACTGTGACCCGAGGTGGCTGAGTGGGATAGGGGGCGCGCCTTTGACGTGACCGGACTTCCAC
This sequence comes from Thermoflexus hugenholtzii JAD2, assembly GCA_945907765.1. Taxonomy (GTDB): domain Bacteria; phylum Chloroflexota; class UBA11872; order UBA12225; family UBA12225; genus UBA12225. The sequence continues at coordinate 3,250 of CAMDTO010000077.1, read as the reverse complement.
TCATCTTGTTCGCGCATGTCCGGGATCACGCTTCCGGCGCCGGAGTGCCTCGGAAAGGGATAGGTCCTCGCGGGCGGCTGCGCCACCAAGCCACGCGAGCAATTTCTGAAGCATCGTCGGTCCTTCTTTGCCAAGCCCTTGCAGTCACTGGAAGATCGACCACGCCCGGCTCAGGTAGCACGTGACAGCAGTTGCACCGTTCGGACCACCTTGCGCCGGGCCTCAGCGGGAGAATGCGCATCGAAACACTTCTCGAGATTTGCCATGACAATCTGGGCAGCAATGCGTTCAAGCGCCGCCCGTGCCGCCATTACTTGGGTGAGAATCGCTTCACAGTCAGCGCCCGAACCGATCATTTTCTGGACACCACGAACCTGTCCCTCGACCCGTTTCAGCCGGTCGAGGATCGGTCCGATCTCCAGGGCGTCCGTCACAGTCGGTTCATCGCTCGACTTGTCCTTGGCTGCAGGTTCCACGGTGTCCGCCTCTCGCCTCCGACCCATTCGTCTTCTGGTCCACTGCTCGCCAGTTCATCTCAAGTCCAAGGCGCCCGAGGTCGCCGTGGCTCTTCGCGCAACCGCTGGTCAAATATACCCTACGGGGTATGGTACTTTGAAATGCGCTGCTGATCAAGTCGGGCGCACCTGCAACCTTGGCTCAAGGGAAGAGGCAAGTCTGATGGATCCGAGAGATCACAACCACAATCGCGACCACGGGCACGAGGCGCACGATCACGGACCTGGGCACCGCATGCATCGGTTCCACCCGTCTCAACTTGACCGGCTGACAAGCGCCGGGCGACCTGCTGGGTTGCCACCGGTATCCGCGCTCAATGCGGCGGGTGTGATCGGCGGGATGACCGTGGTTGACCTGGGATGTGGCCTAGGGTTCTTTGCCATACCGGCTGCCGGCATTGTCGGTTCGACGGGATACGTCTACGCAGTCGATGTGCAGGCAGGAATGGTTGAACACCTGGGAAGCGAGATTGATCGAAGGCAGATTGCGAACATCTCAGTCCTTCTGTCGAGCGAATCCCGCGTTGCCCTCCCCGATGGAACCGCCGACCTCGTGTTCATCGCAGTGGTCTTGCACGAAGTTGAAGACCCGGTTGCATTCCTTGGTGAGGCGGGCCGACTGGTCAAGCGCGACGGCACCATTGCGGTCATCGAATTCCACAAGCGCGATGACCTGGTGGATGGCCCGCCAATGGTCCATCGTGTGTCGGTGGACGAAGTAACCGAACTGGCCACAGAGGCGGGATTGACGGGCAGATCGACCAGCGATCTCACCGATCGCCTCCATCTGGCGAAACTGTCCCACGGGACCCTATGACCTGACGCACGTTGTTCGGTCCTGGTGAAACCCTTGTCCCCGGACGGGCGTGCTGGATGGCAACTGCCTTGGTCCGGGAAGTTTTCACGAACAGGGTTTGTGATGGGAGCCATCGGTTCTCTGGTGGAAGGGGATGAGTGAACGTACTCGGCCCCATCCACGCAGGTCGATCACGGTGCTTGGCATATCGCTTCCCAAACCTTGGCGAACATCCGGGTGGCTTCCTTCGGGTCGGAAGCGTGCATGATTGCAGACCCGACTCGGATCCCATCAGCACCGGCGAGCAGGAACTGGGCAGCACGGTTGGCCGTCATGCCTCCGCTCACAACCAGAGCTTCTGGGGAGACGGTCCGGACGCGCTTGAGGAGGGAAACCCCAGATGGTCCGTCGGCCGCGCCACTAGTGCCTGTTGCGAACATCGGTCCGACAATCAGGTACCCGGCGCCGGCGCGCTTTGCAGTCTCGGCGTCCGAGACTGAAGCCACCTCCACTCCGAACAAGCGGTCGGGGCCAATCAGTCGGGACGCATCATCAGGACTGAGGTCGTCAGCTGCCAATGACGTGACGATCCCGTCGCATGCGGTTGCCAGTACGATGTCTGCGCGTCCCCTGATCACAACCGGAACCCCGGCGAGCCGGCAGCGTGATCGGACTTCACGTGCAATGACCACGGCGCGCCCGGCGGTGAGCGCGTCCAACCGCAATTCGACCATTGTCACTCCGCCGGCCAGGGCTTCTTCAACAATGTCTGGGAGGCGGTCGGGTGTGACGAGGCCGGCATCAGCCCGTAGCACAATCCCGAGGGCTTCCAGCAGGCGTACGTTAGGCTTCCGTTCCCGGTCGGGTGCAGACTGGCTGTGGGAGGTAGCACCGGCCAACGTGTCGAGCAGGGTTGGCCAGAACTGCCCTGGACCCTTTGCCTGTGCAGCATCCGCGGCGGCACCAAAGATCTCGACCCCAGCGACGGCCGCCGATGCGAGGTCGACCCCGCTCGAGGCAATTGCACCGATGACCGCGTCGATCACTCCGTCGAGATCGGGAATCAACGCGCGGACCGGTCCGGAGACGATGGTTCGGGTCCAGGTCTCATGACCATCGGTGATGGCAATCGTTTCCCCGGTCATCACCACGATTGAGCCGGTTGCCTTGGCAACCCGTACCGCCAGACTGGCAGTCGCGATTGCCACCTCACGGCTAGCTGACGCGTCGGGAGGCACGGGCCATGCCAGATAGTCGGGCACGTGGGCATTCACCAGCGTCGTCAGGTCAGCGATTGAACCCCGGATGATTGCCGGTCGCACGGCTGCGACCAGTCGACGCGCTTCATTCAGACGCCAGGGCGACCTGTCGACGCCGGTCGGTGCGAAGACGACCGGTACTCCGTCCCGTCTCGCTTGCCGGCATATGGCGTGGATCGGTTCCCAACGTTCGCTGACCGATGCGGTCGTGTCGATGAGTATGGCCTTCGAATTCTCGGCAAGTTCGGATGCATCGTGTGTCGAGCCTGCCGCGACAGGACGTGCTCCAAGTGCGGCGAGGACATCGTGGATCCGGTGCGATGAGGGCGCGTAACCCAGGCACAGGACCGGCGGGCGCACTTGGCGGACCCTATGCCAAGCGTCAGACGCGCTCAGTAGGGACGTCCGTGTTGACGGCGACGCTGATCCATCCGCCGGTCTCGCATCGGGACCGGGTCCTTCCAGTGGCGCAACGTCAGGCTCGGCGTGACGGACGTCCTCGTCCTGGGATTGGCTTGGACGAATTGGGTCGCATTCACTTTCCGCGTCGTGAACCGCCCCATCCACGCGGGCCTCGAGGTCAGTTTGGTGGGTATCACCCCTCAGTTCGATAGCCGGCTCAGTGCCGATCCCGCGGTCTTCGGTTGGTTCGTCTTCTTGGCGAGGCACTTCCGACACTT
>CAMDTO010000076.1 GCA_945907765.1 Thermoflexus hugenholtzii JAD2 | reverse complement strand
CACAACATCCCCGGGTGTGGCGAGGGTTGAGGGCGTGCCACTCCTCCTAGCCGTTGCGGCAGGCGGCGTCTGGTCACTCGCACTTCCACCAACAACGCCGACAACGGAATCCCGCCATGTAGTTGCCGCGGGCGGGAGATACATCCAGGCGACCGAACATAATCTTTCGGCACGCTTCGCGGCTGCGTACGATCCGCTGGGTGGATTTGAACGGTTTGGGTTCCCTCGATCGGAAGCATTTGTCGACCGAGGTCTCCTAGTCCAGTGGTTTCAGCGGGGCCGGTTGGAATATCGACCCGACTTGCAGGGAACGCCCTATGAGGTGCAGATCTCGCTCTTGGGAGACCTCCTGCTCAATGACCGCCCGGTACCGAGCGAGCCAATCGAGTCAACCTCAGAACGACGGTACTATCCCGAGACCGGAATGACGGTTGAAAATGCGTTCCTTCGCTACTTCGATGGCCGTGGGGGTGTCGATGCGCTGGGCTACCCGATTACCCCGGAAGTAAGCGAAGCCGACCGACCGGTCCAATATTTCCAGCGTGCGCGTCTAGAATACTTGAAAGAGTTTGCAGGTACCGCGCGCGAGGTGCAGCTTGGGCTCATCGGTGACGAAATACTCCGTCAGCGCGGTTGGCTGGAATAGGGATTTGGGTCCAGGGCCCCTATCCCGTTGGTACGTGCCAATCGACCACGCCGGTGACCGCTCAACCTCGAAGCGGTAGCGTATGAGTTATGCCGTTGAGCTGATGGGCTATCCTCGGCTGATGCGTCGAACACGTATCGTGGCAACCCTTGGCCCAGCAACCGACCGACCAGGCATGCTCGCCCGCATCCTTGATGCCGGTGTCAATGTCGTGCGATTGAACATGTCGCATGGGACGCACGAGGATCATGCGCGTCGGATATCCGACGTGCGTGCCCACGCCGGGCCAACAGCGGTGGCAATCCTTGCCGACCTCCAGGGACCAAAGATCCGGGTTGGTTTGCTCCCCCAAGGCGGTGTGACGCTCGCCGAGGGCGACAGGTTCATTCTGACCAACCGCGACGTCGTCTCGGGACCAGGTATCGCGACGCTGGATTACCCACCTCTTCCGTCCGAGGTGTCGATCGGCGCAAACATCCTGCTTGACGATGGCAACTTGCAGCTCCGGGTTGACGCTACAGACCACATGGACATCGCGTGCACCGTCGTCCGGGGTGGTCTCTTGACCTCTCACAAGGGGATCAACGTCCCGGGAGCGCCACTTTCTGCCCCCGCACTGACGGACAAGGATCGTGACGACGCAGTCTTCGCCGCCGGCCAAGGTGTTGACTTCCTCGCGTTGTCGTTCGTGCGCCGGGCCGCTGATATCGTCGAACTTCGCGACCACCTGGTCCGCCGTGGCTTCGCAGCCGATACCTGCGGGATCATCGCCAAAATAGAGCGACCTGAAGCGCTCGAAGTGATTTCGGAAATCCTGGTCGAAGCCGACGGTCTAATGGTGGCACGCGGGGACCTAGGAGTTGAGATACCCCTCGAACGGGTTCCACAAGTTCAGAAGCGCCTCCTCGATCAATGCAACCAGGCAGCAAAGCCTGCGATCACCGCGACTCAGATGCTTGAGTCGATGATCCATCAGGGCCGGCCAACGCGCGCCGAAGCAACGGACGTGCACGTCGCGGTCACTGAACTGACCGATGCGGTAATGCTCTCCGGAGAAACCGCCGCCGGAAAGTTCCCGCTCGAAGCAGTCCAAGCGATGGCAGCAATCTCGCATGCTGCCGAACAAGTGGTGACCGACGCGGATCACTCCATGTACGCACGCCGAGACAAGGCGAGGACCGCAACCGAAGCGGTGGCGCAGGCTGCCGTCGAAATCGCGATGGAACTAGGGGCAAGTGCCATCGTCACGGCCACAAGTTCCGGAGGCACGCCGAGACTTGTCGCCAAGTACAGACCCCACGCACCGATCCTTGCACTCTCGTCCCATCTGGGGGTTCTCCGCCGGCTACTCCTGACGTGGGGGGTCACGCCAGTCCTTGCGCCGCCGTTTGCCTCAACTGACGAACTGTTCCGCCACGCAGTGCAGGCGACCGTCGAGTTGGGGATTGCGAAAGAGGGTGACTTGATCGTCATCACCGCCGGTGTACCGCTTGGTGTGACCGGCCGAACGAACCTCATCAAGGTCCATCGAATTGGTGAACCGCTACCGGGAGATCATTGAGATCAAGTTGGACCATGCCTTGGCCTGATGCAGTTCATTCGAATTGGAACCGTGCAAGTCTTACATGTCGGCAGCAGAGAGCGGCTCGTATACTCCAGCTCAGCGCAGTCGTTACCTTGGAACCTCGGTCCAACGTCGGCAGATTGCCGGGTGCCAGGAAAGGCGCAAGATGAGCGAACGTGCCCGTGCGGTCTGGAACCTCTGGCGCATCGATTCAGCAATCCAGCAAGTTGAGTCCCGGATCTTCCAATTGACGTCCCAACTTGGCGACCAAGTCAAGGTGAAGGCTGGAGACATCGCAATCCGCCGAGCCAAGGATTCTGTTGCCCAAGCGCTTTCGCGCCAACGTGACCAAGAGTTCGAACTCGCCCAGCTCGAAGCGCGGATCAAGGAACTCGACACCCGCCTTTGGTCCGGCAAGGGTTCACCAAGGGACCTGGAGATGCTCCGGGTTGAGTGGGACCGAGAGAAGTCCCGCCGAAACGGGATCGAAGAGCGAACCATTGGAGCGATGGAGACTACCGAGCGCTCCCAGAGGGATCTGGCACGGGTTGAAGCAGCCGTGGAGATCGCGCTTGCCAGTCTTCAGTCGGGCAACGTACAACGGGTTGCCGAACGAACCGCCGCAACATCCCGTCGCGATGCACTGACCGCAGATCGGCTTTCTCTGGTCGAAGGAATGCCACCGGAAGACGTAGGGGCATATTCCCGGCAAAGGGTCAAGTCGTCCGATGGCGTTCCTGTCTCCGAACTCAGCGGTTCACAATGCCAAGGGTGCCGCACCGATATTCCATCTGGCGATGCTCAACGGGCACGTCGCGCCGAGGCACCATTTCCTTGCCCCTCATGCGGGCGACTGCTGTTCATTCCAAATGCGTAACCGTCTGCTGACTGGTCCGCAATTTCCCGAAATTGCGGACTGGACCGCCGGTGGTGCTGGTCAGTGAGTTCGCCTCTCGAGGTCCACGCGCATGTCCCGGTCCTCCTCAGAAAAGTAGTCAACCTGCTCGAACCACGACCTGGTGGTCGATATGTAGACGCCACGGCAGGAGCGGGAGGACATCTCGAGGCCATTCTCACGCAGTCCGCTCCAGACGGAGTGTGCCTCGGGATCGACCGTGATGCCTCGGCTCTGGATCTTTGCCGGTCACGTTTGCAACCGTTCGGATCTCGGGTCCAATTCGAAAGGGACGACTTCCGAAATCTCGGGAACGTGCTCGCAAGGATTGGATGGGGCGAGCCTGGCTCTGTCGACGGCATCCTTCTTGACATTGGCGTTTCGTCGATGCATCTGGACCACCCCGAACGCGGGTTCTCCTTTCGCAGCTCCGGGCCACTCGACATGCGAATGGACCAGTCTCACGGACAATCCGCCGCCGACCTTGTCAACGGCATGGATGAGAGATCCTTGGCAGACGTAATAGACCGGTTTGGTGAGGAACGGTTCGCTCGGCGCGTGGCACGTGCAATCGTTGATCGGCGTTCCTCTCGCGCTTTCGTCGAGACGACCGACCTTGCCGATTGCATCGCGAGCGTTGTGCCGAGGCAACGACGGCAATCCGCCGACGGAGCGCCAGCCATACACCCGGCGACGCGGACATTTCAGGCGCTACGTATCGCTGTGAATGGCGAACTCGATGCCTTGGATTCCGTAATTCCCCAGGCCGTGCGCGCCGTACGCCCCGGTGGCCGCATCGCAATCATCTGCTTTCACTCCTTAGAGGACCGCATCGTCAAACTGGCGTTCTCACGAGCTGCAGGACGCTGCGTATGCCCGCCCCGCCTGCCAGTATGTGTCTGTGGTGCAACCGTGTCGGTACGAGTCCTTACACCCAAACCCCTCGTTGCAACGGAGGATGAGATCGTTCAAAACCCGAGGAGTCGCAGCGCCCGCCTCCGGGTCGTTGAAGTCGTTACCAGCGGTGCGAACCAGGGGCCAACTCGCGATCAGTGACGCCCCGGTAGGGAACATTCCAAGGATTGCCGTCGTCGATCACCAGAAATCGCGCCTCCTTGGGCACGTAAGACCATGAAGGCTCCATCAATCTCGGGCGAAGATCAGCCACTTGGGCGACTAGTCCAAGGTTTCCTTGCGAACGTCAACACGATTGGCACCCAAGTTGTACCGGTCCTCTTCATTGCCCTCATCGTCGCAGTCATCGTGATGCTGTATCTGAGCGGCGCATCGAGGGTCGCTGCAACGGGATATGACATACGCGATTTCGAACAACGTCGTGTTCGCCTTGCACGTGAAGAACAACGACTTTTGAACCGGGCGTCGGAGCTCCAGGCGTTCACCCGCATTGAACGCGATGCAACCGCCCGTCTTGGTCTCATACCTGCAACGTCTCCGGATTACATCCGCTCGCGTCCGTCGCCGATCGACATCGATCAGCGCCTCCGTGATGCGCAGGCTCGAACCCACCTTGAAAACCCGACGTTCCGGGACGTGTTGCGATTTACCTTGCACCTTCCAGGTGTCCTGGAAGAGCCGCTCTTCGTCAAACAACCTGAACCCACCGTGAACGCATCTTTCCGCGACATATGGAAAGCACTCACCGGAAACGTCGACCAGACGCGACGTGAGACACCGCCGGTGAAGGTTGGCGAGACGCCGATCCGGAGTGACCGGCCGTGAAAGCCACAAATCAGACGCCATTCCGCAACGTGAAGCCATCTATTGACCCGCTGACGGCGCGTTTCCCGTCGACCGAGGGACGTCCTTGATTACTGGTTATTCGCCCTATCGCCCGCGCGATCGCTCAGGACCACAGACTGCTTCCCGCCCGCGCCCGATCCGGAACCCATCGACAAACGGGAGCAGGGCCGAGATACCCGAAAGTGATCATGAGTCACCCGCGCCCCGCCCGTGGAGCCTGAGATGGTTTGTGAGCCGTCAAGGGGCTCTACTCTGGGTTCCGTTGGCGATGGCGTTCGCGATCGCGTTACGACTTGGACATTGGCAGGTTGTGGAATCCGGTCAGTTGACGGTCCAACTGAACGCTCAACATTCCTTGGACACGGCAGTCCCGGCAAAACGCGGAACGATCCGAGATACCGCTGGCGAACTCCTCGCCGGAAACCTTGCGGTCGATTTCATCTTTGCCGTGCCTGACCAAATACGTCGGCCTGAGGAAGTGGCTGCGAAACTCGCGCCCGTTCTCGGTACCGATGCAAGTAACCTCCTTCCCTTGCTGTCCGACAAGACCAAACCCTATGTGCGCCTGCTCAGCGGCACCCGCGTGGACGAAGCCATTTCCGATCAAATTATCACGCTAGGACTACCCGGCATCTTCCTCGAACCGACGACACGCCGGACGTATCCCGAGCGCTCACTAGGAGCGCACATCCTCGGCTTTGTTGACGGCGATGGAAATGGAAATTACGGGCTCGAAGGCCACTGGAACAAAGAACTGGCCGGACTTCCAGGCCACCTTCGGGCCGAACGTGACACCGCTGGCAACGAGATCGGCTTCAGTGACCGAGAATGGCGTCCTCCGCTCGATGGCATGGATTTGATCCTCACCATCGACCGGACCATCCAGTACATCGCTGAACGTGAACTCGAGCGTGCGGTGATCGAACACAAGGCCGACGGTGGCACGGTGATCGTCATGAACCCAAAGACTGGCGAGATTCTCGCGATGGCGAATCAGCCGACCTTTGACCCAAACCGGTACGCGGAGGCTGCCCGCAACCCGGAAATCCTTACAAACCCTGCGATTACTTTCTCCTACGAGCCGGGTTCAACCTTCAAGGTCATCACCATGGCAGGCGCACTGAATGAGCGCCTCGTCACGCCTGATACGACCATGGACGATTCCGGTGCGCTGTCCATTGGCGGTTATACGATCCGTAACTGGGACGGCAAGGCGAATGGGCGGATCACGATGACCCAGTTGCTTGAGAAAAGCAGCAACATCGGCGCAAGTTGGACCGCATTCCGCCTCGGCAAGACGCTTTTTTACCGTTACGTCACCGCATTTGGCTTTGGTGCGCCAACCAAGGTTGACCTCCAGGGCGAAGGCATCGGGATTGTCAAAAATCCTAAATCCCCGGACTGGGCCCAAGTTGACTTGGCGACCAACTCGTTCGGCCAGGCAATCGCAGTGACACCGATGCAAATGGTTACGGCCGTGTCGGCAGTCGCCAACGGTGGCCTCTTGATGCGTCCATACATCGTGAAGGCCGTAGTCAACCCGGTCACGGGCGAAACGGTTGAGCAAGTCCGCCCACAGATTGTGCGTCAGGCGATCACTCGTGAGACCGCAGCGTCACTACTGCAAATGCTGTTTCGGGCTGCTGAGAACGGTGAGACAAGAGGAACGTTGGTCCCGGGGTTCAAGGTCGCTGGCAAGACCGGTACCGCAAGCATTCCCGTCGATGGTGGCTACGACACGAACCAGACAATTGCGTCGTTCATCGGCGCCGTCCCAGCCTCGGATCCTCAGTTCGTGATCCTCGTCAAGATCGATCGGCCCAGGGACGAACCTTGGGGATCACTGATTGCGAAGCCTGCATTCGCAATTATCGGCCAGGAACTGACACGCTATCTCAAGGTTCCCAGAACGGAACCCATCCCTCCAGGCGTCGCAACTGCCGAGGCCCGATCGATCGCGAACGCACTGACAACGCCAACAGCCACGGCGCGCGCCGGTGAAGCCACTGGCCGTGAACCGAATCCGGTGGTTCCTGCGATTGTCCGCAATGCAGCACCCCAATCGGGCACCAACCAGCAATCCGTGCCGACGCAGCCAACTCGAACACTCCTGGCAATCCCGCGGGCACCCGTATCCGATCCGGTCGCACCGGGTGCCGTACATCGCGGAATTACTCCCGCTGCCGATAGACAACCGTCACCGCAGGCACGCTCGTCCGCAACCGCAACAAACGGGCAAATCATCGAGACTGCCACCGCCCAGGCAATTCGCTCTCCGGTTCGGGCCCGTTGATCGGGCCCCAGTTAAGGAACCGGTTGCACCCCCTAGAACAGTGCACGCCTACCCCGTAATTGCGATGCGCCGTTCTACGGGCGATGAACCCCACCGATGGCGCAATTGTCCAGACCGGAGACACGGGATACCCCAGCATGCGATCAAGGGTGTTCGGCCTTGATGACTTGATCGACTGGACCGAGAGATCAATTGGCCCCGGGTTGCCCGTGTCGAAGAAACCCAATTCGGCGACTCGGTTTCTGAACGTTTCGATGTCCTCTAGGACCGACGGCCATCCCCCGATGGGACCCAACGGCTTGTTCATCGCTATCCGAGGTGCCCAACGTGACGGGCATGCCTTCGTCGCGGATGCGTTCGCCAACGGAGCGATCGCTGCAATCGTCGACCACGTTCCGGCAAACGTCGAGGAGCAGGTTGCCGACGGACGAACCATCGTGATCACTACCGTTCCGGGCCCACCAGAAATCCCTATGCCAAGGGTGCTGGCGGGCGCGGAGACGCCGGTTGTTTGTGGAACCGGAACCCGATCTCCCGAACACTTCCTGGTCCTCGTCGACCGCGAAACCGGAACGATGTTGGCGTTGCAGGACCTAGCCATTTGGTGGCGCCAACGCCTGTCAACGCCCATCGTGGCGATTGCCGGAAGTGTTGGCAAGACAACGACGAAGGACCTTGTTGCAGCGGTCCTCGCGACGCGTCACCGCGTCTTGCGTACGGCGGGCAATTTCAATAACGAACTCGGTCTGCCGTTCACCCTCCTGCGCCTGACAAGTGAACACACCTTTGCTGCCTTGGAGATCGGAATATCAGCAATCGGCGAAATGGTCCGTTTCGCGGAGATTGCTGGTCCGACGATGGCGGTGATTACTCGGATTGACGCCGAGCACCTCCACCAATTGAACGATATCGATACCGTTGAACTCGAGGAAGGGCGGCTAGTTGAAGCGCTGCCAGCCGATGGGTTCGCAATCCTGAACGCTGATGACCCCCGCGTTGCACGGATGGGATCACGAACTGTTGCGAATGTCATTTCATTCGGCGAGTCCGAAGGTGCGATGGTTCGCGCCACTGACATCGAGGCGATTGGCCTCAAGGGAATACATTTCTCCCTCGGGTACCAAGGGCGACATCACCGGGTCAGACTTCCATTGATCGGACGCCACTTCCTTACCGGTGCGCTTGCGGCGGCTTCCGTCGGGTTCATTTCGGGTTGTTCTTGGGAGGGAATTATCAAGGCCCTCGAGCAACCACTTGAAGCGCCGCGGATCAGGGCGGTAGGCATCACTCCCGAGCTCACCGTGCTTGATGACACCTACAACGCCAGTCCTGCATCTTGCATCGCCGCGCTTGATGTCCTGGCGTCCCAACCCGGCCTCCGCATCGCGGTCCTTGGGGACATGTTTGAACTCGGTGCCTTCGAAGCCGAGGCACACCGGATCGTGGGAGGGGCGGTAAAAGGGCGCGCCGATCTGCTTGTCGCGACGGGAACGGCAGCCACGGGGATTGCACGTGAGGCTGCCCGCAACGGCATGGACCGAGACAACATCCTGCACGTTGACGCAGCTCCGGATGTGGTGCCAGCGATGATGTCGTGGAACACATTGGCTGGCCGCTCCGGTTCGTGGACCGTTCTGGTAAAGGGGTCACGGGGCATGCGGATGGAAGGTGTCGTGTCCATGCTGCAAAAGGCATTCGGAAGCCCGGCCACCTGAACCTCACGGGCGTGTTCTATCGGCGAGTAAGTCCCAGCCCAAACTTGAAACACCAACCTTCGATCAGGAGACGAAGCCCTGGGAAACCCGTTAGCGCTCGCCCTTGTCACATTCGTGTTCGGATTCGCCCTCGGACCCCGCTGGCTTGCGTTTCTACAACGGCGCCAATTTGGCAAGCAACTCAATCCAAGCGAACCTGAAGAACACGCCCACAAGGCAGGTACGCCGACAATGGGTGGGATCGTGTTCCTGATTCCTGTCATGACGGTGATTAGCGCGTATTGCCTGCTTGCCAGTGTCTGGGACGTCCTGATCCCACTCGGTGTCGCACTGGCCTTCGGTACGCTCGGAATCGTCGATGACTTGAGGACCCTGGTCGGCAAGACACGTTCGGCCGGACTCTCCCCCGCTGTCAAGTGGGTAGTTCAGATCATCGTAAGCATCGCGGCAGCGTACGCAATCCAGCTGAGTGGGCGGGGGCTGGTTCACGTGCCATTCTTCGGCGTGCTTCCCCTGCCATGGTGGGGATATATCGTCTTTGCAGCGTTCGTCTTGGTTGCCACGACCAGTTCCGTTGCAATCACTGACGGGCTCGACAGCCTCGCAGCAACGACGTGCAGCCTCGCCTTCGTAGCTTTCTGGGTCATCGCGGCGACGCGGGGAGATGTCACGACCGCCACACTTTGCGCCACGCTTGTCGGAGGCCTTCTGGCCTATCTCTGGTTCAACGCTTTCCCGGCACAGATGTGGATGGGAGATGCCGGCAGCTTGCCACTGGGTGGCCTGCTAGGGGTGATCGCCTTGCTCCTCGGGGAGCCATTCCTACTCATCCCAGCGGGGGTTGTATTCGTTGCAAACGCCCTCGCTGATATCGCACAGGTGCTGAGCATGAAAATCCGCGGTCGTCGGATCCTGCGGTACGCCCCCCTCCATCATCACTTTGAACGCGTTGGATGGAAAGAAACCTGGGTTGTTCAGCGGTTCTGGATCGCTGGCGCAGTCGGGGCACTCGTCGCAATCCTTGCATCGCAACAATGACAGCGGTTACCGCAATTACATACCGCCGTTGACAAACTGATGGGGCGACAAGACGCGATGTTCACTCGAAACCGACCATCACCCGACGCACCTCGCCGCGACCATGTGCGGATTTGGATGCCTTCTGCATCAAGGTCGACTATCGGTGACGCCGTGGGGATCAGCGCGTCAGGCGTCCCCATCAGCAGTCACGCGGTCGATGACGCTCCGCCACGTCACTCAAGAGCCAGTCCAGCCGAGATGCCCCGGACGAGGGTTCGACGGAGTGATGGCGGATTGCTCGGCAGCCTGATCGGATCATTCCGGGAACCGGGTAATCCCGCACGTGCGTCGCAGCGACAGACGGTGAGCAACGAACATGAGGCCTCCTCGAGTTCACCGGGAGCTGGACCGTCGCTTCCTTCAAACGCGACAATCTCGAAGTTCAGGGGAGAGACACCTCAACCTCCATCTTCTGGAACCGCTACCCCCTTTGACCCATTTTCAGGATTCTCCGTCAGTGGATGGCGCTCCCGGGGGACCAAAGATGCTGGAGATCACAATATCCCAAAAGGTCCGCCGGACGGACCGCTCTTCGCCCTCATCTTCATAATGTTGGTGTTGGGGATCTGCGCAATGCAGAGCGCGAGCTTGGTAACCGCATACACCCAGTTCAGGGATCAGTTGCATTTCCTGTGGCGCCAGTTGGGATCGGCGGCTATCGGGATCGTCGCACTCTGCACCCTTTGGGCTTTTGACTACCGCATACTTCCGAAATATGCCCGACTAGTTGCGGTTGCGCTGGTTATTACGTTAGTCCTGATCTCGGTCCCAGGTTTGGATTTTGGGGTCAGGGTAAACGGTGCAGCACGTTGGATGAAGCTGTTCGGCACACAGTTTCAGCCAAGCGAGTTCATAAAGCCAATCCTAGTGATCGTTTTGGCAAGTACCTTTGCGGCATCAAAGACCGGTTCCCAGACCACCAAGTCCGGTCTCATCCCCTTTGCCCTCATGTATGGCGTGGTTGCCATTCTGGTGATGCTCCAACCCGATCTCGGCACAACAATCGTGATAGTGGCAACAGGTGCGTGCGTCTATCTCGTCGCTGGTGCGCCTTGGATGGTATTCGGTGGGATGGGAATAGTGGGCGTCGGCATGGCTGCCCTGATGACGTGGATTGAACCCTACCGAATGGCACGGTTCACGACCTTTCTCGCGCCGTTCAACGATCCCCAAAAGGACGGGTATCACGTTGTGCAATCGCTGCTTGCCCTTGGTTCAGGGGGACTGACGGGTGTCGGGTTCGGCATGGGGAGACAGAAATTTTTGTTCCTGCCGTATCCAAACACGGACAGCATTTTTGCGGTCATTGGTGAAGAGTTTGGTCTCATCGGGACCCTCATCACCCTCACCATGTTTGCAGGGTTCCTCTATCGAGGAATGGTGATCGCGGGACGTGCACCGGACGCCCTCGGGCGGTACATCGCCACCGGGCTGACAGTTGGCATCGCGTTCCAGGGGTTTCTCAACATGGCTGTCATGACGAGTAGTGTTCCCTTCACCGGGATTACGCTCCCGTTTTTCAGCTACGGTGGATCCTCGCTCATCACCACGTTAGCCTCGTGCGGTGTGCTCCTCAGCATCTCGGCGCACTCTGGGCACTCGGCGCCCACGTCGGGGACTGCTGTCGGATGGTGGCGCCGTTCGGTGGCGGCCATGCGCGAATCTCGCTAGACATCGACTGGCTTCAAGACCTTGGCGTCCGTCAAACCAAGGCTTTTCGTCGAGGCAATCCACGCCTCCGTGTTGTCAGCAATCCAATCAACTCATAAAGCGTAAACCCGCCGATAGGCCGGCGTCTCCCTGACGATTGACGAGATCTCTTATGAAAGCCACGTGATGGGCAACGCAGTTGGACCAGTTCGAGGAAGCCCCCTCCGCGTCGTGGTGGGCGGAGGCGGAACAGCAGGCCATATCTATCCCGCCCTCGCAGTTGCCGACGTTCTCAGACGTGAGGACTCGGCTCTCTGGCCAAACGCCAAACCCTTGGCTGAGGAGACGATTTCCACTGGGGCAACCAGAGGGAACGCCGCCCTTTTCCTGCATGGGCCGTCGCGCATTGACACTGAAGTGTTCGCTCATGCAGGTGTAGCCCATCAGTCGCTCTCGATGTCGCAACTACGTGGTGTCTCCGCCCCACGGCTCGCAATGGGTGGCGTCCGACTAATACGAGCAATCACCCAGGCCTCCCGTGCCATGGGTGTCTTTCATCCCGATGCATGCCTAGTCACCGGTGGCTATGTCAGTGCCCCCGTGGTCATCGCCGCCCGCTTGCGCCGCATCCCTGTAGTGGTGTTCCTGCCTGACGTAGTGCCGGGCATGGCGATCAAGACGATTGCGCCACTTGCATCACGCATCGCCGTTTCCTTCCCGAATACTCGTGACCACTGGAAACATTCCCGGCTCGTCGTCACCGGCTACCCGGTAAGGCCAGAGTTCCATAACGCAAGCCGCCAACGTGGTCGAGACGCGTTCAAGATTTCGTCTGACCGAAATGTCGTCATGGTGATGGGGGGGAGCAGTGGCGCTCGGAGCATCAACTTCGCGATTGCCGACATGCTTGAGCCACTTCTCCACCACGCCGACGTCATCCACCTGTGTGGTGAACCGGATGAGCCAAGGCTCCGATCAATCCGGTCTGGCCTTGGCGAGCAGCTCAGAACCCGCTATCACTTGTTCAGGTACCTCCACCGAGGCATCGCTGACGCTCTTGCAGCCAGCGATTTGGTGGTGTGTCGCGCAGGCGCATCTACATTGGCGGAATTGCCAATGATCGGTATTCCGTCAATCCTCGTGCCTGGATCGTTCGCCGGAGGCCACCAGGCGCATAACGCATCCGTGCTGACCGAATGCGGTGCCGCAATCACCATCTCTGATGAGGCGCTCATCGGCGCCAGCCCATCCGATCCTTCAGCGCTCTGGCCGACGATTCAAAGTCTCCTCCAAGACACGTCACGGCTGCAAAGCATGCGTGATGCTTCACAACTCCTTGCCCGCCCGGAAGCCGCAGACAACATCGTTTCGTTGTTGCGATCAGTCGCGGGACAATCCGGATGACGGACAGTCTCGCACCGAAGGACGATCCGATGAGCATCCCCCGCGCCAATACTCCCCGTAAAGGTTTCCGGCAGGTCGATGGGGCGTCCGGCGATCCCCGAGTTGTCCACCTCGTAGGGATCGGAGGCGCGGGCATGAGCGCGCTGGCCAGGCTCTATCTCCAGATGGGGTGCACGGTTTCGGGATCAGACGCAAGTGACTCGCCTACGATTGCAAGCCTGAGACACCTTGGCGCCATAGTCCAGATTGGGCATGATCCACGCTTGGTGACCGCACTTGCACAAGCGGAAAACCCCTTGGTAGTCATGTCGTCAGCGGTTCCTTCA
>CAMDTO010000075.1 GCA_945907765.1 Thermoflexus hugenholtzii JAD2 | reverse complement strand
GAGAAGTCTTCGGAGTAGGAGTAGCCGGTTGCCAGCCACGGGATCATTTCATCGCCGAACGCCGAATAATAGAACAGGCCTTCCCAGAGAGCAGCGTTGCCGATCTGATGAGTTGCACCAGCCGCGTACGGGTTCCCAATGCCGGCGTCGGTGAACCGGCCACCACCACCACCGCCGATGATCTGGAGCGTGCGATTGCGTGGCACGTCGGGGATTGCAGCCTGCGCGCCCGCGCTTCCGGCGTCCAGACCGCCAAAGGTCGCTGACAAAGCAGCTGCTCCTCCGACGGTTCCTGCGCGAAGGATCGACTCTCGTGAGTGCCTGGTGTCCAACAAGTCCTGGTTCCTTCCCCCAAAGGTGTGTTTCTGCCAACGTCGGATAACGCGTTCGCAGTTGGTCAGTCCGGCGACGCCGATCTGCCGCGGATCATTCAAGCAGTTGCAACCAATCAGGTTGCGGTGACCGCCTCCAACGGCAACATATCACGGGCTGTGATTGATTGCAACTCCATTGACGTGTGCAAGCTCATGGCGGCACCGCTTGATTGCGGCAAGACGCTCGCAGATCGTCAATGCGAAATCAGGCCCACGCACCCTTTGCCATCATTCCACCGTCCACACAGACGTACTCGCCAGTCATGAAACTGGCAGCGTCGCTTGCGAGGAACAGGACAACATTGGCGATTTCGTCCGGGGTCCCGATCCGTCCCATCGGGTGCGCTTGCGCCGACTTGATGAGGTTTGCGGCGTACGTGCTTGGGTCACGTCCCAATGCGACGCGGACCAAAGGGGTGTCAATCGTTCCTGGGCAGATAGCCAGGACCCGGATGCCTTCGTGGGCGTATTCGACGGCAAGTTGGCGGGTCAGTGAGAGAACTGCACCCTTGCTTGCGGCGTATGGAGGGACTTCCTTCATTGATTGAAGTCCCTGCACGCTTGCGTTGTTAATGATCGCGCCACCGCCGCGTTTTCGGATGTGGGGAATGCCGTACTTCGCCATAAGGAAGTGGCTCTTCACATTGACATCCATGATCCTGTCCCAGAGTGCCTCCGGGGTGTCTTCGGCATTGCAGTAGCTTTCTGCCGGTTGGATGCCAACGTTGTTGAAGATCACGTCCAGTCCGCCGTAGATTTCAACTGCCGTGTCAATGGCGTGGCGCGCCGCCTCGCTCTTGCCGACGTCACCCTTGACGTAGCGACCATGCCCCCCGGCAGCCTCAATGGCCTGCACCGTCTCCTCACCAGCGGCATCATCGATATCGGCGACGATCACCGAGGCGCCCTCGCGACCGAACGCAATGGCAGTTGCCTGTCCCATTCCCATAGCGCCGCCGGTGACGATCACTACTTTGCCGACGTACCGGCGCTGCGTTTCGCTCATCTGCGTACCTCCCTTTCACCGCGGCCTTGGCCCGAGGTTCCGTTTAGAGGGTAGTCGGTCGGTGCGTGTCGATGTGTCCCGATGACGGTCTGGTATGAAGTCCGCGTGCAGGTTCAGATGGCCGAATCCCCCCCGCTGCGGTCAGGCAACGCGATGGCTGATGGGTCGAGAACTGCGTCCGGCATCCTGCGCGCGCACCTCCGCCCATTTCGGAACCGCGTGGCGGTGATTGCAGTCCTCGTGGCAGTGTCGTCCGCAATTCAGGTGCTGTTGCCTCGCCTGGTCGGAGCGGTCATCGACGGAGCGTCGATTGGCATGCCTCTGAGTGACCTCTACCTGCTCGCCGCAATCTTCGTGTCAGGGGGCGTTGCCGTACAGGTGCTCGGCGTCACCGAGGCGTACCTCGCGGCGGACTTGGGGCAGCGCGCCACAAATTCGGTGCGTGCGGACGTGACCCGTCACCTGTTGACCTTGGACCGTGAGTTCTTCGCCTCCAATTCGCCTGGGATGCTCATCGAGAGGGTTGACGGCGACACCACATTGCTTTCCGGGTTGTTTGGACGACTGACCGTAGAGGTCGCCCAAGGTGTCCTCATCCTGGCCGGTGTGCTCGCGATGACGGCGTCAATCTCGCAAGTGATCGCTGCACTGTTGGTGGTCATCCTCCTGGTGACGTGGGCGACGTTGCGTGCCGGCCACAAGCACGCTTCGCCAGTCAGGATTGCGCGCCAGGCATCTTCAGCCGACGTGTTCGGGTTCATCGAGGAACGGATTGCCGGAATTGACGATACTCGGGCCAGCGGTGCCGTCGGGTACGCGCAAGCGCGCCTCGAAACCCATCTCACCCAGTGGCTTAGGATCACGCTTCAGTCCGTCGCGTGGAACGGGTTCTCCGGGGCGACCATCACCATTGCCGTTGGAGCAATGCTCGCTGTCGTCTTCGTCATTGGAGGGCTCCGCCTCGTCGACGGAACGTTGTCTCTTGGGCACCTGGTTACGCTCGTTGCCTGGGTCGACATTCTGCGCCGGCCGGTAGAGGGGTTTGGCCGTCAGGCACAGGAACTTGGCCAAGCAGCTGCGGGGGCGACGCGACTTGCCGAACTGTTGGCGCTTCGGTCGTCTCGGGGTTTATCGCCGAATGCCACGACCGGTCATCTCGATGGTCATCCGGAGCGTTGGGAAGCCGATCGCGGACCGCTTGGCCTCTTACTTGAGGACGTCACTTTCACGTACGAGAAAGCTGACCAGCCAGCCGTGGCGAACCTCACGCTCGAGTTGCCACCCGGTGCCTTTCTCGCGGTGGTCGGACACACCGGAAGTGGCAAGACGACCTTGGGCAGACTGATCGCTCGGGAAGTCGAGACAGGCCGGGGGAGCATCCGGATTGGCACCCGTGACGCGTGGGTTGACCTCGCAAAGGTGCCAGAGGTTCAACTCCGCCAGATGGTTGCAGTGGTGAACCAAGATGTCGCACTCTTCCACGCGAGTGTGCGTGACAACGTGACCTTGTTCGACCCGGATATTCCGGATATGACGGTATTCAATGTTCTGGAACGCGTTGGATTGGGTCCATGGCTGGCAGGGCTACCCAACGGGGTAGCGACCCACCTGTCACCAGCGGGTGGACGCGAGCAAGTCCAACTATCCGAAAGTCCGATTGTGGGGACCGCTGGCATGTCGGCGGGCGAGGCGCAACTTCTGGCGCTGGCTCGGGTGTTCCTCGGTAACACCCGCCTCGTGGTACTCGATGAACCGGCGGCCCGGATCGATCCGATCACCGAACTCTCATTCGTACGCGCGCTGGATGATCTTGCCAGTAACCGAACCGTGGTCGTGATCGCGCACCGTCCATCGACCATCGGGCACGCATCACACGTCGCGGTCATGGAAGCAGGGTCCCTTATCGCTTTCGGGCCCTCGACAGACGCTTTGGTCGCCCGATACATCGCGCCCGAGGCATCGTTGCACCCGGCGACGTACTACGAACCAATGACGTCAGCACGTCAAACCGTGGATCCGGCACTGACGGCGACTGATTTTGGGATTGGTCGGTCGAATGCACCCACTCCGGGCAATGCGTCAAACCTGTCGGTATGGCCTGTCCTTGGCGGGATCATCCGCGCAATGCCGTGGTGGTGGCTTGGAAGTGTGGTGATGGCCGGGTTTGTCGGGTATGTGATCGGACTGGTCCCCGGTCTTGTCATTCGGGAATTCCTGGATGCTGCGTCGCACATGGCCCGCGGTGATGATCCCTCGAAGTTGCTCTGGATGGGAACCACGATATTCCTGTTCGGGGTCGTCCGAGCGATCCACATGGCGATCACGGCGACCGTCGAACCGACGACGCAAACCATGGGATCAGGCGTGCTGATCGCAACCTGCTTCGCAGGCGTCATGCGATCAAGGCGGTACCCGGCGCTTCCCGGGTCCCCAGGTGAGGCGGTCAGCCGCTTTCGTGACGACACACTCGTGATCGGTCGGTTTGCAACCTGGCTCGGCGACCCGTTCGGGCAAGTTGCCCTCGGGGTTGGCGCATTCTTGGTCCTGTGGTCTCGCGACCCTCAGGTTGCTGTCGCGTCGATCGTACCCATCCTCATCGCCATGCTGATCTCGCAGGCTGCCAGTGGTCCTGTGCAACGCGCTCGGCAGGAGGCTCAGGCGGGAATAGCAAAGGTCACGGACCTGCTCGGCGATGTTTTTGGTGGTGCCTCGGTAATTGCGATGTCGCGTACGAGTGATCACGTAATTGCACGCGTGCAACAGCACGGAGACAACCGCCGTCGTGCGGCTCTTCGTGAGGTGCTTCTCACTCAGACTGTCCAGGCGCTCTCGCGAAACGTCGCAACGCTCGCCACTGGTGTCGCGCTTATCGTGTCAGTCCCAGCAATCGCTGACGGGCGGCTAACGAGCGGAGATGTAGGGCTCACACTGTCGTACGTGACGTGGCTCGCGGTGCTTGCCGGGTTCTACGGGGACTTTGTCCTGCAGTTCCGCCAGGCGCGGGTCGCCCTTGCAAGGCTCACAGAACTCGTCCCTGATGCCAAGATCGGGAGGGAGTTGGCCGCGCATCACCTTGGGATCTGGCATGCGAACCAACGCGATCTCGAACCGCTAACGCAGTCTCCCCTTGAAGCCGGTGAGAATCGGCTAACTGACCTATCTGTAGATGGCCTGACATTTGCGTTTCCTGCGAGTGAGCGCCAGACCGATGCGCGGATGCCAGCAGGGTCGATGGGCATCTCTGGCGCGACGTTCCGGGTCTGGGCGGGATCGTTCACGGTCATCATCGGACGTGCTGGGTCGGGTAAGACGACCCTCTTGCGGACCGTGATGGGCCTGCTGCCCGCTTCATCCGGATCAGTCTCCTGGAACGGTGTGGAAGTTCCTGACCTTGGGTCCTGGTTCGTGCCTCCTCGCGCGGGCTATGTCGGGCAGGTACCCCGACTGTTTACCGACACCGTTCGGGCAAACATTCTTTCCGGGAGGCCCATCGGTTTGGCAGACATGGATTCGAGACTTGCCAGCGCACTGCAACTAGCGACGCTGGATGGGGATATTTTGGCGGGGTTGCTCTCGCTTACGACCTCGGTCGGGCCGAGAGGACTGCGGCTGTCAGGCGGGCAGGCGCAGCGCGTTGGTGTCGCGCGGATGTTGGTCACCCACCCATCGCTACTGGTGGTTGACGACCTGTCGAGTGCCCTTGATGAAGCGACTGAGGCAGAACTCTGGTCGCGTTTGTTTGCCAGTGGCCCCGTGACGATCCTTGCCTCGTCAAATCGTTCTCGTGTGATCGCAATGGCTGATCAAGTCATCGAAGTGGTCGATGGCCGGTGCCGTGTGATCCGCCAACGCTGAGTTCGTCCGGATGCCGAGGGTCCAATTTCTGCATCATGAGAAAGCGTGGGCGAGCCCGAATGCCGCTCCCGCGGCCAGTCCACCTACCACGAGCGTCTGGATGGCCGACCGAACAAGGTGCATTCCGGTAAACCGGCCATTATCCGCCCCGAATGCCAGAAGAGCGACAGCGGTAGAAACCATCGACCACATCATCGCGTTTGCAGCGACCGGGACCAGCATGTACGGAACAAGTGGCACGAGCCCGCTAACGATGTAGGCGACGCCGATGGCGAACGCACTAGTGAGCGCACGGCGAGGATCGGGCCGCTCGATCCCGAGTTCGAACCGAATCATGAACTCGACCCATCGGGCATTGTCCGCGGTGATGGCCGCAACAATGCGGTCCAGCGGTTCACCGTCGAGACCGTAACCTCGCAGGACGCTCTCGACTCCAGCAACTTCCAAATGCGGGACCTCAGCGATTTCACGCCGTTCACGTGCCACTTCGGCATCGTAGCGTTCGATGTCAGTCCGGGCAGCAAGGTAGCCGCCAAGTCCATGGCGATTGCGCCGGCGGCAACTTCGGACAGCCCGGCCGCGACAATCAGTGACAGCCGCCGAGAGGCCGGCTGCAAGTGCAAAGGGAACCGTTAGCCCATCGGACATCCCGATCACGACATCGCGAACCGCTTCGGTGGCCGTGACGTGCCTCTCGACATGAGGCGTAGCTGGCATTCTCTCCGAATCCTCAAGGGCGCCATCGGGTCCCGCTCGACACCTGGCGCAATCGCCAAGGGATCCAAGGCCCGCGCCGATTTTGGAGCACCCGGTCTCGTGCGACCCGTCCCATGGAACTCATCGCCAGATGCGACGACGCAGGTTTGAGAACGAAGTGGGCGACCCACCGCGTGAGCCTCTCGACGGGGTCTCTCAAGATGAGGATGGCCACGACCGTCAGGAGGAACCCGCATGTCGAGCGAATTGCGGTTTGTGCACCGTATACACGCTGGATCTCGACAAGTGCCTGCACGACGCCCCACGCCGAGATCATGATCCCGGCAATCATGAGCGGGAGGACGATGACAATTGCAATCAGTCCATACGCCAGTGACCGGCGCTCTCCCCAGGGTTCCTTGATCACCAGGACACGGCGCGCCTCCCGGTCAATGATCCAGGCGCCAAGCAGCCAGACCAACCCGAGGGCTACCGGTAGTGACCGTCGCCCTACCTGCCCTTGGTCGTCCGAGGGCTTTGCTTCCTGAATGCCCAGTTCGGGCGCGACTGCCACGGAAGGCGCCATCGGGGTTGTTGTGGTGGATGTTCGGCGCGACAACACCTCGGTCGATACGAACCTGTCACCCACGACCGTGCCAAACAGGTCGGTTGGAGGCGGGTGTGCTGTTGCGTACCCTATCAGGGCAACTAGGGTTGCGAGCAGGATCATCGAGAGGATGAGCCAGCCTTGGCGCTCCCGGTTCGACCACATGGCAGCCAGAATGTTTTCCGATTCTGGAAGTTCTTCGTTGGGTTCGAAGTCGTCAATCCACGGCGTGACGGACGCAAGCGTCCCGACAGGAGCCGTGAAGTCGGTCTCACTCGATGCCCGGGGTGGGTCGACCGCCTGGAAGAGAGACGGTTCAAGTGCAACGTTAAGGCGGGCCACACGTGTCGTTGCGCGGGATACTCCGGGGCGTGGTAACCAGAGCTGAGTATCGATCTCCGGGGCCGATGATAGGGCCGGTTCGGTCCCATCACTGCGACGCGGACCCGGCTTGCCTCCCATTACAAGTTCCTATTGCCCGTGTCTGAGCCTCGCGATTAGCCGCGACGGCAAGCCAGCTTCGCGCATCTTTCGTTGCACGTCATCAATGTTGTACGGCACGCGTCGTGATTGAAGGCTACGTTGACCGTCGACGGTGGTTTCGAACAGGAGGTACGACGCAGTCGACAGACCGTCACGCGGTTGCCCGACACTGCCCGGGTTGGCGACAAGGCGGATCCCGGGATCAACGGCAACGGTTGTGCCATGTGAGAACGGTGCCAATGCAATCTCCATCGAATCGGGATCGTGGTCATCGTCGTGACCACTGCGGTGGTCGCTCGAATGAAGCGGTCCGTTGTCGCCGGAATGGTGGAGTGAGTAATACTCGGCACGATGGGTATGGCCCACCAGACAATGCGGTGTACCGATCTCTGCAAGGCTGGCAAAAGCAACGGCGTGAGAGTCCATGTAATCCCAGATGGGATCGTGGGGCGTGCCGTGGACAAGGGTAAAGTCGTCCAGTATCGGGAATGTGGTGCCGTCAAGGCGCTCAGGAAGGCCGTCAAGGTACACGCGGGTCTCAGCGGTGAGTGTGCTGATTGTCCATCGTGCCGCAGCGGCCGCGTCAGGATTGAAGTCCGCAATCGAGATCCTGCCTGTCGCCGCCCGATCGTGGTTCCCGGCCACGGCATGCACTGGCGTCCCTTCCAGTGCGCACTCTTGAAGTGCACGAACACATTCGTTCGGGTTAGGCCCGTAACCCACAATATCGCCAAGGCACCAGATTGCGTCAAGGCTTCCGAACGACATTGCGTCGACGATTACCCGCTCAAGAGCATCGTAATTGCCGTGGATGTCAGAGATGATCGCACAACGCATGATCAGGTATCACAGACCAAACGTGCGGGGGGGGCGAGGCGACACCTCGAGCGTCTCTCGGACCAAGTCTGAGTGGCGCTGGTTCTGGTGATTCCCGCTTAGCGTTTCTGCCATTCGGTTTCGACCGGCTGTCTGATTATTCCAACGGCCTCAATACTTCCTGGAGGATCCTGTGGTTCTCGACTGGCTCGAACGAAAACCCGGTTGTGCCCCCTTGATCATTGCTCATCGCGGATCAAGCGGCGTGGCACCGGAAAACACCATTGCGTCGTTTGCACTCGCGGTTTTCCAAGGCGCGGCGGCCGTGGAGTGTGACGTCGTCCTCTCTGCCGATGGAGTGCCGGTTGTCATCCATGACACAACACTGGACCGGACCACAAGCGGATCGGGCGACGTGGCCTCGCTCACTTGGTCGGCGTTAGCGGGTCTGGACGCTGGTTCATGGAAAGATCCCAAATTCGGTTCCGAACGCCTCGTGAGGCTTCATGACCTGCTTCATCGGGCGAATGGTCGCGCAAGGGTCGTTATTGAACTGAAGGCGGGAGACCCGGCCATCCTAGCCCGGACGACGCGTGAGGCAATCGAAGCGAACCCAGGAGTGGAAGCCGCGGTGATCTCCTTCATGCCCGCGGTCGTTGAGGCAGTGCGCCGGGTGATCCCTGACATCGCGGTTGGGTATCTCTATTCACGGCATTGGCCATGGGCAACCGACCATGCCGAAGTCATTTCACGTGCCCGAGCGATTGGTGCACATTTCGTTAGCCCGGAATATTCCTTGGCAACCCAGGAATTTTGTTCATTCGCGCACCGGGCTGGCGTGCCAGTGAGTGTGTGGACCTGCAACGATCCTGATTCGATGCGTAACCTTGCCGACGCGGGTGTCGACGCGATAACGACCGACTGGCCGGACATCGCAATTCGAACGGTTGCGTGACACGTTAGCGAAAGCCAGCGTAAGGTGCGCGCCAATGCCGGTTCGTTGCTATGATGCGCCGTCTGTTGCCGAGGGTGGTCCATCGGGGATCAAGCATTGCCAACGGTACGTGAAGGGGAGATCAGATCGGTGAGAATTGCACGCGTTGAAGTTCACGGCGAGGCACACGATGCCATTTTGGAAGGCGACGTCGCCTATCACCTCGAGGGATTGGTTTTCCATGCGCCCCACAAGGGTGCCACGATTGGGCCTATCTCCGGGTTGAAGCTGCTTGCACCGTGCACCCCGACGAAGGTGGTCTGCATCGGGCTGAACTACAAGGCCCACATTGAGGAGTCCAACGCCACGGCGCCTACGGAGCCGTTGATGTTTTTCAAGCCTCCCACATCGGTCGTCGGTCACCTCGACGATGTGCACTGGATCCCTGGTTGCGAGAAACTCGACTATGAGGCCGAGTTGGCGATGGTTTTCGGCAAGACTGCGAAGAACGTTGCCCCCGGAACCTATCGTGACTACGTGCTGGGGTACACGTGCGCGAATGACATTTCAGCGCGCGACTTCCAGCGTTCGGACGGACAGTGGACGCGGGCAAAGGGGTCAGATACCTTCTGCCCGCTGGGTCCATGGATTGTCACGGACATCAATGCCGAGGATCTTCACATTGGTGGTGCCCTCAATGGAGAGGTGCG
The DNA here is from genome assembly GCA_945907765.1 of Thermoflexus hugenholtzii JAD2. Taxonomy (GTDB): domain Bacteria; phylum Chloroflexota; class UBA11872; order UBA12225; family UBA12225; genus UBA12225. The sequence goes on along the minus strand of CAMDTO010000075.1, from coordinate 4,025 downwards.
GCAGGACAGCCGTACGTCAGACCTTCTATTCGGCTTGGACGAACTGGTCGTTCACGTGACCAAGTACTTCACGATGCTTCCTGGCGACGTCATGATCACGGGCACACCGTCAGGGGTCGGGACGTCCAAGGGCTTGATGAAGCCAGGTGATGTCTACGAAGTCACCATCGAGGGCATTGGAACGCTTCGTAACCGCATCGTCGGCTTGCACTGATCGCTGTCCGACCCTCCCCTCAAGTAAAGTGAGCGAAGGGTCGGATGTTCAATTGCCCAGATCTGGGGGCGTGTACCCAACCGCTCCCAACGGATGCTCGTCCCACTTCAGTGTGGGGTAGTGCGTGGTGGTTGGATCACGAATGACGACCAACGTCCGTCAGCCTAGGTCCCTCCGGATTGGCCTGATCGCTGACGATCTGACTGGCGCGCTCGACGCCGGTGCCGGGTTCGCCAGGGCAGGACTACGCACAGTCATGCCGTTCGGGCCAATCAGTACGGCTAAGTTGCCAGTCGTCGCTCACGTCGTCATCTTCAATACCGCGAGCCGCGAGGGGGATGCTTCAGTTGCCCGGGAACGGTCTCGTGAGGCAGCGTTGCGCTTGGTCGGAGACGGCGTATCGCTCATCTACAAGAAAATTGATAGCGTGCTTCGTGGGCATCCCGGTCCTGAAGTTTCCGGAGTGCTTGACGGGATAGCAATCGCGCATCGAACCGCCCGTGCCTTGGTGGCTCCGGCATTTCCCGCCCAGGGCCGAACGACCGTCAATGGCGTGCAGCTTGTCAATGGCGTCCCTGTGCCATCCCATTCCGGTCGTCTCGACCACGCGCTTGCACCGGCGGTTGACTTCTGCGACATCCGGGACGCGTCAACCGATGACGACCTCCAATTGATCGCACGCGATGAGGTGGCCAACGGTCGGTTCCTATGGGTGGGTTCGGCGGGTCTGGCATCGAAAATCGTTGACGCGTTCCGATCGACGGAGACCCTCACGGAGACCCGACCCACCGGCATTCGCCACCGTGTTCCTGACGGGGAACCCAACCTCGGGGGCGCCTGGAACTCGGTGCGCCCCGATCGGGTGGTTGTCGTTGCCGGAACGGTCCACCCCTCGACCGTTTTGCAAGTGGCGGCACTTGCGGCCAACGGGTGGCGCCACATTGCCTACGACATCGCGAACCCCCAATGCTGGCCAGATGATCAGGTCATGCTCCGGACGTTCACAAATTCCGGGTCGTCGGGTGTGGTGCTGTCGACACACGCCAACCTTGCCGGATATCGCCAACCCGGCGGCGGCGGCGTGGCACCCGAGTTGATGGGGAATGCGTTGGCACTCCTCGCCCGCATCGCGCCAATCGTGGCACGCGTGTTGATGGACGGCCGGACGGCCTTGGTCGTGACTGGAGGGGAAACGGCGTTTCACCTATTCGCGGGCATTGGTGTGACCGAGGTGGAGGTGACCGGAGAGGCGCTGCCGGGCATCCCGATTGGCGTGATGGACGTTGGTGGTCGGCCAGTCCGTGTCGCAACCAAGTCGGGCGGTTTTGGCGGCCCCGATGCCCTCGGGCATGTTTGTCGCGTTCTGATTTCGTGATGACCATTGGCCACGCGTGATCTCCGCCGCCCCGGCACCGTCCGACTGGCACGACCAAAGCCCCTTCTTCCCGGCGTCCCTACGGCTCGCGAGAGATCCGGGCCCCCGGTGGTGCTGGCAACAGTGACCCCCGGCCTTGAGGCTGTTGCGATCGCCGAAATCGTCGAGACTGTCGCCGGCGCAGTAATCGTGTCCACCTCGCGTGGGAAGGTGTATGCCCGGGTCCCGGGCCTTGACGAGGCCTTGACGTCGCTGCGAACCGTTGACAACTTGTACCTGTATCTCGGAGAGGTGGAGGTTGGTGTCCGTCGCGTCGATCTTTCGGCGCTGGGAAATGCAGTCGCCTCTCTTGGAGGCGTCATCGGGCTGTTCCGTCACCGTGAATCTGACTGGGGCGAATCCCCAAGTTTTGTGGTGAACGCAAGCCGGATTGGAAAGCAGACCTACAGCCGCTTCGACGCTGCGACCGCTGTGGCACAGGCGATCGCCTCCAAGGTACCCGGTTGGACTAACGCCACTCCCGCAGTCATCCATACGGTAGCCCGTCGTGACCACGAAGACGAGGGCGATGCGACGCCCCGTTTTGCACGCAGTACTGTTGAACTTCGGGTCGACATCCTTGGGCAACGCGGTGTTGTTGGATGGAGGCTCACACCCGCTTCATTCCGTTTTCGCGGACAGATGCGGGCATTCGCTCCCGGGTCACTTCTTCCGACCGTTGCCCACGCACTGGTCCGGATGAGCGAACCGAGGATTGACGACGTATTCCTCGACCCATTTGCGGGCACCGGAACGATCCTTGACGAACGTGCCTCGACCGAGGCACTCGCGATTATCGGGACTGAGATCAAGTCCGATCTGATCTCTGGGCTACGGCCCGGGCGGGTAGGCGCTTCTGACGTTAACTCACCCGTTATCGAAGCTGACGCGCGTCACTTGCCCGTGCGCGACGGCACGGTCGATGCGGTGGTGTCAAACCTGCCGTTCGGGCGGCAGGTACTCGATGAAGACGCGATTGTGCCTCTCTATATCGACACCGCCCGGGAATTGCGCCGGATCATGGCACCGAACGGACGCGCCATCCTCATGACGACCCGCGTCGACGTCATCGAAGCGGCGATGGGTGCCGCTGGGTTCGTGGGTGAGGTCCTGACCACGATCAGTCTGAACGGCCAGAACCCTGCCGTCATGAGGTACATCCGCGTCTGATCGTGCGCCTGGTCTCAGACCCCTTGGAAGCCGAGTTCAGAAAGGAACCCGGCGAACCACGTCATTCCTCCAGACATGACGACCAGTCCCATGCCCACCATCAGCGCACCGCTCGAAAGTTCAATCAGCCGTGCGCGCCGGTTGAGCCGGCGCATGAGGCGGGTGGATGCTTCAAGGGCAAGACCGGTCAGAAAGAACGGCACTCCCAATCCTAGGGAATATGCTGACAGCAGGGCGGCACCCTGCAGCACAGTCGCCTCTGTACTGGCATAAAGCAATATCGTTCCCAAGATTGGCCCAATGCACGGTGTCCACCCGGACGCGAATGCAGCGCCGATCACAAAGGATTTCACCAGACTGGCGCGGGCTCCCGGACGTATCTGGAACCTGGTGTCACGATAGAGGGCGTTGAAACGGAGGAGACCTGCGCCGTGCAGTCCGAAGCCGATCAGGACCGCTCCGGCAACAATCCGGAATGCAAGGCTTCTGATGAGGTCCTGGAAGACGAACCCGATCAGGCTTACCGATGCGCCGAGGGTCACGAAAACGGCACTGAACCCTGTGATGAACGCTATCGCGTGGACGAGCGTCCGAACGCGGGATGCGTCACCAACCGATGTCCCTGAGAGCATCCCGATGTATGCAGGCACAAGCGGAAGCACACATGGCGACACAAAGGACAGGACACCTGCCCCGAACGCCACCAGGAGTGACAGGTTTCCGGTCATTGGCAGAGTCTACACTGGAAAACCGCTCCGGCTGGGGGTGCCTCCGCCGTGGCGTATGAGTGTGTGGTCTTGTGCCCCCCACTTGCTGAATGGCCCTAGCTGTCGTCTCTCACGCCATTGTTTAAAGGGGCTGGGGGGAACGGGATAGAGGCCTCGCCCGGTACGGTGCTGGTTACTCGCACCACACCCGCCAGAGAGGCCTTCGGCTGCAACACGATCACCCGCACGCCAGATTGACCACGCACTGGCGCGCACGGCTGCTGCGCGTGATCGCGTCGGGGATGCGGGTGGCCGATGCGTGCGCCGATGCCGGCGTTTCGCGGACGACGTACTCCCACTGGAGGCAGCGCTTCGCGAGTGAGGGACTGCCCGGGCTGGCTGACCCCTTCAGCCGGCTCCGGTGCCCCCGGATGGCGCTCACCCCGGCGCAGGAGCCGGCGATCACCGGCATCCGGACCGAACGGGGATGGGGTCCCGACCGGATCGCCCTCGTGCTGCG
>CAMDTO010000074.1 GCA_945907765.1 Thermoflexus hugenholtzii JAD2 | reverse complement strand
TTGGCCGTCCGCTTGGTCCCGCGCTCGAATCCCGTCATCAGGCTCAGTTGGTTCATGCCTTCATGATTCCCCATCACACTCCCCCACCGCTACCTTATGCAGATAATCCTTAGTCTGAAAAAAAAATGGGCGTTGGTTCCGGCGGTGCCTGACGATATTGCCGTAGACGGTTGAAGCAGGATTGATCAGGACTTCGCGGCGTTTACCGGCGCGGTGAGGAAGTCGGCAACCCGGGCCGAGACATCTGTTGGGTATTCCCAGATGGGCATGTGCCCACATTGGTCATAGATATGTATGGTCGAGCCACGGATCAGGCGCGAGGCACGTGTGGCGTGCGCGACCGGCAGTATCGGGTCATTTCTTCCCCACAGGATCAGTGTCCGGTGTCTGATTTGGCGTAGGCAGTGGAGGAAATTGTGCCGCTGACCTCCCCACCCGATTGTCGCGCGCGCGGTGGTGAGAAATGCATCAATGGCTCCGGGTGCCCGCCACGCCTCGACCCGCCTTTCGGCCCAACCATCCGGAACATGTTCCGGGTTGAAGCAGAGTGCCCGGCCAAATGAGCGGGTGGATTGCACCGTTGAGAGGCGAAGTCCAAACCGTACGAGCGGAGGCACGATCGACCCAAGTCGGTACGACCACGCCACTTCAGTTCCAAGACCGGCGGAACTCACCAGGATGAGGCTTGCAACCCGGTCTGGCATGGCGGTCGCAAGGTTCAAGGCGATCGCGCCACCCGCGGACATGCCAACAACGGGGATCCGTTCGATGCCGAGAGCATCCAGCAACCCAAGTATCAATCGGGTGTAGTACGCAAGGTCATAGGTGTGCGCCGGACCATCCGGCTTTTGCGATAAGCCATGTCCCGGTGCATCGGGTGCCAGGACCCGGAAACGGGTGGAAAGTTGAGGGATCACCTTGGACCATTCATCGGCAGATCCACCAATGCCATGGAGGAGGAGGACCGGTTCACCCTGGCCACTGTCTATGACCCGGCATGAGACACCGTCCAGTTCAATCGTCCGGGATCCGTCTGACTGCAGGCTTGGTGCCCCCGGACCATCGTTGCTCACTTGCCAATGGTAGCCTTGGCGACTGATCGATGAACACTTCTGACGAGATTTCAGACAACATGGTTGAGGCCAGAGGTCCCGGAGACTTGGTCATCATTCTCGACCGAAGCGTCTGCATCGGCGCTGCGGATTGCGTGGCGCTTGCGCCAGTCGGATTTGCCGTTGACGCGTCCGGGAAGGTCCGTTTCGTCAACCCGGATGCGGAATCCGGTTCACGGATCTGGGCTGCGGCTCGGCGGTGCCCTACCGATGCAATCCTGCTCGAGGATCGCTCAGGTACGTCACTCTACCCGTGACCGCCTTCGTTGCCACTGTCACTTGTCCCGCGCGTCACTGACGTCTTGCTCCGCCAAACGCATCCCCGATAGTGAGGGGCCGAAATGACCACGACAGAGTTCATACGTGCGGTCTTTCTCGATGTCGGTGAGACCCTGCTGTACGCCCGCCCGACGTGGGCGCACGTGGTTTCCGACGTTGCTAGCCTGCACGGAGCATCGATCACTCCTCATGCCCTCATGTTGGCTGAACGTGAACTCGCGCCAGTGATTTTGTCACGATTTCGCGCCGGCGAGAGACACACAACCTCGCTCGGGAAGTCGCAAGCACATTGGACGTGGCGGTACTCCGACATGCTTACCCGTTGTGGCGTGTCCGAAGGAATGATCCCGGGTATCGCTGAAGCGTGTCACACGCGCTTCAACGATTTCGACACATGGGTGCTATTCGATGACGCCCGGCCTGTGCTGGAGGAACTTGACCGGCGTCGGAGGCAGGACGGACTGATTGTTGGGGTCGTGTCGAACTGGGAGGAGTGGCTTGAACCACTCCTGACCCACTGGGACCTCGACCGCTATTTTGATTTCCTGGTGGTATCGGGCGTCGTACATTCCGAGAAGCCTGACGAGGCAATCTTTGATGCAGCCCTCACCCACGCTGGGCTCACCCGGTCCGCGTCGAACTTGGCAGTCCACGTGGGCGACAGCATGACCGCCGACGTGGAGGGTGCGCGTGCAGTCGGCGTGCGTCCTGTCCTTCTGGACCGTGACGGACGGTATCCGCCAGACCGGACCGCAGGAATTTCAGTGATCCGCTCGTTAGCCACGCTCCCTCGCCTGATCGACGATGCGCGGGGGTAGTGGTTCAGACGTTTTCCCAGCTGGCCGATGCCGCCGAACGATAGATGGCGTGCGCCACCCGGAGTTCCTGAAGCGAATCCTCTGGACCGGCGGCGAGCGGGGCACCATCCAGAATGGCGTTCACGAAATCTTGGTTTTCCCCGACAAAACTCATGGCATATCCCCAATTGCCTTCGAGGGAGAGACCACTGCGGTGTTTCCGGTTGTACAGGTTGACCCCTCCCCCGGGGAAGCCTCCGATCACTATCTCACCATCGGACCCGGTTATCCGCCAAGATTCCTGCGGACCGAGTGGCGTGTTCACCATCAGGCCATCATATGAGGCGTAGACACCCGATTCGAATTGCACGAGGGATCGCATGAGGGAATCGCCCTGCATTTCCTCCATTGGGTATCCGACCACGCCCACGACGCGGGTAATGTTGCCGAACCACATCCGCATCGGCCTGACCCAGTGAGACCCACCATCGATCGTAATGCCACCGCCAGTCCTTGCCTGCGATAGCCGCCAGGCCTGTCCGGTAAACCATTTCGGGTTGTACTCGGAAACGAAGGCGGCGCGACCCGTGACCAAATCGCCAATCTCTCCCTGACGTATGAGGTTGAGCGCGGCGACGACCTCCGGCCAGTACTGAGCGTTCTCCGCGAGCATGAAGACCCGGCCGCTGGCACGCCCCGCTTCCAGAATTCGGGCTGACGCCTCAAGCGTCGGTGCCATCGGTTTCTCAAGCATCACGTGCTTGCCAGCGGCCAGACATTTCAAAGTGGTGGATTCGTGCAGGTCATGAGGGAGCATGATGCTGATCGCGTCGAACGCATCAGCGGAGATCGCGTCATCAAGTGAGGCGAATGCCGTTCCGCCGGTCTCCACGGCATATGCTGACGCCCGCGTCCAGTCTGCGTCGATGCACGCGGTCACTTTCACGCGGGGAACGTACCCCTTGATGGCGTCAAGGTGATATCGCGCGATCGCGCCGCAACCAAGAAGGGCAAGCCGAACATCTGTTGTCATGGTGACAAGATGGTAGTCGGCGGCCGTCACCTGTGCGAATTAGTGCGTGCCGCCTACTTCCGGAACGTGATGTTTGGCGTTTCGGATGAAAAACGGAAACCTTCCGTGTCATCGTCGAGCCAGTAGCGGACAAACCCGGCTAGAGTGGCAATCTCGTCTCGCGACAACGATGCGATTGGGGTGGCGGTGCTCCCATTTGCATCCCAGTCCGATGCCCGGTAGACGACCACATCAGCCATGTCAGCGTGAATCACCATGGTGTCACCATTTGTCGGACGGATTACCAACTGGGTCGGAATGCCACCTTCGGGAATGATCGGCATCGGGTTTCTCCAGTACGTGTTTGGCACCAAGGCACGTTGCTTCCTTGGTCGCTTTGTGATTGGCATGGGAGGCGGGTTTGCTAGTCAGGTCATCGTCGAACTTGCGAACCGCCTAGCATTGCGAGGATACGGTGGCTGGTCCGGTCAAAGAGCCTGGTTCGCTGATGCATTGTCATGGTGAGACGCCGTGACGTGCGGGCCGATCGACCGTGCGCGTCGACGGACGATGGGGATCAGTGCAAGCACGAACCATCCGAATACGATCAGGGTGCGCCTGAGCCAGGGTGCGGTGTCCCAGAAGTATTCGCGTTCAATGCGCCACGATTCCGCCCAATCGATTTCCGGAAGCCTCATTCGTGAGGCCCACCCGTCGGCGGTTGGCGCACGCCTGACTATCACCTTGTTTGGATTTTCAATCCCGGTGCCCTTGCGTCCTGGATAGTCAACCCAGATGTGGTCGAATGAAGCTTCCAATCGATAGGGCATGCCTCGCGCCTCGAAGACGCTCGCAAGTACGACCGCGCGCCCCTGGCAGTCTCCCGCGTTGCGTGCCATCACTTCCGCTGGTGTCGGAAAGGTCCACGGGACGCCATCGGTTTCCCACGGTACCGCATACGTGATCCGTTCAAGCACCAACGCCTCGATTTGCCGTGGATTAGCGGGCAATGTAAGGGCCCAGTCACGCACGGATTCCGCATCAATGACTGGTCGCCACGCATTCTGGATTGACCGCACCAGAACACCAGGATTGGGGTAGCACACGGACACGCCCCACGCGATGGCCAGCCCGAGTCGCCACCGCTTTCGGATCCACCATGGCGTAGAGACCGCGGTAGTTCTTGTTGATTTTTCACTCATGCCCTTGATTTCGAGACCCGCAGTTTCGCGTCGCTGCAGTGGCCCGTCCTGCATGAATCGTATCCCGGATTGGAGGATCTCCGGGACCCGCAGAGACAGCTTCGCTGGAACCTTGCATGCGTTGGGGCTCGACGACAGCCTGCGCAACCAGGTGTGAGCCACGGCGCCATCCGGGTCGCTTACCGTTACTCGCCCGGGCCAGCAAACGGTCAGTCAGTCGGAATAAGGAAGTGGTCGGTGACGCGTGGGTATCTGCTGGTGCATGACGGATGTAAGGCCGTACAACTCTCGTGAGGCCAGACAATTGATCGGATCGAACTTTTCGGGAGCCTTTTGTGGCTCTCAAGAGCGAAGGATGTGGTGCATGCGCTCGGGAGTTGCATTCAACGATCTACGATGAGTCCCAACCAGTACGAGCCAGTTTTTGCTAATTGCCATGAACTAATCCAGGGGAGAAATCTATGGAACACCCGCCTGTCGAGCGTTTTTACTGAGCACGTGTACCGCTCTCCATAAAAGGCGCAATGTGGTCGTTCAGAAATTTTGTATCGGCCGGAGTGGATCCTACTCCCCCAATGTGACCCCACAGGGATGGAACAGGCACGAAGCTACAGTCAGACAGGAATGCCGATTCGCAGCGTGCGTCGGTCAGCGGAAAGTACAAGTTTGTTTCGGAGGGCATGTACAACACTGGCACCTTGACTGCGGACAGCGCCGCCTCCACGTCGCCGTTGAACGGCGGAGTGACACCCACGTCGTGCTTCTGCCAGGTACGCATCTGCAGGATCAAGTCGTTGGCGTCCCCGGCGGTTGCAATATCATGAGACAAATCTCCCCATCACCTGTTCGAACGTGAGGTCGGGGATGGCCGGGTCTCGCCACAATTCGCGGCGCCACCATTCCTGAGAGAGCAGCCACCCGGTCCAGACTTTCCCGAATGCGGGCAGCCCGCGTTCAGGAAGGGCGTTGTAGTCCCCACCTTTGAAATTCTCAGCGGCAGTCAACGCAGCGATCTGCCCTTCGAGCTGCACTATCCCGTGCCCGTATGTCTTGGCCATTCCTGAGGTCGCAACGATCCCATCAATGAATTCGGGATGACTCACTGCCCACTGGAACGCTTGCTGAGCCCCCGTTGAGAACCCGATCACCGCACGCAAATGATGAACATGCAACGATTCGGTAAGCAACTGATGTTCTGCCTCGACATTGTCGCGGATCGTGGTGACGGGAAAGCGCGGTCCGTACAACGGTTCAGGGGGGTTGCTTGGGGAAGAGGATCGGCCGTTTCCGAACATTTCGGCACTGACCACAAACAGTTTGCTGGGATCGAGTGCCTTCCCGGGACCGATCAGCCATTGGTAGCCCTGAAATTTCGCCATATAGGACGAGGGCAGAAGCACTGCATTGTCGCCAGCGGCGTTCGGTTGCCCGTAAGTGCCGTAAGTGCCGTAAGTGATGCGGGTCTCAGGCAGTACGACGCCGCTCTCCGTCTTGAAATCCTTGGTAAGAAATTCACCCTGCACTGGCTCGATGGCAGATGTCATTATGGTGCAAATCCTATCCGACGCAAATGATGTGCACAAAGAAAAAACACTAAATTGTATGAAAGTAATACAGATTAGCACTATCGTTCCAAAACTCTCATCACTTGATCACTTTCACGTGGTTCCGACGCCTCATGCTCGGTGCGTATCTTGATCATTTGGAACTCAAAACATAAACGTTTTTGTACACTCTACTCGCTAGTAAACTGTTTAAACATTCTGGTATTCGTTCTCCGGATTGTACGAGGTTTCCCATACGCAATGATTCGGCCATGTTGTCAGGCGCAGACGACCTGTCCTACCTGCCATCCGACGCGCCATGGCCTTGTCACTCCCGCCCTGAAACGTGTTCTACGTCAGTCAGCGCGTCCGAACGTCCGGTGACGAGTGACCAATGGGCCAGACGCGTGGTGACCTGCAAGGCGACTACGTGGTCGGTTCTTCTGAAGTCTTCGATCCGGGAGTAAACGGAGCTTGCAACCGGAATGAAATCGCCATTCGCGCCTCCCGTGTCATCCAACGTGATCGGGTCAACTGTTCATGACGATCCATGGCGCGACCTTGGCTGGTCCCCTGTGGTCCTCACCCTGGCGCCAGTCGTCACGCCTCGGGTTTGTTACCGGGGGGTAGCCGGGGAAACTTCTGGTTGGCCGGCGCATTCCTCCGCGTCCTGACAGACCATGCGCCTGATACTGGAGGTGAATAATGGTCATGCAACGTGTAAGGTAGGAACACGATATGTAGTAGCACGCTATGCTGCAGTTGATGGCTGCTTCATCTGACCAAGGAATTCCAGAAAATGGTGTGGAGAACGAAGAGCAAAGGGGTTGGTCAATCCAACCGCTGTTCGGAGCGCTTCTGATTTTGGGTGGCAGGGCGTTGTCAATGTGGCTTCTCTCAAGCGCGGCCGTGTATCTCGGCTATGCCTGTGCTGTCGCCTACATCGTATTTGGCGAGTTTGGCGCGGTTCGATGCCAGTACTCATGCTAGGTGGAATTGTCTTGGCCATCTCCGGAATCAATCGCGGATTGAAGCGTATTACCGGGTCAGGACTCTTCTTTTTCTAGCCCAAGTTACGAGATTTTGACATGATCGCTACCAGGAAGATCACTCACCCGAACTGATGGCTACATGGTGGCGAGAACGGTCCCCCCTACCGCAAGCAGGACCCCGAGTGATTGGATGTTTCCCGGGCGCTCATCCAGGACGAGCCGTGAAAGAATGATCGTGACGACTGGATAAAGCGACCCCAACGTTGCCGTGACCCCAAGGCGGCCGGCAACGCTTGCGTGCGCGAACAGCGTGGTCGCGCCAAGGTCAAGAAGTCCAGAAGTGGCGATACCTGCTGCGGTCAGGAGCACTGGCCAGTGCTTGGTCGCTGTGTCAACAATCCGCGTTCCGAGTGAGCCGCAGGTGACCAAGGCGTCCAGGTGGGGGACGAGCGTCACGACAACCCTGCCGGTCCCTCGGAGTTTCATGACGCCCCAAGCTGATGCAAGGCAAATGACCGAGACTATGCCTTCCAACAGTGATGCGACCGCGACTCCTCCGCGCGACGCCTCGGTGAACAGACAGAAATACCCGCCGAACCCGATGGAGGCCACGACCGCGAACAAGAGCGTGGTTTGACGCGAGGATGCGTCGGACGACGAAGTTTCGCTTGCTGCAAACGTTGCAAGCGCAACGCCAGCTAATGTTCCAACTATTCCCAGCCCCCCGATCGCGGTGATTGTCTCCCCGTTCACCATGCCAACGATCACCGGAATGATCGCACCGGAAGCGGAAATAGCGGTCACAGTTCCCAAAGGGCCGGTTGAAAGGGCTCGGTAGAAGCAACTCAGGCCAATTGCACTGGTCGTTCCGGCAGCGACGGAAAACAGGACCGTTCGGGTATCAGGAATGTCAGTGCCGAGTCAGAAGCAGGCGGCGCCCGTCACAGCGAGCCCGCACGACTGCGAAGCTGCTATCACAGTGACCGGGGAAAGTCGGCGCGAAAGCAGGCCGCCAAGGAAGTCGGAAATGCCCCATAACACGGCCGACAAGATCGCGAACATGATGGTGATCATTACGCACATCGTTTACCATTTATGTAAACAGGGCATTATGTGAGCGAAAGAAGCACGTTACAAGGCATCCCCGACTACACGGCCAGTTCATCCGTGTTCGTGTCTCCGCCAAGGACCGCGAAGTAGATCGCGTCCGGGTGGTGGACGACAAGCGCTGCGGTCGTCTGGTCAGGATCGAATTGGTAGCCCGACGTCAGGGAGATGCCTAGTTCGGTGGTGGCACGGGGAAGCAGGTCGAGCACTTTCACCTGATCGGAGACGTTCGGGCACGCCAGATAACCCCATGAATACCTGAGCCCTTGCCCCTTTGGTACCCCCATCGCGACCCGAATTCGTTGTTGAATGAATTCGGCCATGGCTTCGGCTACCGTGGCGGCCAATCCATGGACCTTGAAGCCACGGTCGTACTGGTCAGCTTGCTGAAGTCTTGTTGCCGTTTGGCTCGCGATCTCACCGGCCGTGACGACTTGGAAGCCGGCAGTGTCATATTCGCCGGATTCGATTGGGCGGAAGTAGTCAGCAAGGCACAGGCGTCCCTTGTTCCGGGGTGACCCATCGTCGGGCTGTCGCGGAAAACTGAACCGGGCACGAACTGGCAATGAAGTTCCGCGGGCCCCGTCAATGAATGCCAAGGGATCGTAGACGACCAAAACATCACCGTCTGCCTGCACAGGAAAGATCCCGAATGCTGCTGAGGGGCGAAGCCAACCCTCTCGCTTGGCATCTCGCCACAACCGCTGCAATTCGGGTTCGAGTTCCCGAACGAGCATCCTCTCCCATTCATGCTTGCGGGCCAAGGCGCGTTGGGATGGGGCGTCAGGTTCAGCCGCGAGAACTGGACGGTACCCCCAGTGATGGCGGAACAGGGTATTGCGGTCAACAAGCGGTAACAGCAGATCAAGACTTTGGGGATCGATCGTGATGACTGATCCCGGTGTCGCGAGGTTCGGCGGGACCGTCCAATCACGGACGGTGCGCACGCGTGACGCATCGCGTTGCAGTCCGGGCAGGTCTGCGCTTGCCGTAATCATGGTGGTTTTCTCCTACGTTCGACCCGGTCAGGCAACCGCTGCTGCTTCGGTCTGCACGCGAGCGATTACTGCATTCCGGTCACCGGACTGCGTGAGTGCCTCGACCCAATCGAGACCTTCGAATGCGTCCTTGCAATAGAACACCCCACCGGCATACCGGGTGGATTTCGCGTCATCAACGAAGTTAACCCGTGCACCGAATGGACGGTTGATAGCCGCACCGCCGATGAGGACCGGGATGTCGAGGCCACGACGGTGCAACTCACGAACAACAAGTGGCATCTGACGGCTGGTGTTCACGAGCAGCGCTGAGAGGCCGATTACGTCAGCACCGTGTCGTACCGCCGCTTCAACGATCTCAGTCACCGGGACCTGCTTGCCGAGATCGTGGACCGTGTAGCCATTGTTGGCTAGGATGGTCAGCACAAGGGACTTTCCGATGTCGTGGACGTCACCGTAGACCGTTGCGAGTACGACCGTGCCCTTCGTGACACCCTCGATGCGTTCGAGATAGGTCTCCATGCGCGCGACGGACTTCTTCATGACTTCGGCGGACTGCAGGACGTACGGGAGGATGCGCTTCCCGGCGCCAAACTCGTCCCCAACCTGCTTCATGGCAGGGAGAAGGACGCCGTTGAGGACGTCGACCGCAGCATCGTGGCGACGCGTTCCCTTCACGGTGCGTTCGGCAATTGCCGTGTCGACGAGGTCCTCAACCCCGTCCTTGCGACGTTCAAGGATCCTGAACTTGATCCGTTCATCGGTCCCGTCGGGTTCGACCACTCCGGGGCCGGTCTTTCCAGGTCCCGTATCTGCGCCACCCGATTTGATGATGGTGTCAACATGCTCGATGAAGTCCGTCAGTGCCGACGGCGAAGCATTGAAAATGGCCGCCTCGGCAAAGTCACGGGTTACATCGGGAATGCCCGCGTACGGTCGTGCGTGTGCCGGGTTGATGATGGCGAGATCCAGGCCGGCCTTGACCGCATGGAATAGGAAGACCGAATTGAGAATCTCCCGCGCATAGGGATCAATTCCAAATGACAGGTTGCTCACCCCGAGGATGGTCAGCACGCCGGGAAGGCGGGACTTGATCAGCCGGATTGCCTGGATTGTCTCGACGGCTGCATTGGCGAGGTCAGCCTGACCGGTCGTGATCGGAAAGGTCAGGGCGTCAAAGATGAGGGTTTCCGGGGGCATGCCGTACTCGCCACACACAATGGTGTGCATTTTCTCGCCCGCTTCGAACTTCCACTGGGCATCAGTCGCCTGGCCTCGCTCATCAATGCACATTGCGACGGCAATCGCGCCGTGTTCCTTCATCAACGGCACCCATTTGTCGATCCGTTCGGACCGGTTCTCGGCATGGATGCTGTTCAGGATGGCCCGTCCTGGATAGACCTCGAGGGCGGCCCGCACGACCTCGACTTCGGTGGTGTCGATCACGAGCGGTGTTTCAAACGACGCACCGAGGCGTTTTACGATGGTTGCCATCTGGAACACCTCGTCAGCGCGCTCGGTCAGCGCGACGCAGATGTCGAGCGCGTGCGATCCGTTCTCAACTTGCTCCCGCGCGATCTCGATCAACTTGTCGTAGTTGTCTGCAAGCAGGGCACGCTTGGCAACCCGTGATCCCTGGGAGTTGACGCGTTCGCCCACGATCAGCGGGGCCGGTTCCATGAACAGGTCGTACGCGCGCAACGCCGATGCGATCCGAGGCACGTAGGGGACGGACCGCGGACGCGGTGACTTCCCGTCCAGTCGGGCGACAAGCTCGGCGATATGGTCTGGCGTCGATCCGCAGCAACCACCGACGACATTCACTCCGAATTCCGTCACGAAGTCGACAAGTTCGTCGGCCATCGGACCGGGTTCCAATGGGTAGACCGCCTGGCCGTCGACGTTCAGGGGGAGCCCGGCGTTCGGGATACAGGTGACTGGTAGCCGGGATGTCTCGCAAATGACGCGGATCGGTTCCCTCATGTAATCAGGGCCAGTCGAACAATTCAGTCCGATCAGGTCGATCGGAAGACCTTCGAGGATTGTCACCGCCGCAACCGGGTCGGTGCCGAGCAGCATGCGTCCGGACATCTCAAGGGTTACCTGGCATTGGATCGGCAGGCGGGTTCCCGTATCACGGAACGCGCGTGTGCACCCAGATATGAAGGCACGTGTCTCGAGGATGTCGAATTGGGTCTCGATGATGATGACATCGGCCCCTGCGTCTATCGCGGCGGTTACTTGCAGCCGTGCACCCTCGGCGAGTTCCTCAAAGAGGGACCGGTAGAGAGGTGCTCCGTCCGGACCAAGCGAGAGGGCGATCAGGGATGCCTCGTCTCCACTTGGGAGGGCGCCTGTCGGTCCGAGAGACATCGCAACGAAGCGAGGCCGGTCAGGCGTTGAGAAGCGGTCGGCGGCCCGGCGGGCGCACGCGACGGCATTGAAGTTGATCTCATAGGACCGGTCTACCAGGCCCCATTCACGCAAACGCCTGGGACTGCCCTGAAAGGTATCGGTCTCAAGGACGTCGGCACCCACCGCGAGATACCCGGCGTGGATTTCCTCAAGCAGTTCGGGCCGTGTGGTTCCAAGGATCTCGTGAGGGCCGCGCTGCGGATTTCCCAAGTAGTCGGCGTCGGTGAGCAAATGTTGCCGAGCCAGGATCTGGGTGCCGAAGCCCCCGTCATAGATCAGGATCCGCTGCTCGAGTTCCGCTAGGAAACGGCTCTTCAGGTTGTGTCGGTTGTACTGCACGGGAATCAGGGTGGGGGTGATGGTCATCGCAATCCGTCCAGTTCTTGTTCGGCTTGACCGGCGCCATGAGGGTGAACCCATACGCCCATGCCTGCCCGTGGTTCCTGGGAACAAGTCCTTGCTCCCGACATGCCAATTATGAACGTAACGGCCAGTAGCGAACGGGCGCCGCACATCGCGAAGAGTGAGAACGCTGCCCGCACGGGTCCATGTGCTCGTGCCCGAAGTCCCGTTGACAGAGTTCATACAGTGATTGTGTCATATATGTGGTCGTGCTGTCAAGCATCGGTGCGCAGTATGCTGTCGAAATATGGTTCGGAACCGACCGGGCAAAGGGAGAGCGATGATGTCTCTGGAACCCAGTGGCGCAATGGGTCAGCATAAGACGCAGAGCGCGAGGCCCCGTGTCGCCGCCTTGTGCACCGTGTATCGACCGCGTTCACACGCAGACGTGATCGTCAGCAAGCTTCTCGCAGATTATTCGTGGCCTCACGTCTACGACCGGGACGCGCTTGACTACGGAGAAACCGTCCGGACGCTCACCGAGACGCCCTTGCCGACCGATGTCGACGGGCGAATCCGCCGGCCGCGGGTCGATGTGGCTTCGATGTTCATCGACCAGTTTCCGGACAATGACCTCTCTCGCGGGTGGTCCGAACGGACTGGGGTCCCGATCCTTCCGACAATCCGTGACGCGCTTACGCTTGGAACAGACACCATCGCTGTCAATGGTGTACTGATCATTGGCGAACACGGCGAGTATCCAGTCAACGCCCGAGGGCAGCGCCTCTATCCTCGACGGGAGTGGTTTGATGCCGTCGCAGACGTCTTTGAGGAACTTGGATGCGTGGTGCCGGTCTTCATCGACAAGCACCTTGGGGTTGGCTGGGAGGATGCCCATGCAATCGTCGATCGCTCGGCCCGGCTTGGCATCCCCCTGATGGCGGGATCATCGGTCAGTACGGCACCGGTCTCGTGGCGTTCCCCACGGGTCGAGGTTCCGATCGGGACGCGGATTCACCGGGCGGTGGTCGTGTCGCCGCCACCATTGGAGGCTTACGGGTTTCACGCCCTCGAGGCACTCCAGTGCATCCTGGAGCGTCGCCACGGCGGTGAGACAGGCATTGCAAGCGTGCAGTGCCTTGTCGGCCAGCAAGCTTGGAACGCATTGGACCGTGGCGCGTGGGATCCGTCCCTCATGCAGGCCGCATTGAACGTCTGTGACCGAGCTACCCCCGGCGATGCGCGGGCACTTGCCCCGGAGGCCTCGGCCTTCCTGATCAATTACCGCGATGGCACTCACGCGATGGCGATGATTCCCGAGGCAATCACGCCACAGTGGGCAATAGCCGCCGACGTGACGCTGCCGGGTGCCGACACTGTTTCCAGAATCGCATTCCGGTTCGGCATGGGGACCCAGGAGCCGTTTTCACATTTCGCGTGGCTCATTGACGCCGTCCAGGACATGATTGAAACGGGCCGCCCGACCGTGCCCGCCACGCGCACCCTGCTGACGACCGGTGCCCTCGACTTCCTGATGGCTTCGCACGAGGCTGGGGGTGTCCCGATTGACACCCCGCAGCTCGACATCTCATACACACCATCTGCCACGACAAACGAGTAGACGGGTCATGGTGAAGATCAAGGAAGCGGTCCGGAGACCATCATGAATGGGCCGGGACCGGAGAGGCTCTTCTTACCGGTGGCGCGCGAAAAGATGCCCAAGGTTGTCACGCGG
>CAMDTO010000073.1 GCA_945907765.1 Thermoflexus hugenholtzii JAD2 | reverse complement strand
ATGACGACGATCGCATCCGCAAGCAACTCCACCACCGCCCGCGCCATCACCGCCGTCTCGGCACCACTGCGCCCCATGTCCGGTACCGGCATGAACTCCCGATTGGTCATCGGCCAGGGATCGGGGGTCGATCACGTCGATCCATTCATTGCCATGATGCACGATGACGTGCCTCCCCACGTGATGTTCCCGACGCATCCGCACCGGGGCGTCGAGATCATCACGTACGGCATTGGCGGTGCCCTCTATCACGAGGACACCCTTGGCAACGCGGGCACCGTGGTCGCCGGAGGTGTCGAACGCAACCTCTTCGGACGGGGCTTCTCGCATTCCGAACAACCGGTCGGTGGTGTGCCTTACCGGGGTTTCCAGTTGTTCATCCTGCTTTCCGCCGAAGACCGGAACATCGACCCGACATTCCAGTTGCTTCCGCCCGATGCCGTGCCTGAGGTGACCGCCGACGGCGTCCTCGTCCGCGTGGTGGCCGGTGAGTACGCCGGCAAGGCCTCGCCGATCGTCCTGCGCAACCCGACCCAGTACCTCGATGTCCACGTGGATCCCGGCCATTTGGTGTCCGTCCCGGTCCCGGCCGGATACCAGGGCCTGGCCTACGTCATCTCCGGAATGGGACGCATTGGCACACCCCACCACGATGCGCATCCCGGTCAGGAGGGCTCTGGAAGTGGTGAACCCCACGCCCATCTGGGGGACGGGGTCGAGGTCGGTGCGCATCAGCGACTGATCCTAGGGCCAGGCGACTGCCTGAACGCCACCGCGCATGCGCAATCTCACGAACCCTTGCGCTTCCTCGTCATCGCCGGACGACCCGTCGTAGGCGAACCTCAGGCCTGACAATGGGCAGCGAAGGCATCGTGCGCCAATGACCGCCCTGCGCCCCGTCAGGTTGACCCGCCGGGCGGGCCTCTCGGTGGGTGCATCACTCGTTGGACTGAGTACCCCGGGTACTGCCTACGCGGTCGGAGAATCCGCATCGATGAACCGTCAGGATCATGCCCCGGAGACATCCCTGCGCGACCTCGGCGATGCCCGGGGAATCCGCATCGGTGCCGCCGTTTCCTCGCGCCCATTGGTTGCCGAACCGGCCTATCGCGAAATCCTCGCCCGCGAATTCTCGTCAGTCACGTGCGAGAACGTCATGAAGCCCAGTTTCCTGCAACCATCACAGGGACGATTTGATTTCCAGGCAGCCGATGCCATCGTGGCCTTCGCCACTGCGCACGGCATGACCATTCGTGGTCACACCCTCGTCTGGCACAACCAGAATCCGGCGTGGCTTGAACGCGTCGCCGCCTCCGGTGAGAACGCCAGTGCCGCCTTGCGAGACCACATCACAGGCGTCCTGACGCACTACCGGAACGATGGCCCCGTTCCGGTTCTCGCGTGGGACGTGGTGAACGAAGCAATCACCGACACTGGTGCCCTGCGCGACACACTGTGGGCACGCGCGCTTGGACCCGGCTACCTCGCCGATGTCTTCCGATGGGCCAACGAGACCGACCCCGACGCGAGGCTCTTCTACAACGACTACGGTGCCGAGGGCATGGGACGCAAGGCGGATGCCGTACACGCTCTCCTGCGGGGTCTCGTACAGGATGGCGTACCGGTGCACGGCGTGGGCTTGCAGATGCATGTCGGCATCGGCGCACGGCAATCACCGTCACGTCCCGACCTCGCCGCCAACATCGCCCGCCTGCGTGCCCTGGGCTTGGAGGTGCACGTCACCGAGATGGACGTGAAACTCCAGACCGGCACCGGTACCGATGATGAGCGGTTGGCCGAACAGGCGCAGGTCTACGCCGATATCCTTGGCACCTGTATCGAGGCCGGCGTCACCTCGTTCACCTTCTGGGGATTCACCGACACCCACTCGTGGATCCCCGGATTCACCGGCAAGCCCGACGGTGCACTGCCCTTCGACACCGCGTACGCCCCGAAACCCGCTTATCACGCCCTCACCCACGTCCTTGCCGGAGGATAGCCGGGACGGTCGCGGACGCTACCATGCCGGTCATGGAAGCCCGGAACGATCACCCAGTCCGCGAAGCGCGCGCATCTACCAGGGATGGACAGTCTGTCGGGTTCGCCGTGCCGGGATGGACGGCACGACCCCGACCCGGACGCATCACCTTGACCGGGCGCACGTGCCGTCTCGAACCGCTGGATCCAGACCGGCACGCGCACGACCTCTTCACCGCGAATGCCGACGACGCCTCCGGGCGGATGTGGACCTACCTGCCCGTCGGACCCTTCGCCGACGAGCCGACCTACCGCACGTGGACCGAATGGGCGACGGCAAGCGAGGACCCCCTCTTCTTCGCGATCGTCGACCACTACTCCCCTCTAGAAACTGTTTCCGTGCCGACTGACCTTGGTCAGGGGGTGGGGGCTTCGCAGCAACATCCACAACCAGAGACTGTCTCCATGCCGTCTGCCCTTGGACACGGGGTGGGGGCATTGCGGCAAGAGGGGGGAGTTGCCGTGGGTATTGGAGCATACCTCCGCATCGATCCGGCCAACGGCGTGATCGAGGTCGGCCACCTGCAGTTCTCACCCCGGATGCAACGGACGCCTATCGCCACCGAGGCAATCTTCCTCCTCATGCGCCATGCCTTCGATGATCTTGGCTATCGTCGCTTCGAGTGGAAGTGTGACGACTTGAACGCCCCCTCGCGACGCGCCGCCGAACGCTTCGGGTTCCGCTTCGAGGGCATCTTCCGGCAGGCAGTCGTCTACAAGGGGCGCAACCGGGACACGGCCTTTTACGCAATCATCGACCGCGACTGGCCAGCCATCAGGGATGGCTTCGAGCGGTGGTTGTCTCCCGCCAACTTCGATGGGCACGGTCGGCAGATTGCCCGGCTAGCCGACCTCCGTGCCTCTGGAACCTCCTGATCCCCAATAGGTCATTCATCCCCCACGCCATCGACCCTGATCGACCTGGACCTCGCTTCACAACTGGTGCACGCCGGTCTTTCCAAACATGTCTTCCTCATTGTTACCGCATGACCGTCCGAAATTATGTGCGGTATTGCATGATCGATTACCCAGTGATAGGATGTTTGCAAGGGGCAATCGTGCCCCACGCGAGGACCAGTGAGAACCGGGAGGTGACGGTCATGTTTGGCAAGAAGCCCGAGGAAGCCAAGAGTGTATTCGGGAACAACACGCAATTCCGTGATGGGATGGGCAATACGCGCGGATCCGCATTCGACTTCGGTGGCACCACCCAGTTCCGCGACGCCTCAGGCAACCTGACCGGGTCATCCAACAACCTTGGTGGCATTACCCAGTACCGCGATGCCATGGGCAATCAGGTGGGCTCCTCCAACAACTTCGGCGGGATCACCCAGTACCGCGATGCTTCGGGCAACCTAACCGGGTCATCCAACAACCTTGGTGGCATCACCCAGTACCGAGACGCCATGGGTAACCAAGTGGGCTCCTCCAACAACTTCGGAGGCATCACCCAGTACCGAGATTCCTCGGGCAACCTGACGGGTTCGGCCTCAAACGGCACCCGGCCTGGCCCCGCTACCAACGATCGTGTCAAACGCCGTCCATGGTGGCCGTTCTAGGCAATCTCCGCCCCCGTCGAAAAACCACACCGTGACGTTCCGCCTCACCAACCCGATCAGCGTGCTTTCCAGACAAACCGACCGGTTGCGATCCTTACCAAGTCTCGCCGCGGATACCATCCGCCAACAACGCGGAAGGAACGATGGCATGCGGATCAACGGGATGGAGTGGTTTCAGGTCGGCCGGTGGTTCTACCTCCTCATACATACGGAGGAAGGCATCACCGGCCTTGGTGAGGGGGGCATCCACGGCTACCCCGAGGCAATCGGTGGCGTCCTGCAGGCGTGGCAACCCTACTTGCTGGGGAAGGACCCCCTGCAGATCGAACACCACTGGCAGTTCCTCTACCGCAATGCCCATTTCCGCGGCGCAGTCATCATGTCGGCTTTGAGTGCGATCGACCTCGCCCTCTGGGACATCGCGGGCAAGCACTTCGGCGTGCCGGCGTGGCAACTCCTGGGCGGAAAGTGCCGCGACCGCATCCGCCTCTACATGCACGTCGGTGGTGAGACGGCTGACGATCTCGCCGCAAGCGCGGCGGCGGCGGTGCGCGACGGATTCACCGCCGTCCGGTTCACTCCCTTCCCACACAACTACCCGGAACTGCGCTATGCCGAACTCCTGGAACAGATGCTTACGCGCGTCGCCGCGGTCCGGGAGACGGTCGGGAACGGCGTGGACCTGTGCGTCGAGATCCACCGTCGCATGGACCCGCACCACGCTTCGGGCCTCGCACTGGAACTGGCAAAGTACCGGCCGTACTTCCTGGAAGACCCGTTGGTGCCCGACAGCATCCAGCGGATGGGCGACCTGCAGCGAAGCATCCAGGTGCCGATCGCGACGGGTGAACGCCTGCACACGATCTGGGAGTTCAACGAACTCCTGGCTGCAGGCGGGTGCCGGTTCATCCGGCCCGACGTCTGCATGGTCGGTGGCCTGACGCACGCCAAGAAGATCGCGGCGATTGCCGAGGCCTACCACGTCGGGGTGATCCCGCACAATCCGCTCTCGCCAGTCAGCACTGCAGCATGCGTGCAACTCGACGCCTGCATCCCGAACTTCGCCTTGCAGGAGTACACCGGGGAAGACGTTCCACCGAAGTCAACCATCCTCAAGCAGCCTCTGGTTCGCGAAGGTGGCTACCTTCTGGTACCCGATCGTCCCGGTATCGGGGTGGAACTGGACATGGATGTGGTTCGGGCGTATCCACCAGTCGCAAAGGTGATCGCAACGCCATTGCACGAGGATGGATCAGTCGCCGACTGGTAGTGACGGTGTGGGTGAGGCTGCGGATCGCCTGAAACATTGGTCGGGTGAGTGTGCCTGGGTTCCCGGAAAAAGAAGACGGAGTGGGGAAGAAACCCCACCCCGTCGGGTGTATCGGATCCAAGGTCACCCAGTGTCACGGACGACCCCGGGCTGACCCGGCTACCTGAGCAACTGGAGAACAAGTGACGGTGCCTGGTTCGCCTGTGCCAGGACCGAGATGCCGGCCTGTTGCAAGATCTGCGCCCGCACCATCTCACTCATGCTCTGGGCGATGTCGGCATCGGCGATGCGGCTGTTGGCAGCCGCCGTGTTCTCCGAGGCGACGGCGATGGACCGGGAGGCACTCTCCAGACGACTCTGCATTGCCCCGAGGTTGGCACGGGCGGTGCTGACCTGGTTCACGGCGGCATCGACCGTGGCGATGGCGGCCGAGGCGGCTGCCTGGGTGGAGAGGTCGAGGTTGCTGCTGCTGCCCGAGACCAGGGAGGTTACGCCGGTGACGGTCTTGGAGTAGAGGGTGTACTTATCCTCGGTGAGAGCCGCGGATGATGCCGCCTGGACGGCTGCCGGGCTTGCCGCGAGGCCGAGCTTCGCGATCAGGCCACCGCCACCTGACGCCGCGAGGGTCGCGATCGTGACATCGGAATCGGCGGTCGCGATCGTCAGAATCCCGGAAGCGAACGCGGCGGTCGCGCTGCCGAGTGACCCGAGGAGGCTGCT
The DNA here is from genome assembly GCA_945907765.1 of Thermoflexus hugenholtzii JAD2. Classification (GTDB taxonomy): domain Bacteria; phylum Chloroflexota; class UBA11872; order UBA12225; family UBA12225; genus UBA12225. Next base: position 8,068 of record CAMDTO010000073.1, on the reverse strand, counting down.
GCCGGTCGCGCCGGCGGCACGCATCGCCGTCTGGATGTTGGACGTAAGCGTGCCGATGGTGTCGGTGGTGGCGAAGGCGACCGTGACATCCTCGGTGGCGACCGGGGAGATCGTCGCAGTCGCGGTCGTTCCGCTCCCGGCCGCGAGGCCGCCAAGTACTGATCTGGCAGTGCCGGAGTCGGTGATCGCCGAGAAGGTCACGTTGGCGCCCACCGCATCGATCGAGATGACCCCTGATGCAAACGATGCCGTCGCGCCGGCAAGCGTGCCTCCGGTCAGGGTGCTGTTCCCGACCACACCACCGGCCCGAAGCGCGGCCTGGATGTTCGAGGCGAGGGTGGTCAGGTCGTCACTGGTCGCGTAGCTGCGCGTGATCACTTCCGACTGCGCGGCAGTCGTCACGGTGTTGGTGCCCGACTTCACTGCGTTGGCACTGCCCAAGGCCACATCAAGTCCGAGCTTGGCAAGGTGCCCGGTGCCTGCCGTGAACGCCGCCGTGGTGAAGGTGGTGGGGCTGGAAGCAGAGTTGATTGTGAATACGAACCCGGTGCCTGCCGTATACGTCGCGGTTGAGGTTTCGGCATTAGCGCCACCGTTTGCGGCCTGCAGGGCGGTCTCGACAGCCGCGGCAAATGTTGCGAGGGTGTCAGACGTCGTGTAGGCAACAGTGACCGCACCGCCGGCTGTCAGGGTCATGCCGAAATTGCCGTTGGCGGAGATGCCGATCTCGGCCAGGGTGGCGGTGCCAGCGGCAGCACCAGTCACCCCGGCGGCAACCGTGGCCGTGAACGACAGCGTGCCGGCAGTCACGCCGAGGTTGGCCAGGGTCGTCCCGCCAACGGCCGCTGCGGCACTGGTGCCGATGGTCAGCGTGCCTCCGGCAGAGACGCCGAGGTCAGCTAGGGTAGAGGCCGACCTCGCGGCCACCTGCGCAGTCGTTGCGGTCGCTGATCCGAACAACTGCAGGGCGAGAGCGCCAGTATCGGAAGCGAATGCATCCGCCGCCGCGGACGTCAGCTTGAGATGCGCGCCCGAGGCCGCCGATCCCTCAACATAAGGGGTGTTGCCACCGGCACTGGTCGTGTTGCCCCCGCTGGAGATGATGGACGCCGTGACGCCGTGGGTACTCGTCCCGGCGTTGATGGCGTCGCTGAGGTCGAAGATCGTGTCGACAGCGGTGTTGTAGTTGATGCTTGAGCCGCCGATGCTGACAGTCTTGGCACCGGTCGTGGCCGCGCTGTCAATGGCGTTGATGGTACTGACGTCGCCCAGATCCCGGGCGCGGACGGCAGAGATGTTCACGCCAAAGGTGTTGCCGTTGTTGGCGCCGATCTGGAAGCTGAGGCCAGACCCGGCATTGTGCAACGAGACGGCGTTGTTCTTGTCGAGCAGGGTTATGCCGTTAAACTGGGTGCTGGAGGCAATCCGGTCAATCTCGGAGACCAGTTGGTTCGCCTCGGCCTGGAGGTTCGTGCGGTCAGCGGACGTCAGGGTGTCGTTGGCGGCCTGGACGGCGAGTTCGCGGATGCGCCCGAGCAGGTAGTGCGTCTCGGCGAGGGCACCTTCGGCGGTCTGGAGCATGCTGACGCCATCCTGGGCGTTTCGCTGGGCCTGGTTGAGGCCACGGACCTGGTTCTTGAGCTTCTCGCTGACAGCCATCCCGGCCGTGTCATCGGCCGCCTGATTGATGCGCAAGCCTGTTGACAGCCGTGACGCCATCCGTGAGTAGAGGTCTTGGCTGCTTGCCAGACCGCGTTGCGCCGACGACGACGCAAGGTTGTAATTGATCCTGAGGGACATGGTGGCGCGATCTCCCTATCTGGCCGGACACTCGACACGCAATCACGAGGGTGGGCACTGCCAACAGGCACTGCGCAAACCTCTTGCGACGAGTCGTCTTCCCTGACGCCCATCACGGAACCAGTCGCTACTGGTGCAGCAATGAACCGCTTTCCTAAGCCCCGGGTCCGAGGACAAGGTCTTTTGCCAGGCAGCTTCGTGGCAGCGAAGCAGCCGGGGAGGCAATAACCACCATTCAGTGGTTGGCAGCCATCCAGGAAACGATGTCAACGACGCCGGAAACGTCCGTTGCGTCCATCGCCATCTGAGACGCAACGAGTACCCCTAATCATTTCGCGGAAAGCAGTCAGGTCGCGCACCGAGGCGTCTGTCGGCAGATCAGCCACCGGATCGGTCATGCAACCGCTCATCCGCACTGAATGAACCGTGGCGACCAAACCACCGATCATCGTCCGTACGGATTTCCAGAACCCGACTGGGTGCGCGTGCCGCATGCACCGCCGGGATCAGGCTTTCCTAGAGAGGGGACACCACTATGTTCGTCATCTTGCCCGGGCGGCAGGAGTTAACGTGATCCATCCATGCAGAAGCGGCAGTGCGCGTGCGGAAAACCCTCTGGTGAGAGGGCTACTAGCTGGCACGGGGCGCGCAAACGAATGCTTTGCGGCAAGACAGAACACGCCAGCTCAGACAAAACAGCGAACCCATGCCGACACCCATCATCACGGTTCTGTCAATGATCCGCATTCGTCAGTCGATTGTCGTGGCCCACGACGCAATGCCCCGGTTGTCGGGTGCGATCGCGCGGGCAAGCGGGTAGGCCATCCATGGTTCCAGAAGGGTCGGGATGGTGTATCCCTCGCCGTCACCGGCAAGGCGTACCGGCGCGACGAAGTCCGGTGCAGCCGAGACATTCTCCTGCGTGATGTGCAGGGGAAGCATCCATTGGTACTCGCCGTCGAACCATCCGGGAACGGCCCGGCGGTCTGACGACTTGTGGGCATCGGCAACGGCCGCGGTGATAAGCCACCGCAGGGCCTTGTCCGGAAGGTTCGGCACACGCGAGCGGATCCGGTCAATCCGGGTCTCAAGGATGTGCTGCCAGTTCACCGACGGCATCGCGTGCAAGTCCGGATACGCCGGGATCACGTGCTTGGGTGAGGTCGGTGGCGTGGCAATCCGGATACCCATGACCGTGCGGTCATGGTTCTGGAAGCGCAGGATGCCGTCGTCTAACGTGACAAACCCAACCAGGAAGTAGGGCGGTCCGTACCGGCGCGAGTTCCGCACGAAGTAGCCATGAATGGCCCGCCCGTCGGTTGTCTCGAGTGAACCGACCCGCCAGAGGACGAACCGCCCCTCAGGGTCGTGCAGGAGGCGCTCCTGCCGGAGTGCATGGCCGAAGTTGGCGTGGCAGTAGTACTCAAGCCACGTATCCCGCTCGCCCCACGATTCAGGGGCCAGTCGCACGACGAGTTTCTGGATCCAGTCGTCGGGAAAATGCGCAAACTTGCCAAGTGTCTCCGTAAGAGGATCATCAGTGGCCATCGGGACACGCAATGCATCGAACAATCGCCTGGCTGGCATCGGCCTCCCACCTGGCTGATGTTCATCCCTCCCCACAACCGGCGCGTTCCGGACACGCGGTGGCACCACCTCGCCTTCACCGGGGTCGATTGCCTCGTGAAGGTCAAGGGCAGCCAGGGCCTCCCATCCCTTGGACGGGAGGCCACGCATGCGGGTCGTCGGTGTCGCCACTGGGTCTTCCTGAAAGTCCGTTGGTTGCGCTGATCGTGCCGGCGCCCCCACTGCGGGATGCGCGACTGGGATATCGTGGCAATGAGATCCCTCGGGACCGCAGCCAGAACCCTCCATCTCAATCCTACCAATGATCCCGGGCACTCCCGGATGCCGATGGCGACGCCGTCCACAACGAAAGTCGCCGGACTATCATTTTGGAATAGGTGCGTCTGACACGGCGCCCAAAATCATTCAGGAAGACAGGCAAGAGATGTCCAGTCAGGCACCGATGGTGTACCGCCAGTCAGGCCCGAACCTGCTCATCCGGGTCATCTGGTTCCTGTTGATCGGATGGTGGGCCGGGGCGATGGTCTCCGGCCTGGCCTGGGTCCTGAACTGCACGATCATCGGCCTGCCGGTCGGCCTGTGGATCATCAACCGTCTGCCGTCGATCATCACCCTGCGTTCTCAGGAGACAAGCCTGTACGTGAACGCACGCGGGCAAGTGACCGGGATACCCCAACGGTCATTCCTTGGCCGCGCAGTCTGGTTCCTGTTGATCGGGTGGTGGTTGAGTGGGGTCTGGATGGCCCTGGCATACGTCTGCCTGCTGACCATCCTGCTGATCCCCATCTCGTTCTGGATGTATGGCCGGGTCGGCGCGGTGACGACCCTCTACCGGTCATAGTCCTCGCGTCCCGGCGCCCACCCAGACGCCAGTCGTGTCACTGGGGAGAGACCGGCCTCACGCCACGCCACGAGCGGATGCGGGCGTCATCGGCATCGGCGGCGCGAGCCTTCGGATAGGCCATGTGTGGTTCCAGAAGGGTGCGGATGACATGCCCCTGACCGTCGTCGGCGATGGTTGCCGGCGCGATGAAATCCGGGGCATCGTTCGTGCTCGCGGAGGTAATGTGGATCGGAAGGAACCACTGGTACGTCCCGTCACGACGCAGGCCGGGCACTGCCCGGCTTCGTGCCCGGTACGCCGCGCCCACCGCACCCGTGATCAGGTACCTCAATGAGTAGTCCGGCAACTTGGGCAAGCGTGCGGCGATGCGTTCACGTCGGGTCTCCAGGACGTGTTGCCACATGGTGCTCGGCAACAACGGTGGGAACGGCGGCACGAAATGCGTTGGCGAGACCGGAGGCGAGTCAATCCTGATCAGTTCACAAACCGCGCCCGGCACCTGGTATCTCAGGATTCCGTCATCCAGGGTGATGAACCCGACCAGGAAGTACGGTGGAGGCGTGATCCCGGCATTCCGGACGAAGTACCCATAGATCGGACGCCCGTCCGCCGTGGCAAGTGAACCCACCCGCCACAGGGCGAAGCGCATCTGCGTATCGACATGCAGGAGGTCCTGCCTCATCGCAAGGGTGAAGTTTGCGTGACAGTAGGTCTCAAGCCACTTGGAGTCAAGCCCCCACACTTCCGGCGCAATCCGGTCCAGAAGGCCGTCCACCCACCCGCGCCCAAGGTGGGCAAAGCCCGAGAGGGCATCGTAATCGGGCTCCTCGTCTCGGTCGGGCCAGTTAGTTCCCTGATTGCCAAAACTGCCGATGTTGGATGGGAAATGGTCCATGAGTGCCATGCGGTTCTCCCCGGCAGGTTGCATGCCGGCAAACAGTCCGGAATGCGTGCCATGCAGTCAGGTATGGCATCCACCTGCCTGTGACACGCCCGTCGGGGAGCATTCGTGAGCGGGAATGCCCCGGTCAGAGGGGCGAGATGCGGTACTGGATGAGACCCGTGGTCCGCGCAACGGTGTCGTAGAGGGCGCGCGCCGGGGCATTGTCCTCGTTGGTCAGCCAGATGACCCGGTTCGCATCGCGCTCGCGGGCGAAATCCACCACTGCCCGGATCAGCGCGCGTCCGGCACCTGCCCCGCGACACGCCGGATCAACATACAGGTCCTGCAGGTAGCAATAGTCAGTGGGCGTCCATGTCGACGGGTGGAAGAGGCAGTGGACAATCCCGGAGACGGTTCCCCCGACATCCGCGACGAACCCATGCAATCCCTCGCCGGCACAGAGGCGATCAAAGGTGTGGCGCGCATTTGCCTCGGGCATCGCCGTCCCGTAGAACGCCAGGTAACCGGCCCAGAGGGGAAGCCATGCCTCGTAGTCACTGGCACGGATCGGCCGGATTGCGATGGCAGAGGTTGGTGGCGTGGTGACAGTCATGCGGGAATGGTGCCGGATGCGCCCGTTCCTCGCAGGCCAATGGACACACCGGACCCTTCCTTGCGGATCCTCCACAACCGGCACTTGCATCCTGGGGAGTTCACCCGTAGCGTTTGGGTACAGGGAAGTGCCAAGCTAAAGGATCGTCGAGGTGGAGATGGCGGAGATGCACGAACTCGGGACCGACACCACGCCCCGTCGCACCGAACCTTCCCATCGGTTCGGCCTGCGCCGCGGGATCCTCGCCACCGCGGTGGCCGGGATTTCTACGTCGCTTTCAGGTATCCGTGTGGCATTGGCCGATGACGGGTCGGTATCGCCCGATGCCGGGACTGCCCCGCCGGGTGATCTGCCGGCCACGGCCGCCTCGACGGCGGTGGTCGGTAGTGTCGATCCCGGTGCGATGGTGCGCGTATCCCGGCCAGTCATGCCGGCGGGACCGCGGCGCGTTGGTATCCAGGCCGGACATTGGCGGATGGCCGACATCCCGGATGAACTTCGTCGCCTCGCCGGACAGACCGGGACAAGTGCCGGTGGGGTTGCCGAGTGGCAGGTGAACCTTGATATCGCGACCCGGGTCGCATCAATCCTGCGCGATGATGGCATTGCCGCCGATGTCATTCCGGCGACCGTGCCGGAGGGGTACCTCGCTGACGTCTTTCTCTCACTTCATGCCGATGGCGACCTGTCCGGCACACGACGTGGGTTCAAGGTCGCCCACGGCACGCGCCGGGGTCCATACGAGCCCCAACTCGTGCGGGCAATCGTGGAGGAATACGGTCGCGTCACGGGTCTGCCATCCAATGGCGAAGTGTCGCGCAACATGACGGGGTACTACGCCTTCGGGTGGAGGCGGTTGCGATCGAGTGTGGCACCTCACACACCAGCGGCCATCCTCGAAATGGGCTATCTGACGCACCCGGACGACCGCGCCATGCTAACTGGTCAGGCGGAACGGGTGGCGGGTGGCATCGCAAGGGGCATCAGACGCTTCCTAGAGGAAGTGCCGGCAGGTGTCGCGTTCGCCGAGGACCTGGTTGTTCCACCCGCACCTGCATGGGGCCGAAGGCCCGCGGGGTAGATTCCCACACCCGAAACGATGCGGGATCTCCCCTGATAGAGAAGACGGATCAGTGTGGGTACTCCACCGCAAAGGCCCTGCGTAAGCGGGACCAAACGCGGACAGGCCAGAGAACCAGCAAGGGTGCCTTGGCTTGCCATGTCAGGTGTCAACCCTTTACGCCGTCGCTGGCCACCACTCGAGGGAGTCCTTCGTGAGGATCGAGAAGGCCAGGGATGCTTCCGTGCGGATGGTTAGTGGGTCCTCTTTCGCAGCCATTCTGGTCAGGATTGTCGTGAGCTGGGTGTCCAGATAGCCCGTGGCGAGGTCGTCACGTACCTCGGGGTTGATCTCTCCCCGGGCGCGGGCGCGACGTATCCAATCGGCAAAGGCACCAAGGACCTTCCCGCGCACCTGTTCGATCCGCGCCTGGGTTTTGGGGCCGATCACCGTCACCGCAGAACGCATCTTGGTGAGCAGGCACCCGACCGGTGCATCCCCCACTTCGGTGAACGCCCAAATTAGATCCCGCAGGACCTCGGCAAATGGCCGGTCCTGCGCAACAATTTCCAGAATGGTCTCGGTCTGTGTCTCTTCATACCGCTGGAGAACCGCACTCGTCAGACCATCCTCACTTCCGTACGCACGGTAGAGGCCAGGCTTGGAGACACCCGCACGACGGCATACCTCGTTCACGGACATGCCGTACATGCCCTCTCGCCAGTAGCCCTCGAAGGCGACATCCAGCGCATGATCGCTGGCAAATGTCTTGGGCCTTCCGCGGGTCTTCTTGGGCGTGGTCTCTGTCATTTCCGTGCCATTCCGTACGTGCTGGATTATGGTAGTCCGGCTCCGATGCGTTTCCGAACCGAACCATACGAAATCTTCCACCCCCCCACCAATCCTGCGAGCAAATGACCAAAGCGTGGTCCAGTTCGCACCCACTGCCGTCGGGACACACCTGAAACTATGCTAGGGATGCGCTGCACAAAGCTAAATCTTTGGTGCCGGGGACGTCGTCCCGGTCAGTTTCGTCTGGAACGGTCGCCAAGGGTCTGCGGAATTTGGTCGGTGACCCATCGCGAGTAGTTCCACCCGCCCAAAGGGGGTCCGGGCACGGACCGCCGACCTCCTGGAGGCCTCGGCGGGACCTCCGGGACGCCTCCCGAACGCTTCCGGGCATGCTCCGCCCTAGCCAACCCGCACGATGTGACGCACCATCCAGAGGTTCGACAGGGCGAACAGGGTCGTCAGCTGCGCGGTGTTCTTCGCCAGTCCCCG
>CAMDTO010000072.1 GCA_945907765.1 Thermoflexus hugenholtzii JAD2 | reverse complement strand
AGTGCCCAACGGATCGACGGGTCATTCCACGGCTCAAGCGTGGTGTTGATCCAGAAGCTATTCGGCCACCAGTCGACATACCCGAATGGCGGGCGGTTGAAGCTGTGCGTGATCAGCGCCTTGTTCTGAGGCAAAAGTGCCTTGATGGTGCCGGGGCGGAGGTCGAGCGATGCATCGACTTCGTTCGAGGCCAGCAGCTGTGCGGTGCGGTTGTCGTCGGAATACGGGGTGAACACGATGCGCTCGACTTGCGGAAGCAAGGCGAACAGCGTCTTGGCTCCCCACCAGTCCTGACGCAGGTCCATGAATTTCTGGGTCTCACTCCAGAGGGTGATCTTGTACGGCCCGGTGCCGCACGGCCAGCCCTTCTCTAGGTCGAACCAGAGGAACTCAAGGGGATCCTTGCCTTCGAAGATGTGCTTGGGGAGCAGCTTCACGCCGTTGTCGAACTTGAACGCGAGGTATTCGAAGAGGAAGCGCGGGTTCGGAGAGTTGAACGTGAAGGTGACGGTCAGGTCGTCCGTTGCCTCGACCGACTTCACGTACTTCTTGATGTCCCCGCCGTAGCTCAACTTCTGGTTGTCCTTGAGCAGGTTGAACGTGAACGCCACGTCGTTGGCGGTGAAGGCCTGGCCGTCGCCCCATTCGGCACCCTTGCGGATGTTGACGGTGAGCGCACTGAAGTCCTCGGCATACGAGTATCCGGTGGCGAGCCACGGGATCATGTCGTCAGCGAACGCGGAGTAATAGAAGAGGGGCTCCCAGAGGGCGGCGTTCCCGATCTGATGCGTTGCGCCGGCTGCATACGGGTTGCCGATGCCGGTGTCGGTGTACTTCCCGCCACTGCCACCGAACACCATGCGCAAGGTGCGCCCACGGGCGAGTTCCAGCGCCTGCGCGCCGGCTTCACGAGCGTCGAAAAGCCCAAGAGTGCCCGCAACCGCGGCTGCACTCGCAGCACTTCCCAGACGCAGCACGCCTTCACGAGTCTGCTTCAGTTCCATAGTTCCTACGGTCCCCCAGCTCAGGGCACCCCGGATTGAGCCGGACTGCCTACACGTTCAATCGGAGATCCGGCTCGCCGAAAGCTTCCTCGTGACCAGAAAACCCCGGAAGCGCCCGGAAGTCCTCCCAGCCCGCGTTCGCGGTCGTTGCTGCGCAAACGCGCCCAAGCGACCACGGTGCGTCCCCCGAGGCACTTTCAACTGCATCCACCTCCGCCGGGGGGTACGGTAGCACACTGAAGGTTGATCTTCCAGTGATGTTGATCCTGCGCTGCATTGTCACCGAACTGTCACTTGGAGGGTCGGTCACCGAGCTTGACAGGCCCACTATCGCCGCTTGCAATCTGGACGAACGCCCCACGTCAGGGGTACGATGGAGACATGTCTGATACCCAGCGTCCCCGAGACCCGTCACGCCCTCGCTACCTTGGCATCTGGGTAGCAGTGGTGCTCAATCTTGTGCTTTTTGGCGGGGCGTCGGCGGTGGTGGCTGACGTGTTCTACCGGATGATCCTCGGCATTTGATTGCCCGGGCGGGAAGGCCGGTGCCCGGGTTGCCCTCACGGCAGGCAAGACCCAGACGCCTCTTCCGTTTCGCGTCGCAGCTTCACAAGGGTCAGCAGCTCGTCATCAAGCTTGCTTCTGACAGCCTTCGGGTTGGCATCCGGCCACCTGTAGAAACCCCGTCCATTTTCCAACCCCAGGCCGCCCGCGTCGACGATTGCCCTGAGGTAGTTGATCGGGACAGACGCTCCGTCTCCCATGTCGAGTTCGGGCCAGAGGCGCGACGCCACTTTTACATGCATGGCGAGGCCGTTCACGTCGCGTTGCCGGAGCGGCCCGGCAGTGACAAAGCGGGGTGCGAGTCCGTGCGTGACGGCGGCGTCGATGTCCTCGGCAGTTGCCAGGCCCTCGGCGAGCATCCTCACGGCCTCGCGGACCAGGGCATGTTGCAATCGATTGATAAGGAAGCCTGGCTCGTCCCGGCGCATCCGCAGTGGACGCCGTCCGAGTGCCGTCCAGATCGCGCACATCGCGGTATCCGTCTCATCTGAGGTCTCGGGACCGCGCACCACTTCGAGGACCGGCAGGGCGTGGGCCGGTTGCAGGAAATGCGCAATGATGACCCGGTCACGGTGCGTGACGCCGCCTGCAAACTCGGCGATCGGAAGCGCTGAGGTATTGCTCGCGAGGATTGCCGGTGGAGGCACACGCGCATCCAGCTGACTGAACAGGTCTCGCTTTGTCATCGCGTCTTCGGTGACAGACTCGATGACGAGACCAACTCCGCTGACGGCTTCCGGCAAGGACGTGGTGAACCGGAGCCGGGAATGGACGGTGGCAGGATCCACGGCGAGTAGCCCGTGTCTGGCGAGATCCGCAATATAGCCGGCAATGCGGGTGCGTGCCCGTGAGATGGATTGTTCGGTGCGCGACATGAGCGTGACGTGAGCGATGCCATGCGCTCCGCCCGCCAGAACCACGGCGATTCCGGCCCCCATGAGACCGGCGCCAATGACGGCGGCGCGTTCTGGCAGTGGATTGCGGGCATCACGTGCAGGTGGTTGCATTTGGGTGATCGGTCCTCCCCAAGACGGTACTGTTTTGAAGCAAGTGCGATGGGTCGTGGCGTTCGGGTGCAGCCAGTGTAGGGCGAGAATGGTGGCAAGAATGTTGTTTGGTCTGCTCCCTGAGCTACCCCCGCGGACGGCGCTGGAGGACACCGTTGTCGTCCAGGCGGTCGTTTTCCGTCCTGGTCCAGCCTTCGTTCCTGAGATCTTGCTGGTGCACCGGACTTCGCCCCGGGCGTGGGAATTGCCGGGTGGTCATCCCGATCACGTTGAGGCAATCGAGGCGACCGCGATCCGTGAGACACGCGAGGAAACCGGGATTGACGCGGTCATCGTGGGACGATTGGCAGATTGCCTCCGTACGGGGTTCCTGCCACATGTTTCCCCGACGCTGCTGTGCGAGGCGGTTGCGGGTGTCCCTGTTGGCAACCACGAGTCCGTGGAAGTCCGGTACTTTCCCGTCGACCGCCTGCCGTGGGGACTGCTTCCCTGGTATCGACCGGTGATCGCCGAGGCCTTGTTGCTGCGACACGCAAACCAGGTGATGACCGCCGACCGGCCGGGTGGTCGTCTCGCATGCGGAGAACGTGGACCAGCCCCACGGAGGCACCAGTCGCTCGGGGTTGCCGAGGTGGCAATGGCCGGGCTCATCCACCTGGGAGGCATCGTGGGAACTCGGCGCTGACCTTCTTCGGAGAGGAGCGGGTGGTAGGATGTCAAGGTTTGAGGAGTCGATTTCGATGTCTGGCAATGAAACGTCGCACGAGCCGGATCCGGCCTCCAAGGCGGTCGTTGACGTGAAGGTCTTTGATGACCTCGCCAAGGTTGATGACGAGTTCCTGCGTCAGCTTTCCACGCGGGTCCACCTGATCGATCTGGCCTACGCGTTCGGGTACGGCGATGCCGGATTGCGCGACCGGCTCATGTCCATCGTGAGGCCGGGGCTCGCCCAGCAGATGCGGTCGGCGATTGCGATGGCCAAGCTCTCAAATGAGCGGTATCCCGTTGACGAGACGGTTCGGACGTCACGCGCACGCGTCATGGACATCGCCAAGCGGGTGCTCGGCGACCAGCCATAGCATCGCCTCCTCGGAGCGGCATGACGTACAGTCCAGCGCGCGAGGCGTCGGCGTTGGTGTCCAACCGCCTTCAAGAGGATTCGCGGCGACGTATCGCATGACGGGTGCTTCGTGACTGAAGTCGGTGCCGTGCACCCTCTTGTCCGCGCTCCTGAATGCCAGGTGAGGAACACAGGACAATGGCTGAGCGCATATTCGGTATCGGCATCATCGGTGCGGGACGCATTTCCGGCGCGCATGCGCGTGCTGCTGGGGAGGCGGGTTCGACCAGGCTCGTGATGGCCAGTGAGGTCGATGACAAGCGGGCACACGAGTTCGAGGCGAAGTGGCATGTGCCCGTCGTCTCGGATTACCTTGAGGTCCTGAACAACCCCGAGGTTGACATTGTTTCGCTGACGCTGCCCCATTGGTTGCATGAGCCGATTGGCATCGCCGCTGCCCAGGCCGGCAAGCACATCTTTGTCGAGAAGCCGATGGCGGACAGCATCGATGAGTGTGACCGGATGATCGCGGCGGCGCGTGCGAATGGTGTCAAGCTTTTCACGGGCCACACCGAGCAGTTCCTCGCCCCGAATGTGAAGGCGAGGCAGATGATTGCCTCGGGTGAGGTGGGGTTGCCGGTCCTCGCCACCGATTGCTGGTACAAAGCCTTCGGTGTTGCGGCGCGTCCGCCCTGGTTCCTTGACCGGAGCAAGGGTGGTGGCATGTGGCTGATGAACGGTGCGCACATGATCGACCGGCTGACCTACCTCATGGGTGACCGCGTGGTGTCGGTCAAGGCGATGGTGCAGACGCGTTTCCATGCCATCCAGGCGGACGACACCGCGCTTGCGTATCTGGAGTTCGCGAACGGGACCGGGGCGACGATTGCGCATACCGGGTACAAGGATCATGCGGGTGCCGGGGTTGACCAGCCCGGTGGTGAAATCGTGATTACCTGTACCGAGGCGCAATTGAAGATTGTGGACCGCAACCGACTGTTCCGCAGTGTTCCCGGTGACCGGGGCGGCGCATGGGAGGAAGTGGTTGTCGACCGCGTGGATACCACCACTGCCGAACTTCGCGCGCTCGTGAGTAACATCGTGAACAATGAGCCGGAGACGGTCAGCGTCGAACAGGCGCGACACATCGTTGACGTGATGACTGCCTGCGAGATGTCTTCGCAGACCGGTCGCGAAGTTCGCATCAACGACTAGGTGTCTTGGCTTGACGTGGAAGGTGGGGTGTGCGGCCCACCTGTCTGTGGCATTGGAGTGACGCGATGGGTTTCCTGAACTTGAAGGCCTGGAAGAGTGCCGGGGGCCGGGTGCGTGCCGAACGGGGTTCAGCTGAGGTCCAATATCAGCCGTCGCGGTACTACTACAGCCAGTTGTTCGAGTTTCAGGCGCTGATCGACCGATACTTCGAGGTGAACGGGAAGAGGCCTCCTTCGGTTGACGAGCTCTACGTGTGGACGCTTGCGCAGGATGGTGCTGGCTCTGATGATGTCCGTGCTGCGGATCTGGCCGACTGGATGAGCTATTTCGAGATCGAGCCGAATTCGCTGCTCGGCATCATCAATGTGGCTGCGAACCATGAGCCGGTCGCGCTCCGGTTGCTTGGCGTGCGCCAATTGGCGTTGCGACCTGCGCCCGCTGGGGTGCGAACCCGGCGCCGGTCGGTCGCAGGGGGCCAGGTTTGATGACGACCGGCGTCGTTCGCCAAGGGACGCGAGTGGAGGGAACGGTCCGTGCGTGCGTCATCGGGGCAACCTTCAAGACCATTTCACAGGTCCAGCAGGCGTTGAACGCGGTCCGGGCAACCGGGACCGCCGGTGACATCGTCGGGTTTGCAATCCCGCTGCCAGGCGATCCGAACGATCCTGCCGTGGCGGCCCAGGTCGTCGGGGAGATGATCGTGCCGCGCGGGATCGGGGCATGGCTCATGACCGTGCTTGATCCGCACAAGCCGGCGCCAACCTATGCCGAGCAGGTTTCCGGACGGAACGTTCCCCTGGCGCACGCGGTACTTGGTGACTTGACCAACTGGGTCGGGGCTGCCGGCTACATGCGGGTGCCGGTTGCCGGACGCGTTCCGGTATGGATTGTCGGCAGGCCGAACCATGCCGTGTCAGTGCAAGGGGGCAACGGTGTGGGACGGGGCGACGCCCTCGTGACGATTGGCATACCGGCGTCACAACTCGAAGCGTTCCGCGGTGCGATTGCTGATGGGCGGTGTGTCGTGACGACGTGCGAGACGGATCCTGGGCGGGCCGAGCGCGACGCATCGATCATGCGACGGGCCGGTGCACAGGCGGTTTTCGTGCATCCGCTGACCGTCCCGCACAAGACGCCAAGCTGATTGCAACCCCGCCCGCCCGCACTCACCGCCGTTGCATGACCGCATTTGCCTGACTGCCGTTTCTGGCTCATGGAGCCACCCGCGCGCACTGTGCGACCCGCTTCTGGTGGCAGGCTTGGTATTCTGGGAGTAGTTATGGAGCGGTATTCGGCGCGTGCACGTCAATCCAGTCGGGCAGATGCGTTGGTGCCCGCTTCACATCCGTCCGCATCACTGCCTCGCCGACGTCTGGCCACGCTGAGGCCAGGGGCGGTTGTCGAGGGAGTCGTGACCCGTTTGGTCCGCGGTGGCGCGTTGGTTGACGTGCAACTCGAAAGTAACGAGCCGGCATTCGCCCCACTGACGGAGATCCCGGCGAAGGCCATGCCGGTGATTCGCGAGCTGGTCGCGTCTGGCGCAATGCAACAGGTTCGGGTTGTCCAAGTAGACCGGATGCAGGGAACGGCAATCGTGTCATTCCATGGCATGGTCACGTTGCCTGAGGAGCCTGGCACGTCACCGGCGAAGGCAGAGGTGGCCAGGGAAGCTGTGGAGCCGGTCAAGCCAAAGTTGACGGCGAGTGAACGTGCAAAGATCCAGCAGCAGGACCTTCTCAAGCGCCTGCGAAGCGGCGATCTGTAGTTCGGGGTCTCTAGGAGCTACAAGAACCGCGCTTTCCGTTTCCGATTATTTGGTAGCAGTGAATGTGGGCGGGCGCACCTTGATGGTGCAGTCGGTCAACTCGTCGTGACGCGCGCTGACCCGCGCACGTCTCGTCCCACCATCCCGGGCTCTAGAGTTCGTGTCGGGAAATGGCTGACAACATGAGCAGCCACGTGTCCCCAGCCTCCGTGGGTTGCCCGTCCACCCGATTGCCATGCTTCTGCGCCGCGATCTTTCGCATCAGACTGGCCGATGCCCGGACATGATCACGAGTTTCGTCGGCCTTGACGATCGCCCGTGCTTCATTCAGGACGGTCGCCTCGCGTACGGTCGTTGGCAACGCTGCCATCAGGTTTTTCCTTCGGTGTGCCACGGATTCCAGAACGCCGCGCTTGCGGTCCGCTCTGCATTCTCCCCGCATGCAGTTCATACCATATGTGACGGAATTCACAATCACAAAGTCCCATATCAGTCGTGTAACACCGAAACCGGACTTGTGTGACCGTCTTTCTCCATCCGGCAGGGCACGGATCCTGCCGGCTTGCGCAGGTCGGGATCAACGGGTTGGTCTGGTCAGACCGCTTACCCCGTGCTTTGCAGACCGGCGGCAATGCCGTTGATGGTCAGCGCAAGGACTGTTCCCAGGGTGCTCGCAGGCGACGTCGACGCCCCGGTGCCGGTTTGCAGGTTTTCGGGGTTGGTGCGCCTGGCTTCGTGCCACCGCTCAATGAGGGCGACCTGTACCGCGCTCATTGGGTCGATGTACGGGTTGCGAAGGCGCACTGACCGGCTCAGCACCGGACTGTTTGTCAGGATTGCTGGCTGTCCGGTGATGTGCAGGATTGCCTGTTCGGTCTCCCGCCACTCGTTGAGGATGCGACCGAAGATTTCCTGACGAGTGTCACGTCGGGCAAGGTGCGCATAGAGGGAGGCGATTGGCAGGTCAGCCCGGCCAAGACTGAGTTGGGCATTGTCAATCAGCGTCCGGAAGAACGGCCATTCGCGGTACATCTGCGCGAGTTCTGACCAGTCCAGTCCCGCCGACCCGGTGCCCGCGGTAGTACTGCAGGCTGACCCGAGCCCGAACCAGCCGGGTAGGCCGTGACGGTTCTGGGTCCACGAAAAGACCCACGGGATTGCCCGGAGATCCTCAACGCGGGCGCTCGCTGACCGTCGTGCCGGCCGTGAACCGAGGCGCAATTCGGAAATTGCCTCGATCGGGGTCGCCTCCCTGAAGTAGTCCAGGAACGCAGGGTTTTCATACACCAGACCCCGGTACGATTCACGTGCGCCTGCGGATAACCGGTCGACCAAATCGAACCAGCGATCAGGCGGATTGACCTGCTGGGGCGCCCCGGGCCGGGATGCCTCGCCGGCACCGGTCCTGCCCCGCAGTTCGTCGCGGATGGTCGCCCGGAGGACCGCGTGGAGCGTCTGTTCAAGGTGCCGGTAGGCGATGTCACGATGGGCGTACCGTGCAAAGGCCACCTCGCCTTGTTCGGTGAGCCGGAGGCGCCCCTTGAGCGTTCCCGGGGGTTGTCCCATGATGGCGCGGTTGGTCGGGCCACCGCCTCGTCCGAGTGCGCCGCCACGACCGTGGAAGAGCGTCAGCTCGACGTGGTGTGCCTCCCCCAGTTCGGCCAGGGCCCGCTGGGCGCGGTACAACTCCCAACTGGACGTCACGAATCCACCATCCTTGTTGCTGTCGGAGTACCCAAGCATGATCTGTTGACGGCGGTCCCACGCTGCAAGCTGACGCGCGTAGGCAGGCACCCGGAAAAGCTGCTCCATCAGGCATGCACTTGCCCTGAGGTCGTCGATCGTCTCGAACAGGGGCACGATCTGGAGTGTGCTGACGGGCTTGCGCAGCAACCCTCCGGTTTCCCCGGCCGTTTCCGTCCCCGTGGGGTCGAACAGTCCGAATTCCTTGGCAAGCAGGAGCGGTTCAAGCAGGTCGCTGACCCCCTCGGTCATCGAGATGATGTACACATTGCAGGCGTCGGATCCCAGTTCGGCCTGCATCCGGTTCAGGGTTTCAAAGACGGCGAGCGCTTCCTGCGTTTCTGGCAGGTACGCCGAGATGCCGTCGGGGCCGGTCTCACGACGCAACGGGCGTGGGTTGAGCAGTTCGCGTGCGAGCAGCGACACCCGGGCTTGCTCATCGAGGGCCTCGTAGGATCCCTCGACGCCGGCGACGCGCAGGAGGTCGGCAATCGTTCGGGCATGGACTGCGCTGTGCTGCCTCATGTCCAGATGGGCGAGGTGGAAACCGAACACGTCGATCCGGCGCTGGAGATCGGCGACGAGGCCGGCCCGCAGTCTTGGGAGGCGATCGGCAATGAGACCACGGGCGACCGTCTCAATGTCTCCGGCGAGTTCGGACGCGCGTCCGTATGCCAGGTGTTCATCGCCGGTTTCGGGAGGTGCGACGACGGCGCCATCCCTCCACAACTCTTCGGCGCCGGCGACGGCGCGTTGTTCGGCCCATGCCCGGTCTCCATCTGGGCTGACTGAACCGGGGGCCGCCTGTGCATTTGGAACCAACCGGGCGATCCGTGCGGCGTTGAGCCGTCGGGAAGCGCCCATCCTTGCAAGGATCAGCCCGAGTTTCTGACGGTACGGCTCGTGTTCGTGGGCGGCCTGCAGCGATCGCATCAGCTGTGGATGGCGGTGCAGATCGGCTTCGAGGCTTTCGACGACCGGATGGGCATCCGGGCGATGAGCGGGCGACGCGTCGCCACCCGAAGGTTCATCAAGGGAGGTGTCGTCACCGTATGCGTGCAACTCACCCAGGGTGAGCGACGCCGGAGCGACGCTCAGGTGGCGCTGCAGTGCCCGCAGGCTTCCTTCGTACAGCGCGAGTGCGGTGTCCTTGTGAAGGCGCAACGTGTGTTCGGTCACCCGCGCGGTGACCGACGGATTGCCGTCACGGTCGCCGCCGATCCATGAACCGAACCGGAGGAAGGATGGGACGTCGAACACGTCATCGGGGTATTCATCGCGTAGCGCGTCCTCGAGGTCCCGGTAGAGACGGGGAACGACATCCCACAGTGAGGATTCGAAGAAATACAGGCCGTTCCGCACTTCGTCGAGGACGGACGGTCGCCGGGACCGTACTTCCTCGGATACCCAGAGGGAGGTGATGACTTCCCGGATGGCGTTGAGGGTGATTTCGCGCTCACGACGCGTGATCCGCGGTTGGTCAAGGGGTGCGATCAGTGTCGAGAGAGTGCGAAGCTTGTGAAGGACCGTCCGGCGGCGTGCTTCGGTCGGATGGGCGGTCAGGACCGGTTCGACGAGGGATTGCCGGAGGACCGTGGCAAGATGGTCTGCACCGATGCCAGAGGTGCGGATCTCCGCGACCGCCTGCCTGATGCTTTCGGATCGTGGCGTCTCACCGGATTCAAGCTCCCGGACGCGCAGCACGCGCAGGCGTTGCCGTTCCTCGGCGAGGTTGACGAGGTGGAAGTACGCGGTGAAGGACCTGACCACGAGGTGGGCCTCGGACAGCGACAGTGATCGTGCCCGTGCCAAGAGTGCCGCGCCGGTCTGGACAACGGCGTCACTCTCGCTTCCGGTGTCGGTGGCTGTCCGGAAATTGCGGGCAAGACTGCGGAACTCCTCCACGAGGTCGTAGGTCCTAAGGCCCGCGACCTCCTGGAGTACCTCTCCCAGGAGCCTGCCGAGCGTGCTCACGTCCCGGGAGAGGGAATCGGCGACGTCGGCGGTGCCCGTCGCCCGAGGCACCTTAGGAGGCAGGGCCGGCGTGGTGTCCGTCATTGATGGAAGTCTAGCCGTCATCACACGCGGACGGGCCGTGCCGATGGGCCGTGCCGATGGGGGCGAAGGTCGCCTTTACACTTGGGGCATGAGCACCGAAGACGTGCGTGGCCGGATCCGGCTGACGACGCTTGCCTCCTGCGCGGGGTGAGCGTCCAAGCTGGGACCTGGTGCCCTGGCGCACGTGTTGCGTCATCAACGCGCTTTTGCGCACCCCGCGCTCCTGGTTGGTCTCGAGTCCCCTGACGATGCGTCAGTGTGGAGGATCGATGACGCCCGCGCGCTTGTGCAAACGGTGGATTTCTTTCCCCCGGTGGTTGACGACCCGTACGTCTATGGGTGGATCGCCGCGGCCAATGCGATGTCGGACATCTACGCGATGGGTGGCGAGCCGTTCCTGGCGTTGGCCGTTGCCGGGTTTCCCGACGACCTTCCGCTTGAAATCCTTGGCGACATCCTGCGGGGAGGCGCCGACGCGGCCGCCGAAGCGGGGGTCGTGATCGCCGGCGGGCATACCGTCACGGACGCTGAACCCAAGTACGGGCTGTCCGTCAGCGGGTTCGTCCACCCCGACCGCATCCTGACCAAGGGTGCGGTCATGGCGGGAGACGTGCTGTTCCTGACCAAGCCACTCGGGACGGGGATCATCACGACGGCGATCAAGCGTGGCATCGCGTCGGTTCCTGCGGAGGCAGCGGCCGTCGCGTCGATGCGCCGGCTCAACCGTGGCGCGTCACGCGTCTTGCGGGACATCCCGGCCATTCGTGCCTGCACGGACATCACCGGGTACGCCCTTGCCGGACACGCCAGTGAGATGGCACAGGCAAGCGGGGTCGAACTCCGGATTGACACGTCCCTGCTTCCCATCCTGACCGATGCGCTCACCCTTGCGGGGGCTGGATGCGTGCCGGGCGGAACCGGGCGCAACCGCGACTATCTCACGACGCCGGATGCCGGGGGCGTTACCCGGGTTCGCCTGGCTGCCGGGGTCGACGAACTGGCCAGCACAGTGGTATTCGATCCGCAGACGAGCGGGGGCTTGCTCTTCGCGGTGGCGGCATCTCACGCGGACGCGGTTCGCGAGGCATTCACGCTGGCCGGTGAGCCGCTCTGGATGATCGGCGACGCCGCTGCGGGTCACGGCGTGCACGTTTCCTAGGCGAGACCCGGCGTATCCGCGCTGCCCCTCATCCCAGGGCGGACCACGACCGTTTCGGCGGGAGCCTCGTGGTCGAACCATCGCAGACCGATTGCCAAAAACCCCGCGATTCCAGTGGCGATACCCACCAGGATCGGGGTGGTGTCGCCAAACGTGCGTGAGAGGATGCTCGCGATTGCCGAGCCAATGGCCGTCGCCGCAATGAATGTGGCCCACGCGATCGGTTCCCACCCGCTTCGGTGGCTGATCGCCAACAGTCGCAAGGCCGCTGGGAGGTGTGAACCGATCCCAAGACCGATTGGCAGCAGCAGCAGCGACGCCGCAATGACCCGGAGTTCGAGCGTCTGACCGACGATCAGTGGCGAGGCAAGGGGAAGCAGTTCGGTCAGCGCGATCGGGTAGAGCGCCACACCAAGGGCACCCCAGCCGGCGACGGCCCGGATCTGGTCGCGGTGCGCCCGGTGCACGAGCAATGACGCGATGACCGAACCTGCCCAGAGGGCGGCGGTGCCACCAGCGGTAGTCAGGTCGGCGCGACCCGCTACCAGGGGCAAGTGCCATAAAAGGGCACGGTATGCCAGTCCCATGGTGACGCCGCCTGCAGCAATGAATGCGACTGCACGCCAGGGATAGGTGTCGTTGGGAGCGGGACGGGTGTCCGTCAACAGCTCATCGGCGTCGTCAAGGAAGTCGTCGAACTCGGCAGGTCGCCTGGTTGCCATGAACGTGCCGACGATGGTGGCGCCGATCATGCTCAGGGTCACCACGAGCCATGACCACGGTGGCGATGGGAATGGTTCGAAGAAGTACGGATGGTCATCGGTGGCGGGACGGATATCAAATGGGACCTGTGCTTGCGCGACGCCGGGACCACCGGGGGCGGCGACGGCAGTGAGGACAGACTGGGCTTCCTGGAACGGAACGAAGAGCGGCGGGAACGGGGACTGGAGCAGGAATTGCAGGATGCGTTCGGCGAGCGGTTCAGGAAACGCCGTCCGGCGCACCATGAGGACTGGCAGCACGAGTTGCTCGGTGTCCATGCCGGACGTGCCGTCGTTCACGGCCAGCAAGTGGCGGATTGCGTCGGTGGGTGTTGGGGCGCCCAGGTCGCCCATCACTTGGAACGCGGTATTGAATGCCCGCCACAGTTCATGGTCGTCGTGCACGCGGATGACGAGCATGCCCTCAGGTGACAGGTGATTGACATACTCAGCGAATGCTTCACGGGTGAACTGGGTCGCGCCGGCCACGCGTCCTGGTTCGGCGGCCGCGCCGGCGGCGGCAAGGGTCACGTAGATGATGTCGTACGTGCTGGCGGACGCGCGAAGGTACGCGCGGGCTTCCTCGGCGACCAACCCGACGCCTTGACGGCTCATCATCTGGGGCCCGCCGGCCTCGGAAATCGCCGCGATGACTGCCTCGAATGCCCCGGGGTGCGGGTCGGCGACGGTGACCGTCGTGGCACCGACCTCGAGTGCGGCCCGCAGTTCCTGTCCGGCGCCGATGCCGGCGATGAGCACCCGGTCCTTCGGGCCGGGGAGAGTCAGGGGAAGCAGGGCACCATCGGCGCGGAGGCGCCCCGACGGGCCCACGTACCCGAACGGCACTGCGTCGAGATAGACCCATCGCCCACCGTCCGGCGTTGCGGTGAGGTCAAAGCGCCCCCCTGGACCCCACAGTGCCCGAGTGTGGGTTTCGGCGGATTCAGGGTCGGCAACGCTCGTGAAGAGGGACTTTCCCACCGGGACTCGTCCGGGATTGGCAACGGTCGCCGGGTTGCTCAGGATTGAAACCGCGAGGATGGCGGTCCCGGTGGTGACGAGTGCTCCCAGCGAGGCCGCGATCCATCGGGAGACGGAACTCCACCGGCCAGCGCTGGTTGCGACCAGCAGCAACGAGGCCAAACCGCCGACGGCGCCCGCAACCGCGACCATGCCAGGCGGGGTCAGCGCGCTGATCGAGG
Source organism: Thermoflexus hugenholtzii JAD2 (assembly GCA_945907765.1). GTDB lineage: Bacteria > Chloroflexota > UBA11872 > UBA12225 > UBA12225 > UBA12225. The sequence goes on along the minus strand of CAMDTO010000072.1, from coordinate 123 downwards.
CCCCGGTGGTCAGTGCCCCGATTGCTTCCCCGGCAGCCCAGGCGGCGACCGGAAGGGCGGGGGTGACGGTTGATCGACGCAAGGCGATTCCGCCGAGGGCGCCAAGGGCGAACGTGGCCAGGA
>CAMDTO010000071.1 GCA_945907765.1 Thermoflexus hugenholtzii JAD2 | reverse complement strand
ACCTGCCTGGACAACGCCGTCGCGGAGACCTTCTTCGCAACCCTGAAGGTCGAGCTCATCCACCGGAACCCCTGGCCCACGCGTGCCGACGTGGTGCAAGCCATCTTCGCCTCTGTCGAAACGTGGTACAACCCGCACCGTCGGCACGGGAGCCTTGGCTACCTCAGCCCCGTCGCCTTCGAAGCCTCCCAACCGTCTGCCCCGTCCGCTCCCAAACCCATGACTGTCCGATGAATGGGTGCAAGTCCAGGGTTGCCATCCCCATCGACTGCCAGTCCTCGGATTGCAGTCCCAACTGGAGGTCGATGGCTGCTGCGAGTGCGTCGTGCGCCGCGCCGAACGCCACGCAGAACGCGTCCCCAAGCGTCTTGAAAACGTAGCCGTTGTTCCCGGCCCATGCCGTCCGGACGATCGCATCGTGGCGCGCAAGTGCCTTGGACATCACCCGGCGTTGGTGCTCCCATGAGCGCGTGCTGCCCTCAAGGTCGGTAAACAGGAACGTCACCGTCCCGACCGCGATGATGCTGACAGCGTTCACGTTTTTTTCGCTCCAGGATCATGCCCTCATTGAAAAGGAAGCGTGTCGGCAACGCGCCAGGAATGGCGGAGGCAACGGCATACGGACACGTGAAGCGATACTTGAGAATTCGTCAATGGAGCGGCAATGCAAGGCATCGCTACCGGGTACTTGGAGCCGCCGGAAATTGCATCATCGCATCAGGACCCGCCACCTCCCCATGGCGTTACTGACCGGCGTCCGGTGCACCGCGCATCGGGCTTTGAGGCGTCACCAGAGCCGGTCAACGTGCAACGGCACGCGAAGCGTCGCCTCACGAACCGACCTGGCTACACGATCGCCCTCATGCAAAAGAGCGTGGAACAATGCGCCGCGAGCTGTACCCGCGACGCACCGACGCCTCCCATCCCCCGCTTTAGAGCGTCGCCAGATCGGGCGGGTGGTAGCCCGGCATGGAGTACGCACCGATGTATCCCTCCAGGCTCCAGATCGGACTCGTCGTCGACTGCCACGGCGTCCCGCACCGCGCAGAGATCACGGCCCAGTCCCCCGGGGTGAGGTTGCCGTGGTGGTGGTAGAGGAACCGGCGCAATCCCGCACCCTGGGCAGCCTCGAGCATTCTATCCAGATCATGTGCCGTGAACGGGTCACCGTCGTGCGGCTTCCGGCCGGAGTCGACCCACGGAACCACCCGCTCCGCATCCCCACCCATTGCGGCGATCGCCCGCGTGGTCTCGCGAACCACGACTGTGTCGAAGAAGGCTTGCGGAAATCCACGATCGAAGTCTCGCAACGAATGGACCTCTGGAAGGTCGATCCCGAAGACTGAAGTGACGAACTTGAGGGCACCACCCTCACTGAGACCGGGGTTCCAGGTTCGCAACGTCTCAACGAACCTCGCTACCGACCCGTACAACCCGTCAAAGCCCCGGTGCCAGAAATAGTGCTTCGGGAACATCCGGTCCAGAACCTTGCCAAGGGCCTCGTAGTCATAGCCGGCCATCGAGGACCAGGCAGCCGAACGCGGACCACATGCGATCGGGATGTTCCGGTTGGAGTTGGCGTTGGCCATCTCCTTGATCTGGGAAAAGGTTTCGGTGACCGCAGTCGTCCGGAAGGCGATCCACTCGGCCAAGGCCGGGTCACCACCGAGAAGACCGAACCCACCCATGAAGCCTCCCGAACGGTCTCCCCAGATGTTTATTGTACGATCATCCAACGCATGCAACCGGGCAAACAAGCGGTCCTTGGCGCCGACCATCCGCGCGTAATCGAAACCCATCCGGGCAGCGCCGTCGGCAACGGTCTCCGGCAGGTCGTTGAAGATTGACGACCGCGCGTCCTGGTGGAACGGTGCAATCTCATAGCCCCACTCAGGCCCATCGAAGAGAGCGCCGTCGGCCATCGGGTAGGCCTCCATGGCGTCGACGAGGCGGGCCGCATTGACCCGTCGGGTCTGCTCATCGACAAGGATGGGCCCGCGCGATCCGGGGCCGACACCATAGTGGGGACAAAACAACCACACCTGCCAACCGCGGGCCTTGGCGGCCTCGATCATGCGGGTAAGGAGTGCACGGCGTTCGCGAAGGTCCGTGGGTATCGAGGCAGTGTCGCGGCCCTCGGCGTCCGGTCGGCGCCACGTGCCCCGGACATCGGTGGCCGGAAGTTTCCACCACAACGAATCCTGGGTGTTGGCCGGCGGAGGCTCGACACCAAATCGCCGGTACACCGCCGGGTTCGGGTCGAACGTGAAACTCTTGTCCTCAAAGGCTAGTGGACCGACCACCAACCCGTCGACGCCACCGGATCCCCACGCATCGAAAATGCGTTCGTAATCGGCCATGATCGGTTCGAGATGACGCATGACGTCGATCCACGCCCGCATGCCCCCCGTTGAGGCTACCCCCGACACATCGTCGCCGGTTGCGCGATGCTTCACTTGCTCGCCAGTCACTTCCGTCGGTCCTTCCGCACTCCCGACCGCACGCACGCCAGTTCCACTGGACGCCGCACGGTGGGTACGCGGACAACATATCCGCGGAACCCCACCCACTGCCTCGCTACCTGCCTGATTGCTTCGTGCGCGCCGAAGACACCTCAGGACTGAGGCATAGAAACAGACCCAGGACAGCCCACGCGACCCCTTCGACCAGCCAGACAGACACGCTTCCCTTTGACGTGCCCAAGGCGGATGCGGATCAGGCGTGAGGGACCGGTGGCATGACCGGGAAATCCATTGCCCGCCAGGCGTCATCGTCCATCCGGTCCGGCGTCCAGGGGGGATCCCAAACCGGGACGACGGTGACATCCTGGACCCCGGGAACCTGCTTGAGGCGGGCCACCGCCGGATTGGCGAGGTAGCGGAACATCGGACGGCCCCGATGGGGCATCGTGAAGGTCATCTCGACACGACCGGACGCCAGCCCGTCGGGCATGCGCAGGTCGTAGACATAGCCCATCCCATGCAGGTTTGCGTCGACGGTATAGAACATGTCGTCATGGACATCACGCAATGCATCCCACATCGACTGCTTCAGCAAGGCGCACGCGGTTTCCTCACCAGCCGTTGCCAGACGACCGGGAGGCACTGACGCTTGCGTGCCGGTCAGGTCATCTGGGGGGGTGGAGACGGAAACCGTTCCGGATTCGTGGGATTGGTGAACGGATACGACGACCGGGTTCCGGAACCGCCTGACCCATTCGCCAATCTTTGACGCCCCCTCACCAGGTGGATACGGCGCGGTCAGGTAGGCATTCCGTTGCACGAGGCGGTCCCCTGCAATCAGTTCCGGGTCGTCGCGCAGTGCCCAACGGCTCCAGAGTTGCCCATGACCGGGATAGTGCAAGGCGGGTGCATCCGCATGGCGCATGGCGGGACGTGTTTGTCGTCCTCCGCTGCCGGTGGTGGCAGGCTGGAGGTGGTGTTCGAGCCGCAGCGAAACAAACGCATCCTGGCTATCCCGGTGGAAGAACCCGACACCCCACATCCGGTCGGCATGTTCCGAAGGAACGGCACCCTCATGCGCCACGCCATCCTCGTCGACCCATACCTGATCGGTAAAGGCATAGCCTGAGAAGACCCACTCATCATCCCGGAGGTAGTTCAAACTGAAGTCACGGGTCGCTTCCATGCGCCCGTCCTTGAGGAAATAGGGCACACCCGCGTAGAAGAGATAGCGCACCTCGACGAACATGCGCGACGCAGGAAACATCGGATGAAGAGGGCTGTGCGGAAAGCCCCACCGGCGCACAATCGTGACGACAGGACCGCGGATGACCTCCATGTTCGGGCATGCATCCCAGTTGGTCACACGGAATTTCTGGAACCGATCAGCTGCAAGGTAGTCGTGTGCCCAGTCTATGTGCGGTGGTTCGCCGTGGCCTTCACCGCCAGCGAACAATTCCAGGCCATGCCCACGCCGGTATCGAAGCCTCTCAAGCTGACCCATTTGCGCCGAGAGTGACGCGACATGGTGCGCATTCCCGATCTCGAGTGCGGAACCCTCGCCAGTAACCGTCAGATCGGTCACGTCCCTGGGAAGTTCCGCTGCCGGATTGCCAACAAGGATCACGAACGTGACATGTTCGCGCGCGTCCAGATTGACCGGCCAGGTGAGGTGTGCACGCCGGACCGGTTTGGGCCCGCGGGTCCGGGTCTCGCCATAGACCTGACTGACAACCCGGGCCAGCGACGTCCCCGATGCCGATTTGACAATACGGGCGACGCGCAGTTCACGCGCGAGGGAACTCGACATGGGCACGGGTAGGACAACTTCGATGTCCACCGGTTCGTGATCACGCAACAGCCCGACCGGCTCCGCCACCGTGACGGTGCGAAAGTGTGACCAACCGGCTACCCATGCTTGCCACTGGGGAGGAAGTGCCGAGACGGGTGACCAGTCGGCATGAGCGCCCGCGGCGCCGTCGGAAGGAGCAGCGGATGCAAAGGCCATCTCCGCCCGCACACCGTCCTTGATCGAATCAGCGAGCGCGAGCGCGACTGCGTGGTCGCCACTGGCGCGGGCACGTGCCAGTGCCTCGACTTTGTCATCGACCGAGTCGATCCGGTCGACATAACGTGTCTCAGGCATTGACGTGTCCGGTCTCTACGTGATTTCCCCGCAGCGCGCAACCGTCCCATGATCTGACTGCGCTTTGCGTCAAGGGATTGGCGCAGCATATCCGCGCACCACCGGCCACTGGCGTGTCACCGGAACCAATCCAGAGAAGTTGTCCCCTTCGGAGACGTCTTGTGAACACCTCGTCTGGATCCCAGGCAAAAAAGAAGCCGGGAGCACCTGCCATAGTGCGCCCGGCCAAGTCGTGCGACGCGGGATGAGGCTCTACGTTCATCACGCGGTCGCAACATAGAAGACGGATGACACTCCCGAAAGTAGCGCGACGCATGGCGAGATGCCCCGTGCGGTTCCGTAAACTCGGCTCGATTGCGGCGTGATCGTGTTCTCTACCGAGTAGCGTCAGGCAGAAGGAAAATCCAGTGCCGGATATACATGCAACCAAGCCGAACATCGTCGTCATCATTGCGGACGATCACGGGCCTTGGGCACTGGGCTGCGCAGGTAACACCGAGATCATGACCCCCAACCTCGACCGGCTTGCGTCGACCGGCACGAGATACACGCACTTCTACTGCGCGTCACCCGTCTGCTCCCCAGCGCGAGCGTCGTTGATCACCGGACGCATCCCATCGCAGCACGGCATCCACGATTGGCTACGGGACGGAAATGGGGGAACCCAACCGGCGACCGGATACCTCGACGGCATCACCGCCTACACGGACATCCTGGCAGCGCATGGGTATGACTGCGCCCTCTCAGGCAAATGGCATCTCGGAGACAGCCCGCGACCACGCCTCGGATTCGGCCACTGGTATGCACACCAGTTTGGGGGAGGCCCGTACTACGGCGCACCGATGATCCGTGATGGGGTCCTCCATAAGGAACCCCGCTACCTCACGGATGCCATCACCGAGGACGCGCTGCACTTCCTGGATAGCCGTGCGGCGACCGCCTGCCAGACCAGTGCAACGCCGTTCTACCTGCAGATCGGGTACACCGCGCCGCATAGCCCGTGGATCGACAACCACCCGGCCGAATTCGTCGACCGCTATGCGGACTGCGCGTTCGCGTCGTGCCCGCAGGACGCGATCCATCCTTGGGCCGGACCGCTGACCACCCAGAACCACGGGAACCGCGACGCCCTCGCCGGGTACTTCGCCGCGGTAACCGCCATGGACGCGGGCATCGGGCGGATCCTCGACCATCTTGAAACCGTTGGCCTGCGCGATGAAACGCTTGTCATCTTCACTAGTGACAACGGGTTCTCGTGCGGCCAACACGGATTCTGGGGGAAGGGGAATGGCACGTTTCCCCTGAACATGTATGAGAATTCAGTGACAGTTCCGACGATCATCAGTCAGCCTGGGCGGGTTGCCTCGGACCATGTCGACCACCGGCTGCGCAGCCACCTCGACATTTTCCCGACCCTCCTTGACCACGCCGGCCTTCCGGTGCCTGATCGTGACAGCCTGCCGGGTCGAAGTTTCGCAACGACGCTCAGTGGAAGGACGGGAACCGGCCCGGACCTGGTGATTGTCGCGACGGGTGCTCACCCGGAGACGATCCACGACGAATACGGTCCAGTACGGATGGTCCGGACTGATCGCTGGAAGTATGTCCACCGGCATGCCTATGGTCCGCACGAACTCTTCGATCTGCAAGAAGATCCGGGTGAGTTGGTCAACCTTGCCTCGGATCCGGGACACGTTTCAACCCGGCGGGAACTCAAGGGTGAGCTTGACGACTGGTTCGTGCGATACGCAGACCCGGCCCGCGACGGCATACGGGAACCAGTCACCGGCCTCGGCCAGGTCGCACTCGCCGGTCCGGCCGGACGCGGGGCCGGTGCCCCTACTCCAATTGACGGTTGATCAGAGACACGGCGGGCTATTGCCAGTCCTTCAAACTTCGGAGTTGTGGTGCTGATGCAACACGCGGTATTGTTAGTTCCATGGAAAATCTTCAAGATGACTTGGAGCGGGCACGGGAGACAATGGACCGTGCCGAAGAAGCCTATTGGACGGCATGTGATGCGCTTCCGGAGCGGGCAGAATGGCTCCGCGTCCGCGCATCGCTCCCGGAGGAACAGCGGAACTTGCGCGATGGGGCCGGTCGGCCGGAATGGCGTGCCTTCGAGTCGGCGCGATATTCCATCGCCGAGTGGCATGAGTGGCTCGGATCCCAGACCGACGTTGCGCGCCTGGAAAAGCTGATCCGGTCTCCCGATGCGGTACGGCACGCCGGGTAGCGTTCAGCCACCCGAATTGCTCGCCAACGACGCGTGACATTCCCCGGAACATCTCTGACCAAGTAGCGGTCCGGTACCAGCGGTTTCCGCTCAATCCCAGCGTGACATGCTTTGGGTCCGCTTCGCACCATCCGGGCATGGTCCAAAATGTGCGTTCATCACATGAAGCGCCCCGCATCCATCGTCATCGCCACGATCATCGTGCTCGGTCTCGCGATACTCGGCGTCGCGCTCACATTCGGCGACCTCGAGCAATCTGGTGGCGACCAATCGCCTGAATGGAGTGTCCTCGGCACGGCGGATGACCGTATCCCGGGCCTGCAAACTCCGTGGGCAGTGGCCTGTGACGCCGATGGCACCACCTTGATTGTCGACCGCGACCGTGCCCAAGTGATCCGCGTCGACCGGGATGGGCAGACGGTGGCGCGCTGGGGACGCACGGGAAGCGGCCCGGGCGAGCTCAACCGCCCAACTGGCATCGCCGTGGATGCGAACCGGCGCGTCTATGTGGTCGACGGCGGAAACGACCGGGTGCAGGTATTCACCACATCAGGTGTGCCAATTGCAGTGTGGGGCCACAGTGGTTCAGGCCCTGGCGAGTTTGACGGTCCCTATGGCATAGCCATTTGGCGAGACACCGCGCTCGTCACGGATCGCGATAACCATCGGATCCAGACCTTCGATCTCGACGGCCAATTCATGAATGCCTTTGGACGTCGAGGACCGGACGATCTCGGACTCGAGCGCCCAACTGGAATCGCGGTCGATGCCAATGGCATCACGTATGTTGCGGACACCGGGAATGCCCGTGTCCGCATCGTCAACCCGCCTGACCGGCATGGGGTCCGCATCGCGATTGATGACTGGGGAAGGTCTTCCGACGACGACACGATGTCTCCAGCGCCACTGGGGTTGGCGATTGCGCGCGACGGAACGGTCTACACGACCGATGAGATCACCGCCGATGTGACCGCGCGTGATCCCGCCGGCCGGGTGACGGGGCGATGGGTGCGAGGCACCAATCTGCCAGACCTGAGGGTTCCGGTTGGGATCGGCATCGACCGAACCGGATCTCTCATCGTCGCCGACCGCGGGGCAGGGCGCGTCCATCAGATCAGTCGGGACGGATCAGCCGTGGCCTCTTGGGGGCGGGCCTATTCCGGTGCCGGACAGTTCGTCGGGCCGATTGGCGTGGCCTTCGATCATGACGGAAACGTCCTGGTGGCCGAGTTCGGTGCCGACCGCATCAGGAAACTCTCGCCAACCGGCACGCCTCTCGCAGATTGGGGGCGACGCGGAATCGGCCCTGGCGAATTTGACGGTCCCTACGGGATTGCCGTGGATAGCGAAGGGCGCATCCTGGTGTCAGACCGCGACAACAGCCGGCTGCAATGGTTCGAGGCCAATGGAACGCCTCTGACAGTCTGGGGCGGGTCCGGATCCGGGATGGGGGATTTCGCCAACCCTTCCGGCGTCGCGATCGCACCCGACGGACGCATCCTCGTCGCGGACACGGTCAATCACCGCATCAAGTCAATCGCACCGTCCGGTCAGGTGCTCGCGGTGTGGGGCCATGAGGGAGACGCGCCCGGTGAGTTCCGGTACCCGCGGGGAGTGGCGACTGACCCCGAAGGCCGGGTCTACGTCGCTGACTTCGGGAACAATCGTGTGCAGGTCTTCAGCCCGGACGGCCAGTTCATCCGTACGTGGGGTCGTGCGGGTGACGGCCCGGGAGACTTCGACTGGCCCCTTGGCATCGCCGTGGATCCACAGGGAAGGGTGCTTGTCCTTGATACCGACAACAGTCGCATCCAACGTTTCACGCCGGATGGCAAGCTTCTCGAAATCTGGGGTCGCAGCGGCAATGACGTTGGCGAATTCCTGTGGCCCGATGGCATCGCGGTGGCGCCTGACGGAACGGTCGTCGTGGCAGACACCGCGAACGGACGCCTGCAGGTACGCCGTCCGGGTCACGCGTTCACCACCGGCGAGATGATTTCCCGGGCGTTGTGGCGCTGGTGGAAGGTGTCGATACTCAGGGTCAGTGCTCACCGAACCGACTGACGGACGGAAGGACTGTCACATTACCGGTGGTTGATGGAATTCGCGAGACCGGTCGCGGGCCACCTGGATGATCCGGCGCAGCTCATCTCCCTGGTACGTCACGGTGTGGCCGTCGTGCAGGTGCGCGAAGATGAACGACACCGACGATACCGGGCGCCCGGTAATCGCCTCCAATGCGAGCGCGTATGCGCCTCCTGGTGCCTCGTACGCACTCGCCGTCGCCAAGGCTTCGCCCTTACTTCCGACAACGTCCGTCTTGAAGTCCGCGATGGCGAGTGATCCGTCAGGCGCCTCGTGGAGCAGGTCAATGACCCCGGAGATGGTCACGCCGTCAACCGATGCGCCGAGCGGAAGTTCGCGCCAGAGACGCCCCGAAGTGACTGCCTTCGTGACGAATGGGCTGCTGGCCGCATTGCGGACAAGCGTGATGATCCGTGACGCCTCACCCTTGACCAGGTCACGAACGAGCGGTTGTCGCTTCTTGTCATCGATGCATTCAGCCACGAGCTGGTCGATGTTCTCGAGCGTGACAAGGTTGATCCGCTCGAGGACTTGGTGGACGATGGTTCCTCTGGCTTGGGCGCGGGTGCGCATGTCCGCACTCTCACTGGCGTCTTCGGTCGGATCACCTCCGGGAGTTTCCCGCACCAGGTCGCTCTCGTCGGGTTCGGATGGCGGACCGGCCCGATCGGTATCGGCACGACCGGAACCGTTCGCAGGCCTTGCGTGATCACGCCGCAAGCGGCTGGGCGTCACGACCGCACGACGTGACGCGTCACTGATGCACTCGACGCGAGCGCGCAACCACTCACCCTCGTCAGTGATCCAGTCGAGCGCGCTCCCAACGCGCTCCCACGGTTCAAGGGTGTCGAGGGCCGGCGTTAAGGACACAGGCCTCTCAGCCGGCGCGCTGTCTTGCCAGACGAAGGGCACGGCAAGCTGCGGGGAAGGCGCGTCCGCACGGTCAAGACGCGCGGCGATGCGAGAGGCAGCCGTCAGCGCTGACTTTCCCTCCGACTTTGCGGGGGCGCGACGGTGCAGCAACAGGATCAGATGGTCGCAGGCGCGTGTCGCGGCCACGTATTCCAGCCGGATCCGTTCAGCTTCGAGAAGTCGTTTCTCACGCTCACCGTACTCGGCGTATCCAAGGGTATGGAAATCCCCGCACCGCGCCTCGATGTCCGCCTGCCCAACGCTACGGGACCGGGCCTTACGTTCCCCCTCGTCCTTCTGGGGTAGCGCAAAGTCCACAGGGACTGCAACATCGACACGCGACCCGGCTGACCGCTGCCGACCATCGAGGCCAGTCAGGAACACGATGGGGAACTCGAGCCCTTTAGCCCCGTGGACCGTCATCAGCCGGACCGCGTCCTCGTCCCCTTCGGGAGGTTGCGCCGTGGTGTCAGCACGCTTTTCAAGAAGCTCGTCGAACCACTCAACCAGGTCGCGCAGGGTTGGCAGACCGGCATTCGCGAGCGTCCGCGCCTGGGACACCACCAGACGCACCCGGCGCCAAGCCTCCCGCGGTTGCCGGTGGAGGAAGGTCCCGACCACCAGCATGCGCTCATGTGCGAGCGCCTCGACGGTCATGGCCGCACTCCGGCCGGTCCTCGCGAGATGAAGCGCGTGCAGCGATGCAAGGCCGTCGGCAACCGGCGAAGCAACCGCCGCATCTCTTCCCAGAGGTCCGGTCCGGTAGTCAAAACGCCCCCTCGCGTCCACCCACGACAGTAAGTCGACATCGGTGCACGCGTACGCCGAAGAACGGAGTGCCGCGACTGTCGCCACTTGGTCTGAGGGGTCATGGATTGCCCGTAGACACGCGATCAGGTCACGGATCTCGGCCGTCGCCGCGACGAGTGCCCCTCCGACGCCACGGTATGGGACATCAGCGGCCGTCAACCCGACCTCGATATGTTGGAGCCCGGTCCGGGTCGCCATCAGAATGCAGACGTCGCGGAACCTCGCCGGGCGCAACTGCTTCGTCTCGCGGTCGCGGATGAGCCAGCCACCATCGATGATCTGCCTGATGGCCCGGCCAAGGTCGGCAGCCTCGGTTCCCCGGACCCGTGACACCGGTTTCTCGACGATGGTCCCGAGACGCCAGGTAACGCCGGGGGCAATCGACCCCCGAACCGCGTCAAACGCTTTCGATGGTCCCTGGGGCAAATGCGCTTCGCCTTGACCAAGCGCCGGATCCTCATGCGCGACCAACGGGATGTATGTGGCCTGGATACCCGGCGCGCCCTTCATGGCGGTCCCGAACTCGTCGTTCGCCCATGCAAGGACCGGCGCCAGGCTCCGGAAGTTCTGGACGAGCTCGATGCGCACGCCACCGCTCTTCGGCGCGAGTTGCTCGTACACCTCGTTGTACACAGCAATGTCGGCGCGGCGGAAGCGGTAGATCGACTGCTTGGGGTCACCCACGATGAAGAGTCGTCCCGGCACAATCCGCAACGCCCGCCAATCGGTCACCTCGGCGTGTTCGGGATCGGCGCACAGGAACCACGCAATCTCGGCCTGAAGCGGATCGGTGTCCTGGAACTCGTCGACGAACAGCCTCTGCCATCGGGAGTGGGCACGACGGCGCACCTCGGGGTTGTCGCGCAGGAGGTCTCGCGCCCGCGTCAGCAGGTCCTGGAACGTCGTCACGCCAGCAGCCCGGCGCCGGTCTGCCTCACCCCGGATAAAGGCATCCACGTGGAACAGGACCCGACGCAACGCCTTGTCCCGGACTTGTGCGACGGTCATTCGTGCAAGTTCATCAATCGATTCAAGTCGCTGGCGAATGCTGACCACAGGGTTCTCGTCCAGGCCCGACGCATCCCAGTCGGCCTGAGATCCCTTGCTGGCACCGGACACCTTGCGTCGCACCAGTGCTGTGAGGGCCAAGGTCTGTCCAACGCCGTCCGCATCCGGGTTCAAAAGCGCGTACTGGAGTCGTCGCCGGTCGGACGCAAACCCGTCGACCGTACGCACGAGGCGATCCTCGTCACCCTTGCGGGCGCGGGGAAGCAGGGCATCGATTGCGTCGAAGGTGCCAAGGACTTCCCTCACGACCGCCTCGATCGCGTTCCCGCTCACACCTGCCGGAGCATCCCTGGCGGGTGGATGGACCGTCCCATTTTCCAGATCCGGGTGTGCGCCAGCCCCGTGGATCGTCTGGGGCAGCGTTGGTCCTGGAACCGGGACTTCGGCATAGTGCGATGCAAGCGCACGCAAGTCCTCTGGGTTCAGGCCGAGACGCAGGGCGTAGGCGAGATCAGCCTCCAGCAAAGTCCCGGGTTCGGGCTCATCCCGGAGCCAGGCACGGAACGTCTCATCAAACGCACGCGATTCGTCCAGCGTGTCCCACGTGGTGAACCCAGGGGGAAGTGACGCCTCAAGGGGAAACGTCCGGAGCAAGGTGCCACAGAAGGCATGGATTGTCTGGATCGAGGATTCATCAATTGCACCGGACGCGATACCGCAGCGCTCACGTGACAGGTCGGACGCCCCCGGGTTTGTCGCCTCCCGGTCCAGACCGCCACGGATTCGGTCGCGCAGTTCGGCAGCGGCGGCTTCGGTGAACGTGATCGCAGCCAATGCGCCGATCTGCAGCCGATCATTCGCGACGAGCGATACGATCCGCGCGACCAGGGTATGCGTCTTGCCGGTCCCTGCCCCGGCATCGACAACGAATGTCGTATCGAGGTCGGTGACGAGGCGGTGCCTCGCCGGAGCATCGAACAATGGCGCTGGTGTGCCGTCACTCACTCCTCTTCCCCTTCGTCCGAACTCTCGTCCTCGGAACTGTGACCGGTACGATCGGCTTTCGGCGCAAGGTGATCGTGTATCCCACCGCCTGATGTCTGTCTGGTACGCCCACGGACCGCCTCAAGGTTGCCGGGACACACCATGCGGAAATCGCAGATGCGGCAATGTTCCTCGTCCTTCCCAGGCACCTGCGGAAAGGCGCCGTGGACCATCCCGGTCGCAACCACGGTGACGACTTCCTGCAAACGCTGGTCGGCACGTGCGATGTCAACAACCGAGTGTTCGGTTCCCGCACCGCGACCCGAGACGAAGCGGTACGACGCACCGACTTCGGCAGAGCCAAGCATTTGACTGGCGACGTAGCGGTACAGGGCGAGTTGCACCGCCTTGCCCGACAGGACTGGATCGGTTGAAAGTTTCTTGAATCGATCCGGGGATCCGGTCTTGTAGTCGATTACCCACGCACGGCGACCATCGGTCGAGCAATCAACGCGGTCGATGGCACCACGGAATGACACCGGCACTGCCTTGGTCACAATGCCCGCCTGACCTGCTGCGTCAGGGCCGTCATCATCGTGCACGGCTTGTCCTCCATGAATTAAATGGGTGCCGGCTTCGATGTCCTCGGGGACGTCAACCGTAATGGTGATCTCGGGCCACAGGGCTGCGCCGGAAACGGTGGGGCGTCGGCGCGATTCCTTCCCGAACCACTGTTCGAAATGCACCGGCACAAGGCCGGTCTTCACCCGGTGGGCTCCGTCCGCAATGGCGAACTCGCGCAGTTCGGCGACCAACACTGCACGCGACGCCCGCCAGACCACCGGATACCCTGCAGCGCCCGCACCTTCGAGATTCGCGATCACCGTCGATGCGATGGTGTCGAGTATTGCGAGGTCCGACGCATCTGGCAGGCGATCAGCATGCAGCCGTTCGCGTCCCCGGAGTTCCCGGTACCACTTTTCAAGAACCTCATGGACTGCGGTCCCGCGGACCATCGGATCGACCCCCCAGGTGTCGGCCGGGATCCGGGTTGGCGTGACCCGCAGCACATCCTTGAGGAACGATCGGTACGGACAGGTCGCCCAGGTC
>CAMDTO010000070.1 GCA_945907765.1 Thermoflexus hugenholtzii JAD2 | reverse complement strand
CCCGGTTTGAGGGTTGGTGTGGTGTTCGGCATTGTTCCTGCATGACCGCTGAGGGTCGCCTTCGGGGGACCCTCTGAGCGGGACCCTCCCGTACACTTTCCCCGAAATGTCTGGGTCTGGTGTCGCACGGCTGGTGGTCTTTGTCGCCTTTTTTGACCTTTTCTGCCAGTTCCCGATCGTGGCACCGTTCGCCCGGCAACTTGGTGCGGATCCTTTGGTCGCTGCGGTGACCGTTGCCACGTACGATGCGGCAAACCTCGTTGGGAACCTTGCAGCCGGGTTCGTTCTGAGTGGAATGGGCCGGCAGCGAACCCTTGTTGGAGGCCTACTAGCCTCTGCCATTGCCTTGGCACTCTACGGCGTGGTGTCCGAACCCTGGCAGTTTGGGGCAGTGCGCGCCTTGCATGGGCTTGGTCAGGCGGTCCTTTCGCCAGGTGCCTTCACGTTGCTGAGTGACAGCGTAGTTCCTGCCCGTCGCGCACAGGCCATGGGTACTGCGGGTGCGTTCATCGCGATTGCCGCCGTGATCGGACCGGTGGTCGCAGGCATCGCTGGGACAGCATTCGGGTCGGTTGCGGTTTTCCAGGCGGTTGCGGGTCTGATGCTCGCAGCAAGTGCACTCGTGGCTTTCCTTGGCAGGAACGTCGAGGTGTCGGCTGACCCAGGTGAGCATGTCGCTACGGCAGCGAGGGTGTCACTTGGCGCAATCATGAGCCGACCCCAACTGATCGTCGCTAACGTCGCATGTCTTGCATGGACCGCTGGAATAGGCACGCTGGTCGTTCACTTGCCACTGCTACTCGAATCTCGCGGGGCATCCGCGAGTGTTCGCGGGACAGCCTTCAGCGTGTACGCGCTTGTGTCGCTAGCGCTTTTCGCGAGACCGTCGCCGTGGCTGGTGAACAGGTTCGGACGGCTTCTTCCACTTGCTGGCGGGTTGTCGCTCATAGGTGTCAGTTTGCTTGCATTGGCGGTGACCGCCACCACTGCGGGGGTCTACGGCGCGATGGCTCTTTTCGGGAGCGGGTTCGGGCTACTCTTTCCGGCAGTCACGTCGTACATTGCTGACCACACCTCCCCTGCGGAACGAGGCATGGCGTACGGTGTGTTCTACGCGGCGTATTCGCTTGGCGTCGTGGTGGGCGAGGTTGGGAGCGGTCAGTTGGCCGAGGTCTTCGGGGCGGAAACCGTCACTCCGTTCCTTGCGTTCGGTTGCCTAGCCCTCTTTGTCACCCCGTGGGTAGCGATGGTGAACCGGCGTGTCTCGACGGTTCGGCTTGTCGCACCCGCGCAGTAGGCGATCAGGGTCGACGGGGTCAGTACGAGAACGTCGTCCAGGTCGCGTCTTCTGGCTCGCCCCAGCAGACTTTGACGGTTCGCGCGCCGGTGTCGGCTACCCACGCGGCAATGGTGCGTTCGCGACAGATACTGTCGGGGAACCCAGACCGGTCAGACAGGGTCGAAATCATGTCTTGCACGTGCATTGCTTGGCGCACAAGTTCCTGGGCCCTCCCAAGGCGTGCGATTGAGTTCGGGCGGGGGTGTCCGGCCCGTTCCGCAATTTCTGGCGTCAGGTAGTGATTGCTATGGGCGTACACGCCGCCGAGCGTGGCGTCGTTGACGATCACGGTTGTGGCCGTTGTCTCAACATTGACGATCCGGTGGCCCTGCACCATGAAGTAGTTCCACCCACCACCGCGAGGCATTTGGTGAAGCAAGTCGATTGCCTCATCAATCGACGGTTGATCCAGAAGGACGCGGGACACGCAACTTCTCGGGACCCCATGGCGGCGATCCGGGTCCGGGAGGGCATCGATCATGATCATCAAGCCGTGACCATTGACTGCGGCGGCGCACCCGGCAAGGGACATGGCGTAGTTCAATGCGGAAAAGCGGTTTGCTACCTTGCTGCCTTCGCTGAGGACGGTGGCGTCCAGGAGATAGATGCCATCGAGGTTCTCGGGCGAAGAGTCCTCGGTGTGACCGACCACGACACCCTGGTTGCTTCGGCTGGCGATGCTCGTGCAGCCACCGGGAGCGGCATCGGTTTCGGAGGCAGCGCCTTCCTCAAGGGAACGAGGGACGCCCGTGTCTGCAATATCCGGATCGAGAGACGCGACGGCGTCGGGTGCCGGTCGGTCGGGGCGTGACCACAGGAATGCCGAGCCTGGGGGACGCGATTCAAAGCAGTTCAGGCGAAAGAGTGTGTCGAATGGGACATCGGCACCCAACGCCAACCCTTCGAGTTCGCGGAGTGCACCCGGTGTGTGCCGTTCAGCGAACTCCAAATACGGTTCGATCTGAGCCCGAAGGGTCGCGTCATCAGTTCCTTCGGACGTCAGGACCTCGTGGGCGATTTCGACGGCACTCACGATTTGCCGGCGGCGATACGCGCCCATCGTGCGTCCGAGGGCGGTATGGCCTCCGGAAAAGCGGAGAACTGGCAGGGTTGCCCCCGGGACTGCTTTGGCCATTCGTGGGCTACCTACCTTGGTGTTCGTACGGGGTGCCAAGTTGCGAAAGTTGTCTCTCAGGGCGAGGTGAGGGGTGCCTGGTAGGAGCGATTCACGACCCAGCGAAAATTGTGTAGTGGCTCATTTCCGGCGCACCGTCAAGTGTGTGGACGAAGTGGCTGCGCCAGACGGGGAAGAGGGGACCGCCTCGGAACCCGACCATATGCGCGTCAACGTTGGTCCACCGAATGGTCAACAGAAAGGACAAGGGGTTTTCGAGCCCTTGTTGGAATGTGCTGTCGAGGTACCCATCAGCCTGTGAGATCACGGCACGGGCGGCTTGGAGGCCCTCCCGAAGCGCGTCAGCCTGATCGGCTTTGGCGCGGAGGCGGACAACTTCAACAATCATGATGGACTGAGGGTGTCATGGTGACCATGTCGCCGTCAACCGTGCCGTCAACCGTGCCGTCAACCGTGCCGTCAACCGTGCTGGCAATCCGGACGGGGATATACTCGCGAACGGCGCCGACACGGTTCGTGTGGTGACCCTTCATTGAGAGGCTGAACCCATCCATGTCGGCACGTGTCCTTGCTACGGCGCGAAATGTGCGTCTGGTGCTACCCGAGTACGCCGACCGGTTGCGCGAAGCCGGGATTGAACTGGTCATCCCGGATACGAAGGCGGTGACCCTCACCGAGATGGAATTGCTTGAGCAACTGCCAGGGTGCATTGCCTCGGTTTCGATGCCCGACCCATACACGGCAGCGGTGATTGCGGCAGCCTCGCCCACCTTGAAACTCATTGCACGGTCCGGGGTAGGTTACGACTCGATTGACCTTGCGGCGGCGCGAGCCCACGGCGTTTGGGTGACGAGTACCGTCGGTTCGAACCATGATGCGGTCGCCGACTACACGTTCGGCCTCATGCTCGATCTTGCGAGGCGTGTCACTGAAACGGCCAATGCGACCAGGAATGGCACATGGGCACGGTTTCCGGGGTTCGAGCTTCGGGGCAAGACGCTCGGGATCGTGGGAACGGGCCGCGTGGGTCGTGAAGTTGCAGCCCGGGCGGTAGGTTTTGGACTGAAGCTGGTTGCCTACGATCTCTTTCCCAATCATGATTGGGCAACGCAAGCTGGCGTCACCTACGTTTCGCTTGATGAATTGATGGCGGCTAGTCACGTGGTCACCCTGCACGCGCCAGCAACGGCAGGTACCCGGCATTTGATCAATTCCTCATCGCTCGCACAGGCCCGTCCGGGCGTCTGCATCATCAACACGGCCCGGGGCGAGCTTGTGGATGAACATGCCCTGCTTGACGCTCTTGTCACGGGGCACGTGGCCGGAGTAGCGCTGGACGTCTTCAGCGATGAGCCACCAACCGCTGCACAGTCAGCATTGATCGCCCACCCGAAAGTCATCCCTACGTCCCACTGCGCCGGTGCGGCGATCGAGGCGCAGACACGGTCGGCAGCGATGTGCCTTGACGAGGTTCTCCGGGTTCACCGGGGAGAGCGACCGTTGCACGTCGTTCCGGAACTTTCCTGACACAGTGA
This sequence comes from Thermoflexus hugenholtzii JAD2, assembly GCA_945907765.1. Classification (GTDB taxonomy): domain Bacteria; phylum Chloroflexota; class UBA11872; order UBA12225; family UBA12225; genus UBA12225. The sequence continues at coordinate 9,918 of CAMDTO010000070.1, read as the reverse complement.
CTCGGTTGTGACACAGTTGAATGAGGAGCGATCGATGACAGAGAATGCAGTGCGAAACGTCCGTCTGGTGATCGTTGGTCTGGGTGGCATTGCGGTCGATCAGTACCTGCCTCAGATCGCCCAAATGTCGGGTGTCGAGATCGTTGCCGTGTGCGACGTCCGGGCGGATTGGGCGACGACCCAGGCGGCGAGGTTTGGTGTTCGCCACGTCTTCACTGATGTTGACAAGCTGATTGCATTTGCACAGGCTGAAAAGGTCGACGCGCTTGTTGATCTGGCTAGCATTCCGGCGCATTTTTCGGTCAACCTTGCAGCCTTGAAGGCTGGCCTCCACGTCTATTCCCAGAAGCCGCTTGCCTCGACGGTCGAGGAGGTTTCCACCTTGATGGCCGAGGCCACTGCGCGCGGTCTCCACATTTCTGCGTCGCCAATTCACATGCTGCGGCCTGAAATGCGGGAGATGCGACGCCTTGTCGGTTCGGGTGCCCTAGGGAAGGTGTCACTCGCACGCGTTCGGTCATCTCATGGTGGGCCGGAGTACTTCCAGTATCGCGACCATGACCCGTCCTGGTTCCATCAAGAAGGTGCGGGTCCGCTGCTCGACATGGGGGTGCATGGATTGACAATGATCACTGGGATCCTAGGACCTGCTCGGGCGGTGAATTGCCTGGCGGGCATCTCGGAGGCCGTCCGGACCGTTCGGTCCGGTGCCTTTGACGGCAAGGAGATCCACACGGGTGTGCCGGACAACTACCTCATCACGCTGGACTTTGGAAACGCGACCTTCGCAGTTGTGGACAGCAGTTACTGCGTGAAGGCGGCGAGTGGTCCATCGATGGAGATCTTCGGAAGCAAGGGATCGCTTTCCGTCGGGAGTCCGGGTGGAGATCGTGCCGGTGGTCCCCCATTCGAGATCTATCTGGATGATGCGGACCACGGTGTGCGAGGCTGGATGTCCCCGATGACACGGCTTGACCGGGCCAAGCAGGCTATTGGGGTTGAGGATCTGGTCGGGGCGATCCGTGAGGGACGCGAACCCGTCCTCACGGCGGCTCATGCTCGCCACGTTCTTGAAATCATGAACGCCTGCCCGGTAGCGGCCCGGGATGGTCGTACCCTGCCACTGTCGACGAGTTTCTGACGGCATCCGAATCGCCGAGTTGCGCTCCTTGGCCTTCATAGTCCGAGTGGCGGTTTGTGCGGTTGCGTGGGTCTGGACGCGGGTCTTGGCCGAACGTGTACGAGTTCGCACGATGTGGCTTCTCAATGAGAAGGTTGCCGTTCGTGCGGTGGGTATCGTCCGAGGCTGCGACGGTGCCATCCTGTTGGTGGCTGATCCATCTGGCAAGTGGTCCTTGCCGGGAGTTTCATTAGGGCGTTTTGACCAACCGCAGTCGCGATTGCGAGAACACCTGGAAAGCACGCACGGTATCGAGGCAGACAAGTGGCGCCCGGTCTCGGCCCGGCGATCAGACGGTACGGGCCTCGATGTCGTCTACCTTTGCGACGTGGTCGGGTCTCATCCCCTGGCGAAGGCCGGCATGACAATGAAGTTCATGAAGGCGACCAATCTTGACCCATCAGTTGACGTGGCATCGCGTCAAGTCATCGGCCTGATTGGGGCGACTGACTTTGAGGGTGGGGCCCATGCCTGAAGCCATGCGACCGGGCAGGTGGTCGCGACGTGACGGCCTTGTGACAGCCGGGATCGTTGCTGGGAGTGGCATTGCCGGGATTGGATTGGGCATTGCCGTTGAAGGCATGCCATTTGCTGAACCTGCAACGCTGAGCGGGCGCATCGGTGGATTGCTTGCGACGTGGGAACAACGCGCTTCCGGCCATGCGCCACTCCAGGCGACTGGAGACCGGGGAGAACTCCGCCTGGCGTGGACGATGCCTCCGGGTCGGATCGTGGCCGATGTCCTTCCAGGGGGACGTGTGCGCCAGGTCTCAGTTGGTCGTGAAAGGCAGAGTTCGAATGCGGTCGATGTCGAACCGGATGACTGGACGATTGCCGAAGCCGGGACTGTTGCACGGTCGTGGTTGCCTACCGACGCGGTTTTTCAAGGAGTAGAGGCGTTTGTCGTTGGCGATCGCGAGGCGGGGCCTCGTGAACGGTTCGATAGCGTGTCGTTGGCACGTGTGCTGAGTGCTGCAGACTACCGGAGTTCACGCGCCGAGGGGCCTCCGGGTGCGTGCCTTGCCCAGTATTACGTGACCAATGCCGGCGCCGTGGCGTTCATCCTGATAGGACTGGCATGACGTTGGATGATCGCACTCCCGAAACAAGTGAACCCTTGCGAGACGGCGAGGCCAATCCCGAGCAGTTGGTTGCCGTGTTCACGATGAGACAGATTGCCAATTGGGCCATCGGGGTGTTGGTTACCGCAAGTGTCGTCGTGGCATTTGTCGGCAGGCACGGCGGGCCCGTTGTCCTGTCCGCGCTCTTGGCCTTGGCCGCTCTTGGCATCTATCTGCTTGCGTCACCGGACGGTGACCCTGCGGACGCTTGAAATGCCGAAGGCGCGGTCACGCATGACCGGGCCTTCGGTTTGCTGATCTGGAGAGGTCCCTACTTCGATACCGGGGTGACCACCTGTCCGTCCCGGAGGTCCTCGACCCCCGTGACAATGACCTTGTCGCCGGCGCTCACGCCTTCGAGAACCTCCACGAGGCTGCCCGTGGAGATTCCCACCTTGATGGCCTTGCTCTCAACCTTGTTGCCAGCTCCAACTATGAAGAGTTGGCTCTTGCCGTTGGTCAGGATGATGGCCTCGCGGTTCACCACGATGGCGTTCGCTCGCTCCTCGGTGGCAATGGATGTGTTGACGAACATGCCCGGACGCAGTCGGCTGTCGGGCTTCACCAGGCGGACGCGGGCGGTGAACGAACGGTTACGGGTGTCACCCGATGGAGTGACAGCGTTGATCTTCCCTTCGAGCGAAACTCCGGGAAGGGCGGGAGAGGTCATCGTCACGGCTTGGCCTTCTTTGACGGAACCGACCTTCGCTTCCTCAACAGGGACCGTGATTTCGATGGCAGATGAAATGATGGTGACGACTGGTTGGCCCGGATTGAGCAGTGATCCGATGGAGGTGTTCCGGGCGGTAATCACGCCATCGATTGGCGCGTAGACGTACGTTTCGGCAAGATTGGCTTGGCCGAGGCGGACGGCCGCCTCGGCCTGTGCCACACCGACACGAGCGGTCTTGAGGTCGTCCTCTGTGTAAGGGTTCGCACGCAACTTGTACGCACTAGCCGCCTGGTCGGCGGTTGCGCGCGCCCCGTCGGCCTGACTGCGGGCACCTGCTATCTGGAATTCAGCCCCAGTGCGCTGTGACAGAAGAGCGTTGACCTGAGCGGCAGCGGCGCCGGCCTGTGAAGAGGCAGCCTCTGCCTGGATTGCCGAGGCGTCGGCGCTGGCTTCGGCGGCTTGGGCAGAAGCCTCCGCCCCGAGTGCCTGCGCCTCAGCGGCCTTGGAAGCCTCTTCGAGCGACTTGATGTCGAACTCTCCAGGGTTGACAACCTTGGCGCGCTGGTTCTCGGCAACCTTCAGGCCTTCTTTGGCGGTCTGGAGGTCGAATCCAACCTGACGCTGGCGGAGTTCGAGATTGAGTTGGGCCTGTTCGAGGGCCAGTTGAGCGTTCTTGACGCGCACCGGGTCAGGATTGCGGGTCAGGTCAAGGGTGGCCTGGGCGGCATCCACGGCCAGTTGGGTCTTGCGGAGATCCCATCCGGTAGCCCCAGCCTGGGCCTTGTTGTAGGTCTCCCGGGCAGTGTCGCGGCGGATACGGGCCTGCTCGATATTTGCCTGAGCGGCAACTACACCGCCTTCGGCCTGTGCGAGGACCGAGTCGGACACAACAGTTGGGCCGTAGGTCGACCGGCTGCGCTTGGCCGCGTCGTACGCCTTCTCAGTGATGCGCAGGCTGTCACCGGAAGATTCATATGCCTTATCGGCGCTTTCGTATGCCAATCTGATCGATTCGAGATCCTCGGCGCGAACCGGGGCTTCAGTGAGGTTAGAGAGGGTTGCCTTGGCGACGTCCAGCTGTGCCTGAGCGGCGCGGAGCTGCTCAGGGCGGGCCGGATCCTGCGCCTGCTGAAGGGCGAGGCGGGCGGCTTCGACCTGTGCCTGCACAACGCGGATTTCCTCGTCGCGCTGGGAAGCCTGGGAAAGGCGAATCTTGGCGGTCTCGACCTGGCTTTCAAGGAGCGCGAGGTCCTCGGGGCGTGGGTTCTTCAATTGGTCAAGGCGAACCTTGGAGGCGTTTGCCTGCGCGCGCGCGGCGTTTGCCTGATTGCGCGCACCGCTGGCCTGGGCACGAGCGGCCTGGGACTGGGTCTTTGCTGCCTGTGCTGACGCCTTGGAAGCAATGGCCTGGTTGTTTGCAGCGTCAATCTGGGCATCAAACGTGGTCAGCGACTGTTCGGCGAAAGACGCCTGGGACGCGACCGCATCGGCCTGCTTCTCGGCAGCGGTGCGCTGCGCGGCTGCTACTGCGACATCGTCCGCGCGCGGTCCCCGTTCGAGTTGGCCCAAGCGGACCTGCGCACCCATCAGTCCTGCTTCGGCTTGGGCAACCTGGGCCTCGATGATCACGCGATCAAGTTCAGCGATCAGCTGCCCGGCTTTCACATTCTGGCCGACCTCGGCGTCAAGACGGGTGACACGTCCTGAAACCTTGGCGCTGACTGAGACCTGATCAGTCGCCTCAACCGCGCCACTGCTGGTCACGGCTGCACGAACCGTCTCCTTGCGAGCGTCTACGACCGCCACGTTGAGCGGTGGCGCAACTGGGGCGGCTTTGGCGGTGTCTGGTTGCGCACCGCACGCGCTGAGGAACAGGCCCCCAACAGTCACAATCGCGACTGCGAGGGTTGTGCCAGTACTGGCGATTCGCGAGACGGTGGCGCCTACGCCAACCTTCTCCGCGGCGGGACGCGCAACGATTTCTTCGTTGCTGCCCGATGCCGAGGAACCCGATCCGTTCATGTCCTTCTCCTTGGGCCCACGCGACCGGTCGCGCTTGAACCCCCGCAAGATCCAGTTCTGGAAGTCGTCGACGAGTGTGTACAGAGTGGGGACGAAGACGAGGGCGAGAATGGTGGAACTGATCATTCCGCCGAAAATGACCCAGCCAATCGGTGCCTGCACCTCCGCGCCGTCCTCAATCTTGAGCATCAGCGGGATCTGCGCGAAGATCAGTGCTGCTGAGGTCATGAGGATCGGACGGAGCCGTCGTGGACCCGCTTCCATGAGCGCGTCAAATCGTCCCATCCCTTGTTCTCGACGAAGCGTGTTGGTGTAGTCGATCACAAGGATCGAGTTCTTCCCGACGAGGCCGACGAGAGCGATGATTCCAATCAGTGAAAAGGTATTCAGAGTTTCCTGACCCACTGCAAGACCGGTCATCGCGCCGACAAGTGCGAGTGGCAGGGCCGCGATGACGATCAACGGATAGAGGAGAGACTCGTAGAGTGCGACAAGGAGGATGTAGACGAGTGCGATCGAGAGCAGCAGTGCGTTGCCGAATTCAGTAAACGTGTTGTTCTGCTGGTCAGCCTGTCCGCCGATCTTGATCCGGTAGCCCGCAGGCACTTCGACTGACGCGATTGCCGCGTTGACCTGCTTGGTGACATCGCTCAGGATCAGCCCGGCAGCGATGTTGGCGCCGATGGTGAGCGCGCGCTGCCGGTCGGTGCGCTGGATCTGCGATGGACCGGCAGCTGGAACGACGGTCGCAATTTGGCCGAGGTACACTTGCCCGCCCTTTGCAGGGCTGATGAGGGGCACCTGCTGGAGAAGGGTGATGTCCTTTCGAGTGTCATCCGTCAGCTGGACACGAACGTCAATCCCACTCGCGGTTCCGGAAGTCTGGTCGCGACGCAGGGTTGTGGCCACAGAACCTGCGTACGCGGTCCTCAGGGTCTGTGCGACCTGACCCGCCGAGAGACCAAGGTCCGCAGCCTTCGCACGATCGAGCGTCACTACGTATTCAGGGGCGCCCGCTTGACCGCTATTCGTGATGTCAACCAGTCCGCCCGTCTCGCGGAACTTGCCGATGATCTGGTCTGCCAGACCGTTGAGCACCTTGAGATCATCACCATACACGCGGAGGCTAACCGGCTGCGCCGCGCCTCCTCCAGGCCCTGGAACACCTGCGCGAACTTTCAGGCCAGGGAAACCTTCGCCGAAGGCCTTGACTTCACTGGCAATCTTCTCGACGGATTTCGTACGTTCGCGCTTGCTCACGAGAATGACCTGGAGATTTGCGAATCGTGACTGCCGGGATGTGCCGCCTTCACCTTGCCCGATGACTGAGTAAATAGCCTTGAACTCGGGAAGCTTGGTGATCCCGGCTTCCATTTGAGCAACCGCCGTGGCAGTCGCGTCAAGGGTGGATCCCGGGGGGAGTTCGAGAAGGATATTGAACGTGCCCTGATCCTGGTTCGGGAAGAAGCTGCTCTTCACCAGACCGGTAGCCGGCATCGCAATGGCCCCGGCGAATGACAGTACCGCCACGAGCATGATGACCCAGCGATGGCTTAGTGACCAACGAAGGATTCCACGGTACCGATTTTCCAGGCGATCGAAGCCCCGGTCCCACCATCGGCCGAAGACCGCGAGTGGTCCAGTCCCGTGCTCGTCTTCCGCTGTCAGCCACCGTGACGCAAGCAATGGAGTGAGCGTGAAGCTGACTGCCAATGAGGCGAGGGTCGCGGCAACAACGGTGAACCCGAACTGCCGGAAGAACTGACCGATCTGCCCAGAAAGGAGACCGACCGGAGCGAAGACGACGACGTCTACCAAGGTGATCGCGAGCGCCGCCAAACCGATCTCGGCGCGACCGCGGACAGCGGCTACTCGGGGGGAGTCACCGCGCTTCAGGAACTGGAAAATATTTTCGAGCACCACGATGCTGTCGTCAACGAGGATGCCGACGGTGAGCGTCAAGGCAAGGGTGGTCAGGAAGTTTAGGGTGAACCCCTGCAAGTACATGAAGGCGAACGTGGCGATCAGCGAGGTCGGGATCGCCAGCAGGACGATCAGGGTGCTCCTCCACGAGTGAAGAAATGCAAGGAGGACAAGACCGGTAAGGATGTTCGCTTCCAGCAGGGTCCGCTGAACACCAGCCAGGGAAGTCTGGATGAATTCGGACGAGTCCTGAATGCCGATGAGTTGGACACCCTCGGGCAGGGTTGTCCGGATTTTCGCCAAGGTTGCCCGCACGTTGGCGGCTGTTTGGGTCACGTTTGAAGACGACTGCTTTGAGATGGAAATGCCGACGCCGGGGCTCCCATTGACGCGGGCCAGGAAGGTCTGATCCTTGTAGCCGTCGATGACATCCCCAAGGTCGCGCACCCGGATGGTGCCGCCGGTCGGCAGCGCCTGCACGACCGTATCCCTGATCTGATCCACAGTACGGAATCTAGCGTCGAGGCGAATATTCAGGTTTCTGGAACCGTCATCCACACGTCCACCGGGAGCATCAATGTTTTCCGAACCGAGCGCCTGGGAAACCTGAGCGAGGGTCAGGTTGTAGGCACGAAGGCGATTTGGATCAACCTTGACCTGGATCTCCCTCTGCTGACCGCCAAAGATTGAGACCTGACCTACACCGTTGGTGGTCTCCAGTTTGGGACGCACCAACTCGTCGGCAATTCGGAACGCCTGCGCCGGCGTGACGTTGGCTCCCGTTAGGCCGAGGGTGATGATCGGGGCGGCGGTGAAGTCGAACTTGAGGATCGTCGGGGCAATGATGTCATTCGGGAGCTGGCCACGGATGCCATTGACCCGCTTTTCGACTTCAATGGCCACTGTCTGCGGGTCTGCCTTGTCCTTGAAGGTGACAATCACGACCGCCACGCCTTCAGACGACGTCGAATTGATTGTGTCAAGGTCGGCCAGTCCGGACACAGCATCTTCCACCGGACGTGTGACGAGTGACTCGACGACCTCTGGACTGGCGCCCGGATACGGGATGCTGACACTGACGACTGGGAAGTTGACCGAAGGGAACAGGTCAACCCCAAGGCGTCCGTACGCGATCAGGCCAAAGATCATGACCGACAGGATGACCATGAGCATGAATAATGGCCGACGGATCGATAGCGCGGTGATTCCGCCGCCGATGCCACCGGATGAATCATCCAGCACACTATCATCTTGGTCGTTCACTGGTTGGTTTGGTGTCGTCTTGCTGGTCATAGTGCGCAGTCCTTCGGCGTACAAGTATTGCGTTTCCATGCGGAACACCTGCGTTTGAGTGGCGGGTCACGTCTCATGTGACTTCCGGTCCCGTAAATGGTGCGCTCGGGATGCAGTCCTCCACCCGTTCAATGGTCTTCACGAACCTGGCGAGGTTTCGAAGGAATGGCTCCCGTTCATCGCTTGGCGTTGACTCGAGGAACTCTTCCATTTGGGCGCGTGCAACACGCAGCATGCTGGCGGAGATCTGCGTGGCCACATCGGTAAGCCGTACTTGGACGACCCGACGGTCTTGCGTGCTCCGAACCCGCTCGACGATGCCGTGAGTCTCCATCCGGTCAACCAGCAAACTGATTGCTGATGGTGTGACTTTCAGGCGGGTCGCAAGTTCGCCGATTGTTCCCTGACCGCGTTCCGACAGGTCGATAATCAGCTGCACCTGCGCCGGCGACACCAGCCTTCGCTCGGGAAATGGCTGCTTCATTAGGGCTTGGGAAAGCCGTGATGCCTCTGAGTGGTAGTACTGGCGGTGGGCGTGTGTTGCCCGTTCAAGCGCATCAAAAACCTTGAGGTAGTCGATGAGCAGTTCACGTGGAACGGCTATCCGTTCAGTATTGGCGTCATCGTTGGCGAGCTCCGCGCCGCCGGTTTTCTTTTGACCCATGAATCTTTTATAACCCTAAAGGGTATTTGGGGGAAGCGTCAAGGGTCCTACGTGGCAACGGAACGTGCCTGTAACGGGCTTCCGGTGAGGTACCAAGCCCTTTGGTGAGACGGACTGAGGCTGTGGGTAACCGTTCACGGGGGTCAGTTGGGAACGCGCAACTGGTGACTGGTCCTGCCACGTCCGGCGCAGCCTGGGGTCAGGCGGGGGCGGGAAGGAGCTGGGGGACGGCAAGGTCGGCCATGCTCGCGGTGCAGACCTCGGCCAGGTAGGCGAAGAGGTCCAGGCCGTGCATCCGGCAGGTCGCCGCGACCGTCAGCATGGCGCCGGCAAACCGTGCACCACTCCCGGACTGCGTGCCGAAACTCCCCTTGCGCCACAGGACGGCAGGCCGGATGGCTCGTTCGGCCACGTTGTTGGTGGGCTCGACCCCGGGGACATCCAGATACGTCCAGAGGGCCGGCCACAGGGAGTCGATGCCTTTGCACATCCGTCGCACCCGGAGGTCAGCCGATAGGGTGCCTTGGGTCAGGAGGTCGCCGAACCCGGACTGCATCTGGCGTATCCGGCGCTGTTAGGTCCCGTCCTCCACAAAGACTGACCGGTCGGCGAAGAGGGAGCGGATCAGGCTCCGGGCCCACACCCCCGTGCGGGTGCCGTCGCCACCACGGGTGACGAGACCCTCGACGTTCCGGGCGAGGTGTGCCCAGCACAGCTGCCGGAACGCTGGGTCCACCCAGTTGTAGCCTGCGTAGCGGTCGCTGGTGACCACCCCGTGGTAGTCCGCCAAGGTCAGCTCCCGGATCACCCGGCCACCACGACTGGGTGAGAGGACGAAGACCGTGGCCTGGGCACTCCTGACCATCCACAGCCACCAATTGCGTCCATCCTGAGGCCAGCGCGTCTCGTCCGCATGGAGCAGGGGTGCCGAGGGGAGGGTCGCCACCAGCGCCGCGGTCACCGGGGCGAGGGCTTCCCCGGTTGCCTGGCAAAGGGCGTCGACGCTGCCGATGCTGATCGGCACCCCGAACACCTGCCCCAT
>CAMDTO010000069.1 GCA_945907765.1 Thermoflexus hugenholtzii JAD2 | reverse complement strand
GTCGGGCCTCGTAGGTCCCGGAACGTGTGCAATCGCGGGCGGGCTATGCCCCTGAACGCGCGGCCGCGAGCAGTGCTTGCTGGGCGTCGACGGACAATTCGCCCTTCCGCTTTGGTGAGAGGCGCACGTACGAGCCATCGGGTTTGAGTGCCCGCGCCCGAGCGGTATCCCGGAGGTACAGGCGTAGCACGTGGTCTCTCAGGTAGGACCGCCAACCTTCATCAAGGACCGGGAAGACCACCTCGATCCGACGGTCAAGGTTGCGTGGCATCAGGTCCGCACTGCCGAGAAACGTCTCTTCGTTTCCACCATTCCGGAAGTAGAAGATGCGGCTGTGTTCGAGAAAGCGGCCCACCACACTCGTGACACGGATGTTTTCAGACAATCCCTTGACGCCGGGCCGAAGACAGCACATGCTGCGGACGAGGAGATCAATCGATACTCCCGCGTTCGAGGCGCGGTAGAGAAGATCGATGATGCGCGGGTCGGTAAGGCCGTTCACCTTGATCACGATGCGCCCGGCCTCGCCCCGCGCCTGCCATGACATTTCCCTGTCGATGAGTTCCACCAGGCGCCGGCGCCAGGACCGCGGTGAGACGAGCAGGGCGCGGTACTGATCCTTGCGGGAGTATCCGGTGAGCGTGTTGAACAGGTCGGTCATGTCCGCACCGATTTCAGGACGGCACGTGAAGTAGCCGATATCCGTGTACATGCGTGCAGTGGTGGCGTTGTAGTTGCCAGTCGCAAGATGGACGTATCTCCTCAAACCGTCCGGTTCGCGACGCACAACCAAGGTGGTCTTGCAGTGCGTCTTCAGCCCCATCAGACCGTAGGCGACGTGGACGCCTTCGCTTTCGAGTGCTTGGGCCCACTCGATGTTGTTTTCCTCGTCACCGCGGGCCTTGAGTTCGACGAGGACGGCTACCTGCTTGTCATTCTGCCTTGCCCTGACAAGCGCCTGGACAATGGGCGAATTCTTGCCAACGCGGTAAAGCGTCTGCTTGATTGCAAGGACATCCGGGTCCGCAGCGGCGGCTTCGATGAACTGGACGACCGGAGCGAACGAATCGAAAGGGTGGTGAAGAAGGATGTCGCGCCGCTTGATTGCCGCGAAGATGTCCTCTCCTGGCGCCAGTGACGGCGGGATCCGCGGCACAAAGGGCGGGTACTTGAGATCGGGACGATCAACCGAGGCGAGCGCCATCAGGTCTCGGCGCCCCAACGGCGCACTGCGGGCGTCGGTAATTGCGTCGCTGGCCTCGAGTTCCTCAAGCAGGCGGTCACGGAGACTTGGCGGCAGGTGATGTTCAGTCTCAACCCGGACGACGACGCCCCAGGCGCGTTCGCGAAGGCTTTCCTGCACACTGGCGAGAAGGTCAATGGAATCGTGTTCCTGGATCGCCTGGTCGGCGTCGCGGGTGACCCGGAAGGCATAGCTTGCACGAACGGGAACACCCGGAAACAGGAGATCAAGATGCTCGGCGATAAGCGACTCCAGCCACACGAACGAAACGGGTGGATGGACGGTCGGATCCGGGCGTTCAGCACCCTCACTGACCGGTGGAAGATGCACAAGCCGTGGCAGGTTTTGCGGGATTTTCAGCCGCGCGAATCGTTCACCGGCCTCGGGATGATCAAGGACCACCGCCAGGTTCAGGCTCAAGTGGGAAATGTGCGGGAACGGGTGGCCTGGATCCACTGCCAACGGTGTCAGGACAGGAAAGACCTCGCGCTCGAAGTACTCACGCGTGTATGCCCGCTGTTCGGGCGACAACGCCCGGGTCTCGAGGACATGAATGCCGCTGTCGTTGAGGAGTTTCCGGAGATGGACCCAGCATTCATCCTGCGCTTCCAGGATCGGGCGGACGACACGTTCCACCATCGTCAACGCCTCTGAGGGTGTCCGTCCGTCGGGCAAGAGACCGGCGGTGCCGATCAAGGTGCCCTCACGCTGGTTTCGAAGGCCTGACACGTGAACCTCAAAGAACTCGTCAAGGTTCGCATGGGAGATGGCGAGAAACTTCACGCGTTCAAGCAGCGGATGGGAGACATCACGGGCTTCCTCGAGCACCCGCTCATGAAAGTGCAGAACGCTCACTTGGGCATTGAGGAACCGGTCGGCGCGACTTCCTGGCGCCTCGACACGCGAAGTCTCGTGGGATTCACCTTGCGTCGTGCGGGACGTCGCCGGCGGCGGTGAACTCGCGACTGCGTCCGTAGCTCCGTGCTGATCCTGTCCTACCGACTTGGGAGCACCGTCAGAACTCGTCACGCCCGCCTCCAGTTCCCTGCAGGATCATGTGTCGTGATGGCCGTCAGTTCAGGGTCGGTTGATCCACCCGTCCCGGTGTGACCTCCGAGTACAGTCGCGCGCACTTGCCAACCAAGCGCTGGGTTCCCCTACGGCCTGAACGGGCGTTCAGGGTCAATGGACAGTCCGAGACGTTGAGCTTCGATGGTCAGGATCCTGGTCACCACCGCCAGCGCGGACGCATACGTTGCATCGACCCCCTCAACAGACAGGCCTCGACTCCCCAATGTTCGTGCTTGAGTGTACGGCGTATCCGATGCATAGTGGATGATGCCGAAGTCGAATGGCAGTTCCCTGAAGTAGACACGCTCTCCGGTCGGATGCCGATGCGGACGGGTTGCCTCAAAAACCGCCGAGAGGATTGGTCCGGCTTCCATCTCCACGACCGTGTGCCGCTCACGGTAGTAGCGCTCAAGTGAGGCGAAGTTCTGCAGGAAGGTGCCTCGAACCGTCACGGCGGTCTGGTTGTCGAGGGCGGATCCACGTTCAAGGAATGTTGCCACGGCTGCCGCCGTAAACGCATTCGGGAATGCATAGGTATTCCGCGAGTGTTCATCGAAGACGGTTTCGGACAGCATCACGTCGCCGACGGCCGCATTCAGCGTTGCGGCCTTTCCGACGGCGTAGATGGCTCGTAGGTCCGGGGTCACCGTCGCCACCTCGCGGACGATGTGGTAGGAAGCAAGTCCGAGTGGATAGTCGACATTCAGGACGACGGCGTCAGATCGATCCAGAACCGGTGCAAACTTCGCGAGGCGGGGATCGAGATCCGCTGCTTGGATGCGCCTTAGTTCGATTACCTGCGCGCCGACATCGAAGCCCCCCGAGGCATCAACTTGCGTGATCCCTCTGGATGCTTCCTCGAAGCGACGCACGTCGCGGATTTTCGGGTTGCGGTCGGCGCGATGCCACAGTCGAGATGTGTAGTAAAGGATGTTCTCGGCATTTGCGTGTCCCCTGAGGCGTCCGAGTTCGGCAATCTCGGAGTGAACGTCCGACGCGTCGGGAGCTTGGTCGACGAATTCCCAAAGCGTTTGCCTGCGACGCTTCACGTATCCCGAGAGGAGATTGACAATCGCGTGAAGGTTTGAGGAAACGAAGTAGAGGGGCCGTCCATCGATGCCGCGCTGTGAAAGCACATCCCCAACGGGGTTCCACCATCGGCGGACCAGTCGGGTGTACGCAACGTCAAAGCCACCCAGCAGACGGACGGTGATGTCTTTCTCGGACTTCGCCACGAGGTGGAGCCAGGCGACAAGCCCGGTGCCAAAAAAGGAGGCTAGCCGATCCCAGTCATCGGTCGCGATTTGCAGCACGGTACCGAGTTCGCGCACGGACCCGGCGATCATCTCGCCGGTGCCATGGTCAAGGCTGGACAAGACCACGGCGACGTGATGGTTTCGCTTATGGACGGTCAGGGCGGCGTGCAACTTGTTCCACTCAGCTTGATACGCCACGAGGCACGGCAAGACATCATCCAGGTCTGACGGGGATGAAACGTGGACGGTCAGGGTGTGATTGCCATCCCAGCGCCACGCCCGGCGTCGCGCGCGAGCTTCGACGCGCGACCAGTGATCCACTTGGTCCCCCAGGACTGCCCGGAACTGGTCGCCTTCCTGGCCCAAGACGACCCGCGCGACCCGCGCAATGCATTGTGGGAGCCGTTGCATCGCGTAGATGAATGCGCCTGCGTCCGGCGCGGGCTGATCGGCCAGGGCATGGAGGCTTGAACCCATGCGGATGTGTGCTGGCAGAAACGCCTGGACACGTACGTCACTCCGGCTCCGCAGCAGCGTCGTATACGTCCGGGCATAGAGTTCGACGTCATCGTCGGCCATGGGCGGCTCCAGGCGTGGCCTCGTCACAGGTCGGGGCCACGCCACATCTTGACGGGTCAGTGCGCTGGTCGGCCAGTCTGTGCGGTATAGAGCGCCTTGATGGTGTCGTTCGGGGGATAGGCATCGGCGAGTGATGCACCCGCAAGGACCTGTTCCCGGAGGAAAATCTCGAGGTCTTCGTGTTCGGCTGCGTAGGCCGCTGCTTCGGCGACGTGGACCGCCGGGATCACGACGACACCGTCGGGGTCACCTGCAATCCAGTCACCTGGGCGAACAGCCACACCACCGCAGGTGATGATCCCGTCCATCTCGACGGCAACCACGGCCCGCTGGATTGCGGCGGCGTTCGTGTGCTTGGCATAGACCGCCAAGTCGATCTGCCGGATTTGCCAGATGTCGCGCAAGCTTCCATCGACCACCAGGCCGGCGGCGTTGCGTCCACGCAGGCGAGCGGTCATGATGTCGCCAAAGACGCCACCTTCGGCGTTGCCTCCAGCATCCACGACCAGGACTTCCCCGGCGCCGATGTGTTCAACACATTTGCGGTGAGGGTTGGTTTCGCGATCGGGCCACATCTCGGCGAGGTCCGGGCGCGCGGGGACGAACCGGATCGTGCGCGCTGGTCCGGCCATGCGAATGCCTGGGTTGACTGAAAGTAGCCCGCCGATGAAGGCGTTCCGGTACCCACGCGTGTTGAGCCAGTGGGTCAGGGTTGCGACGGATCCATGCTTCAGGTTCTGCGCAATCTGCTCGTCGGAGTCGCGGGTGGTCATATGCAGTGCTCCTTTGCCGGGAACGTAGAGTGGCCGGTTATCCCGCCGGCCGGTCCTCGACCGGGCCATCATAGTGCCGAGGCGGAGAGGTGTGCCCACGCCCGCCAGGTTTCGCCCGGTGCGAGCCGGAAAATCCCGGTGTCGAGATTGGGGTGGCTGCCATGTAGTCCGAGCGCATTGGACATGGCTGAACGTGGCTCCAACGAGACGAAGGGGAAACCAGGCGGGCAGAACAGCGCGTTTGCAGGGAACCCGGCGCTTGTTGCAAGCGTTGCGCGGATACCTGACGCGATGTCGTCAACCCCACTCGTGATGCCGCCGGCGGCCCAAGGGGCACGGCCTTGGCGTGCACCCGAAAGAGCACTGCGGTCACCGTAGAGGAGGACTGGCAGCCTCGGGGCGGTGCCGGGTGGAATGACACCGGGTGCACCAGACCACGCGAGCGTGCGTTCGAGTTCCGCGACGGACCTTGGGTGGCGCAAATCGGTTAGGGTGCCGACGTCCGATGCCAGATCTTCAACACGGCCGGTCCCAAGTCCGGCAACCATTTCCCACCAGTCGTCGGCGTGAACCCAGGGATGACAGGTTTCACGCGTGCGTGTTGCATCAGGTCCAACGAGTTCGGATGCAGTGGGAAGGACGGGTTCGGACGCGTCGTGTGTCGTGAACCGCAGTGGGAAATAGGGATGAAGGCCGAGGAGATGGGGGATTTCGCAGTCGCTACGGTTCGTGAGTTCCAGGACCAGGGAATGCGCGCCTGAGGCCACCCGGTGGGTGGCGACGAGGGTAAACGGGAACGGCCAGGAGAGACCGCGATCAGGGACGGTTTCCGAGTTCAGGACGCACACCAGCGTGTCGGAACTGGCTTCGACAACCTGCCACTTTGCGCGAGCGGCAAATCCATGGAGCATGACCCCTGGGCGCTCAACGGTCTCCACGGTGTACGTCGTCCCATCCCACGAGAAGGGCGTCGTATGGCGCCCGGGATAGGGCGACAAGATTGGGTAGCCACAGAAGGTCGGTCGACCCCGGAGGACTTCGCTCGACGCCGGTGTGGAGAGAAGATGCGCGCGCTGGGCACCCACGGGTGTCGAAAACGCAATGCAGTTTGCCCCGACATCCGGGATCACGTGGGCCGTCGCGCCGGTGTCGTCGGAAAGGACGTACACCGATTCTCCAGACCACTGGTGTATGTTGGCACTCATCTCGAAGTCAACTTTCATGGGTGACCGGCGGTGTTCACCCTGCGTTTGTGCCGGGTAGCATGTCGGGGTCGTGATCTCCATGCGCGTGCGAGCGGATGAAGGGGACACACGACGATGATCGGCACCGGGCAGGATGGTAGCGCGTCTTGCGTCTGACCCGTCGGGCCTGGCGATCCATCGCCAGGCATCACCATGGATCGGGAGGGAACATATCGTGAGCGTTCGTGATGAGACAGTCCACGCACATTTCCGCTGGTACACGCCGGGTCCACAGCCGAATGGAATGCAGGCCACATCGGCGGGCATCTGGGTCATCGATCAACACGATCTGGAGTGCTACTTGCTTGATCCCGCGACGGGACACACCATCAAGCAGTTTTTGACGGTGACGAGCCACTCCAGCGGCATCACCTGGGACGGGGACGCCCTCTGGATTGCGTCAACGTTCACGCCGATTGAACTGTTCCGGTACTCGGCGGATGGACAGGAACTACGAAGACTGCCGACGCCTGGCGCGTCGGAGAAGAGTGGTGCCCACGGTCTCGAGTGGATCGATGGCACGCTTTGGGTGACCGTCCCTCCGTCCGCCACAACCTATCAGCTCGATCCTGCGACCGGCGCGATCCTTCGGCAGTTCCCTGCACCGGGAAACCGTCCCCATGGAATCGCGTGGGACGGACACCTGCTGTGGGTTGTTGAGACGTCACACCGGACAATGACGGGGTACCGCTTGGACGGTACTGCGGAACGCGTCCTGAGACTGGATGATGGTCCGTCCGAAGGGCCAGAACCGCACGGAATGACGTATCTGGATGGGGCCTTGTGGTACTGCGACGCCAACACCCGGGCCGTCTGCACCATCGACATTCCGTAGATTTGATTGCCTCGGGTCCATCCGGATTGGCGGTTGGACCCTGGCCCCCATCATCTGGAAAGTGATCGACGTCATGTTCAGCACCGGAAAAGTTCGCGTCGCCTGGGGGATGGCAAGTCAGCGTCCAGGAGGGCTTCCTGAGAGCGGCGCGGGGAGTTCGGCGGCCGATGCTGCATCGGCAAAGGGGGTGCGGTGGGATCTTTCCGACCTTTTTGCAGGACCGGATGACCCCAGGATCCAGGCGTCGCTGACATCCTTGGATGCTGATGCCCAAGCGTTTGCGGCGCACTACCGGGGCACGATCTCCGTCCCGGGCGGTCCCGGTCCGCAGCATCTACTGGAAGGTATTGTCGCCCTTGAGGATCTCTATGAGCGCCAGTGGCGCGTAAGCGGGTATGCGCACTTGCGCTACGACGAAGACACCAGGGATGAGACGTCGCGATCACTTAGCCAGAAGGTTGAGGAACGCCTGACACACATCGGGAATGTCCTGCTCTTCTTTGGTCTCGAGTGGCTTGAGGTGTCCGATGAAAACGCCAGTCGGATCGTGGACGACCCAATCCTCGCTGAGTATCGGCACCATCTTGAAAGCCAGCGTCTATTCAGTCCCCACCGTCTCTCCGAGGTCGAAGAGCAACTCGTCAACGAGAAGGATGTGACAGGCAATAGCGCGTGGGCCCGGCTTCACACCGAGTTGACGTCGTCCCTGACCTTCGCCGTCGAGCGCGACGGCGAAGCCAG
Source organism: Thermoflexus hugenholtzii JAD2 (assembly GCA_945907765.1). Taxonomy (GTDB): domain Bacteria; phylum Chloroflexota; class UBA11872; order UBA12225; family UBA12225; genus UBA12225. The sequence goes on along the minus strand of CAMDTO010000069.1, from coordinate 6,341 downwards.
GCAGCTGAACATGGCGCAGACCCTGGCACTTCTTCACGATCCTGACCGGGAGACCCGCCGTCGGGGCCATGATGCGCTATACGCAAAACTGGAGGAACAGGGGCCAACCCTGACCTACCTGTACGACACCCTCGTGCACGACAAGCGCACCATGGACCGGTTGCGGAAGTATCCCGACCCAATGACCCTTCGACACCTTGGCAATGAGATTCCGGCTGCAGCGGTCGAGGCCATGATGCACGCCGTCGAGGGCAGTTATCCGCTCGCCCAGTCCTACTTCAAACTCAAGGGATCAATGTTGGGGCTCCCTGAGATGATGGTGTACGACCAATATGCGCCGTTGGACGTGCATTCCCGAGCGATGCCGTGGGGAGACGCACGGGACCTTGTCCTGGAGAGTTACCGGGCAATCGACACCCAGTTTGGCGCGCTCGCAACCGAGTTCTTTGATCGACATTGGATCGATGCCGAGCCACGGGATGGCAAACGTGGTGGCGCCTATTGTTCGTACCCGACTCCGAAGCTTCACGCGTGGATTTTGTGCAGTTATACGGGCACGCCTCGCGATGTCATGACCGTGGCCCACGAGTTGGGCCATGGGTTGCATGCGATGCTTTCGAGGAAGCAGACACTGTTCAACTACCACTCGACCCTTCCCCTCGCGGAGACGGCAAGCGTATTCGGTGAGATGATCGTGTTTGACCGGTTGGTTCAACGTGAAACTGACCCACGCATCCGTCTGAACCTGCTGGCGGGGAAAATCGAGGACAGTTTTGCGACGGTCTACCGCCAGAATGTCCTGACCCGGTTCGAGCAATCCGTGTTTTCGGCAAGGGAGGACGGTCGCCTGACGTCTCGGCAACTTGGTGACCTCTGGATCGCGGCGAACCACGCGTATTACGGCGATGCGGTGACACTGACCGACGGGTACCGGTGGGGGTGGTCCTACATTCCCCATTTCATTCATACTCCGTTCTACTGTTACGCCTATGTGTTTGGGCAACTGCTCGTCTTGGCCTTGTATCGAATGTACAAGCAAGAGGGCCAATCATTTGTTCCCCGGTTCGCTGAGCTCCTTGCCCGGGGCGGAAGCGACACTCCAGAGGCCCTTCTCCGACCGCTCGGAATAGACATCAGCGATGCGTCCTTCTGGCAGAAGGGGCTTGTTGAGTTGGAGGGTCTGGTCTCCCAGGCACAGGCGCTCGCCGCATCGCTGTACCCGCGCCCGGCGTGACCGGACGGGACAACGGGTGGGAACGAAAGACGGCCCAGGCGCTTGCGCCTGGGCCGTCTCTCTTCGGTTCAGAGGTGTAGTGACAGGCTATGCCTTGTTCAAGACTCGGTGCAGGTCTGACTTGGCCAGGGCTGGCGAACTTTCGCTGAGATAGCACGCCGACGCCTGTTGTGCATTGACCTCGAAGAACGTTGGTGCGGCTTCGCGGCATTTGGGCATGACGTGCGGGCAACGGGATGCGAACTTGCATCCGGTCGTTGTCGTGGGACTTGATCCATCATCCTTGATGACCGGTTCCTTGCCCCACTGCAGGCTGACATCCGGCCAGGGAATCGAATCGATGAGGAGGCGGGTGTACGGGTGCTGTGGCTGCTTCACCACGTTCGATACCTCGCCTCCCTCCATCACGGATCCCTTGTAGAGGACCACGATCTGGTTGGAGACGTGATAGGCAGTGGTGAGGTCATGCGTGATGTAGAGGACTGAAACCCCGAGTTCCTTGTGCAACGTATAGATTGACTCGAGGATTGTTGCGCGCAGCGACGCGTCAACCATGGAAACTGGTTCATCAGCAACTATGATCTTGGGCTTCAAGAGCATTGCGCGGGCGACGATGATGCGTTGGCGCTGACCACCCGACAACTGATGCGGGTAGCGACCAAGGATTTCTTCCGGGCGCAGACCCACCTTGCGGAGGGCATCGCCCATCTTCTCCCTGGCCTCTTCCTTGTTGCGTGCGAGCCCGAACTTCCGGATTGGCACCGTCAGCACATGGTCAACCGTGTAGAAGGGGTTGTACGCGGCAAATGGGTCCTGGAAGATCGCCTGGACATCCTGCCGGAATTGCCAGTGTTCGGCCCCGCTCAGGGTCGTCATGTCCTTGCCCCGGTAGAAGACCTGACCCGTCGTTGGACCGATGAACCCCATGAGCAAGGAACCGAGGGTTGACTTGCCCGAACCCGACTCACCGACGACCGCAGTGATTGTCGGATTCGCTTCGTCGATGGTCAGGCTGAAGTCGTCAAGGGCAACCGTCACCTTTGGCGAGAAAAAGCCGCTCTTGTAGACCTTGCTGCAATTGCGGAGTTCAAGGAGGGCGGTCATGAAAAGCCTCCGGTCTTGTTGGGGCCGGCCTCGCCGGTGCCCTTCTCCGCGCGAGCGGAGTGCAGCGTGGCCTCTGCGTCGCGCTCGGCCTCAACCCTGCCGGTCAGTCCACCGGGCACTGCGGAGAGGTGACAGGACGCAACGTGACCGCCATCGAAGGCCACCTGGGTTGGTGCCTCGGATGAACAGACGTCCATGACGTAGGGACAGCGCGTCCGGAAGTAGCACCCCGTCGGCAACGCCAAAAGCGACGGGGTGATTCCGGGGATGCCACGGAATACCCCCTTCTGTCCAAGGGTCGGGAGGCTGCTGATGAGCATGTGGGTATAGGGATGGTTCGGTTTGGCGAACAGGGTCGGTGTCGGTCCGATTTCCGCCAGTTTCCCGGCGTACATGACCGCGAGATGGTCCACGAACTGAGCCATGAGCCCCATGTCGTGACCGATGAGCACCACGGCAATGTTCATCTCGCGCTGCAGGCGTCCGATGGTTTCCATCACCTGGCGCTGCACGATGACGTCGAGGGCACTGGTCGGTTCGTCGGCGATGATGACCTTTGGACGAAGTGCCACGGCAATCGCGATGCACACACGCTGTTTCATGCCGCCGGACAGTTCGTGCGGATAGAGGCTTGCGACCTCCGGACGGAGTTCGACGGCTTCAAGGACTTCGAGGATCCGCGCCTGCACTTGCGAGTAGGTCAGGTTTGGTTCGTGTACTTGCAGAACGTCCTGGATCTGCGCCCTGATCCGGATGACCGGGTTCAGCGCACTCATGGCGGCCTGTGGCACCATGCCGATCAGGCGCATGCGCGCGCTGCGCATCTCGTTGTCTGACATCGCGGTCAGGTCGTCATCGCCGACCATCACGCGTCCGCCGGAGATCCGTCCCGGTGGCTTGATCATGCGCATCAGTGCAAGCGCGATGGTCGACTTGCCAGATCCCGACTCGCCTACCAGGCCAAGACGCTGGCCAGGGTAGAGGTTGAACGACACGTGGTCGCAGGCACGCAGACGCCCCGCATCCGTGTAGTAATCGACGCACAAATCCGTGACACTAAGGACCGGCTTGGTTCCCGACGCAACGCCAGAACGGCCAGTGGAGTCTGCGCTCATAGGACCCTCCTGGTGCGCGGGTTCGCCAGTTCATCAAGACCGGCACCGAGGCTGAAGAGCCCGATGAAGATAATGATGATGACGGTGACGGGTGCCATCGCCCACCACCACATCCCCTTGAGGAGGGCGCTGTAGTAGATGACCCAGTAGATGGTCATGCCGAGCGTCGGCTCGCGCATTGCGCCGAGACCGAATGCTTCAAGACCGATCGATGCAAATATCCCGCCGGTGACTGATCCGACCAGGCTTGCGGCAAGATACGGCAACAGGTTCGGCATGAGTTCAAGGAAGATGATCTCGATGCTGTTCATGCCTGAGAGACGCGCGGCTTGCAGGAACGGCCGTTCACGAAGGGACAGGACCTGCGCACGGATGGTTCTCGTGGGGCCCATCCACGCAAGGCTGGCAATGATCAGCGCCAGAAGCGTGATGCTCATGGCTTGCTTGGTTGCCGAGGCAATGATGATGAGGACCATCAGGCCGGGGATCGTGAGCAGGATGTCGACGAGGGACTTGATGACCACGTCAACCCATCCCCGGAAATAGGCGGCGATGAACCCAAGCACGGTTCCCGTCGCAAGGCCAATGAGGCCGGCGGTCACGCCAATGCGCAATGTCAGGAATGTGCCGGCGACGATGACCGCGTACAGCTCACGCCCTTGGCTGTCGGTCCCGAGCGGGTATTGCCACGATGGGGGCTTGTTCGCCGGCGCTGCGAGCGGATACGCCGCCTTCGCGAGGTCATACCGGAAGTACCCGATCGCACAAAACACGAACAGGATAATGAACATCAGGAACCCGATCCCGAGGTTCGGGTTCCGCCGGACGTAGTTCAGGAAGCCTTTCACGTCGTCACTCGCTTCGGCGTGTCATGCCTGCTCATAGTTGATCCTCGGGTCAATCAGGGGATAGAGAAGATCCAGGACGAGGAGAACGATGCCAAGGGTCACGATGAGGAAGAACACGATCCCGTAGATGGTGGTGTAGTCGAACTGGGTGATCGACTGACCGAGCAGCGAACCAATTCCTGGGTATCCGAAGACCACCTCGACAAGACCGGCGCCGGCGATCAATTGTCCGAGCGACAGCGCCAAGCCTGTTGTCTGCGGAAGCATGGCGTTCCGGACGCCGTAGCCAAAGAAGATCCGGCTATCGGTCAGACCCTTGGCTTCGGCGTAGTTCATGTAGTCCTCACCCTGGATGGTGACCATCATGCCTCGCATTCCAAGCGCCCACCCTCCGGTGCTCGCAAGGATCATTGAGAGGGATGGAAGCATGGCGTGATAGACCAGCTTGGTCACGAAACCGAGTGTGAAGCTCGGGACGGTTCCGATTGGATAGCCCCCTCCGATCGGGAACCACTTCAACTGGAATGCGAAGAAGTAGATCAGGATCAGCCCGAGGATGTAGAACGGCACGGCAGAAAACGTCAGCAGGAAGGGAACAGTGAATTTCAGCAACCGTGGCGCCCTGGGCCACGCGATGAGCGCCCCCAAGATGGTTCCGAGCGTGAAACTGGTCACGATTGCAAACGAGACAATCCCGAGCGTCCAAGGAAGCGCCTCGCCAATGAGGTTCATGACTGCCTTCGGGTAGTTCGTCAGGGACTTGCCGAGATCAAACCGGAGCGTATTCCAGAGGTAGGTGACGTACTGCTTTGGAAGCGGTTCGTCAAGACCGAACTTTACGCGGTATTCCTTGACCATGACTTCCATTGAGGTGGACATGAACCCACCGCGCATCGACTGCGCAATGAGTTGTTCCCGGATCGGATCGCGTCCGGTCGCGAGACGTGGAAGCACGAAATTGATGGTGGCGGCAAGCCACATGATGGCGAAGAACAGCAGAATTCTCTGCACGACATATCCGGTACGCACGGGTCACCTCGTTCCGTCCAAGCGACGACCCCCGGGACATGGAGAAGGCCGGGACCGCTCATTGCGGTATCCCGGCCCTCACCGACGCCAGAGGGCGCCACCAGTCGATTACTGGGCGGGCTTGAGCTTGTGGAGGACCAGCGGGAAGGTGAGATGCCAGAAGGCCCCGTTGCAATAGCTGTTGAGCACCGTCGGCCACCCCTGCCAGTAGGTCGTGTTCATCGGGATCCGATGGAACCACTGGATGAAGGGCAGGTTCGGCAGTTCCTTGAGCCATATCTCCATCGCGTCATGGAACAGGTCTAGGACACGCGGATCACCCATCGGGACGCTGTTCATCTTGTCCACGATGACGTCGAAGTCCTTGTTGGACCAGCGGCTCCACTGGTTGCCACCGCCGCCCGAAGTATTGGTCTTCGGGATCGAGTTCTCAGTCGTGAACAGGAACATGGTGTAGTACGGGTCAGCGATGCTCGCCCCGTGGCCCATGAACCACCCACCGGGATGTTTCCCAAGGCGGGCCTGATCGGCCCAGTCCGGCGGCATGCTGTAGGACGACTCGAAGCCCGCCTTCCGCAACTGCTCGGCGACGACGGGTCCGATGTCCGCCCAGATCCCCCATCCGAAGAGGTCGACAACGAGGCGCTTGCCACCCTTCGCCCAGAAGCCTGCACTGTCCTTGGCGTAGCCTTTCGCCTTGAGGCGCTTGTCGACTTCACCGAGGTCGTACTTGTTGTTCGGGTACTTGGCGAGGAGGTCCTTCACCGAGTCGGCATACGGCTTGAGGGCCGGGTACGCCGGGTACGGCAATTCGGTCGCCTGCCCGGCACCCTCGTATGCCACATCGATCGCGCCCTGGCGGTCGATCGCGTAGCTCAGTGCCCAACGGATCGACGGGTCATTCCACGGCTCAAGCGTGGTGTTGATCCAGAAGCTATTCGGCCACCAGTCGACATACCCGAATGGCGGGCGGTTGAAGCTGTGCGTGATCAGCGCCTTGTTCTGAGGCAA
>CAMDTO010000068.1 GCA_945907765.1 Thermoflexus hugenholtzii JAD2 | reverse complement strand
CGTGAGGTAGCCCTCTCGCCCCGGTCGGGATACGGGTCAGGGGTCTCCGAGGATCTCGCCGCGGTCTTCGCCTCGTCCGGCATCCGGCACCACGCCCACACCGCCGAAGGGTTCTGGGGGCAGTCGGTGGCCGAATATGCCCTCGCACTAACGCTATCTGGGTTGCGTCGCATCCCGCAACTGCATCAGGCGATGCAATCCGACCTGCGCGTCTGGGACTACTCGCCGGGTGGTGGTGACCGCCCGTTCGCACACCGTGGTGCCCAGTTCGGGGACGATGACCGCTTCACCAGTGGCACCATCGCCGGCAAGCGCGTACGGGTGATCGGGGCGGGCAACATCGGTAGCCGGTATGCGTCATTCTGTGCATCCATGGGTGCAGATGTGTCGGTCTATGATCCGCACGCTCCGGAACCGGCTTTCCACCGGGCAGGGGCACGGCGCGAGTGGCATCTGGACCGCCTGGTGTCCGATGCCGAGATCTTTGCCCTTCTGGTGCCGCTGATCCCGGCGACCCGCGGGTTGGTCACCGCCGATCTCGTGGACGCATTGCCCCACGGGTCCTTGGTGATCTGGGCGACACGCGCGGGGGTCTGTGACACCGTGGCGGTGCGCCGGCGCGTGCTTGCCGACGAGATTGCCCTGGCGGCCGACGTCTTTGACGTGGAACCCGTGCCTCTGGATGACCCGTTGCTTGGGCGGGCGAACGTGGTGCACACGCCGCACAACGCCGGACGCACTCGCCACGCCAACCGGCAGTGGGCGTTACTGATTACCGCGCCGTTCCGGCCGATGCCCTGATCTGCACCGGCCGTTTCCCGGGCAAATCCCCCACCCCATCGCTCCCTAACAAAGGATGCTTCGCTACCGGTTGCAGGGGGAGACCCAATCGACAGTCCGCGTGAAGAGGGTGCGGAAGGTCGGGTGGTCGAGTGAACGCCGGTCGTGTCCAGATGCCAGGAAGACGACCCGTCCATTGCCGTGCGTGGTCACGTAGACCATCGGGTGACCATCGGCGGTGGCAAGGGTGCAATCCTCGCGAACGGTGACCAGGTCCGGGCGGTCGCCAAAGTCGCCGGTGACCTCGTAGAACTCATCGTCATCGTCGTGGTCATAGTCCTCGAGACCAGCGGTGATGGGGTGCACTTGCGAGAGGATGCGGACACTCATGGTGGGGGAGAGGGCGTTCTTCGGAGGCGGCGCCACGTCAACCGCGTGCAGGAAATTCGGCGACGTGAGGTGGACGGTGTTCGCGACGTGCACGCCAACGTAGCCCACCCCAGCATCGATGCGCGACTGAATCGCGAAATATTCCCGGTCACTTGGACGCAAAGCGGTCGATGCGTTCACGATGATGTCGAATGTGGCGAGCCTTTCCGGGGTCAGGACGCGGATGTCGTCGGTCACCACACGGGACCGGGCATCGCAGGCGCGAAGCAGGGAACCCAGAGATGCCCAGTGCGCAGGTTGGTTATGGAACTGGGTGATCTGTCCATCCGGTTGTCCCAAGAGAAGGAGCACCCGGGGGGAGATGTGCAGCTTGGGATCTTTGGCGATCATGATGGCAACTCCGTGGACGCTGCATTGAATCCGGTGTCACGCAGCAGTTGTGCACCCCATCGGCGGTGATTTACATGCACTTCGCTACTGCGCGTGGCTGCCTCGTTGACACACCATAGGGCAGGGACGGCGCGATTTCATCCGGGTAAACCCCAATGGGGATTCCAGGCAACTTCCCAGAGATGTCGGTCAGGGTCCTGGAAGTAGCCGGCGTAGCCTCCCCAGGACGTCGCGTGCGCTGGCTTCACGATCACCGCACCCGCTCCCAGTGCGCGGGCCATGGTGGCATCCACCTCGGTCTCGGACGCGACCTTGTGGCCGATGGTCATCTCGGTGCGTCCCGGTCAGTTGGGCGGTTCGGCGGGAATGCCGGCATCGTGGGCGATGCTTGCCCGGGGAAAGAGGGCAAGTTTCAGTCCGCCTTCGAGGTCCAGGAAGGCGACCGCACCGTGGACGAACTCGGTACCCACGATCCCTTCGGTCGGGAACCCGAGACCGTCGCGGTAGTAGCGGACGGCGCGTTCGAGGTCGTCGACCCCCAGTGTCAGGACGGTGACCCGTGGTTTCATGGGCAGGCACCCCTCATTTCGGGATGGTAGTGACGATTGCCTGGATGGCCTCGATGGCGACGGCGAAGTAGAGACCCCTGACATCCGTGCCGAAGTCGTTCTTGAGTCCCATGGTATTCATGCCAACGACCTCGCCCTTCAGGGAAACGAGGGGGCCGCCACTGTTGCCCGGGTTCAGGGGGGCATCGGTTTGCACGTAGGTCACGCCCTGCATGGTGCGGTGGGTCGAGTACACCCCACGGGTGATCGACGGTCCCCCGCGCAGGTCAAGGGCATACCCGACGGCCATGAGGGTGTCGCCGGGACGCAGTGCCTTCGAGTTGGCGAGGGTCACTACCGGAAGCCGGCTTGCTGTCACCTTGATGAGGGCGATGTCCTGTTTCGCGTCGCGGGCGACGACCTGCCCGATGAGGGTCTTGCCATCCTGGGTACGGACCTCGGCGGTGGAGTTGGTCGAGACGACATGGGCGTTGGTGGCGATGAGGTTGTCGCGAACAACGTAGCCGGTGCCCACGCTTGAGGTGGTGGCAATGTGCACGACCGATGGCAGGACTCGGGCGATGGAGTCACGTTCGCTGAGGAGACCGGCAGCCGACCCGCCCGGTGCGGCCGCGACGGCAGTGGCCCTTGCTTGCACGGCGACGGCAGTTGCCGTGGCCTTGGGCGTGATATCTGCGATGAAGTTGGCGGCATCAGGGTAGGCGGGCCATTTCTCCTGTGCCTGCCTCGCCTGTTCGATGGCAAGGGCGAGGTTCCCTTCCTCAGCCTTGTAGATGGCCGATCCCAGAAGGGCGACGGCCTCGGCCTTGGCTTCGTTGGAGACGGGTGCAGGCACCGCGGTGGCGGGCGGTTGGGGGGATGCACTTCCTGCCTGGCCCTCGCGCGGCGCACCATTCCGTGTCGCCGACAGGTTGCCGGCCCATGCAAGCAGGGCCAACAGCACAACCATCACCGTGATGGTCTGACCGGCGGTTGCGCGCTTGGATACGGGCGGGGTGTACCGGTCAGACGCGGTGACGATGCGCGGGTTGGCAAGGCCGATGCCATCGGGCCGGTAGTTCGTGCGGTTTGCGGGGACCACGTCGCCCCAACCCGTCGCCCCTTGAGTTATCTGGGCTTCGCTTTCGGCGATGGGCGCGCCTGGCCGGGTCGAACCCTTGGATCCGCTGAAGTCCAGGATCACGTCAATCACGCGTTCGCGTGGTTTGCCATCGTCCACAGTGCCGACAGCTTGGGTATCGCGTGGTCGTCCGCACCGTGTGCAGAAGCGCGCATCCGCAAGCAGTGACGTTCCGCAGGCCGTGCAATACATCCCCTGCCCTTTTACCCCGGATTGCAGGCCTCCTTGCACCGGGGCGTCCCAGCCATTCTCGCACGCCGCACCGTTCCCCACCCCTCCAGAAGGAAATGCGCCACACGGCCCCGGATTGAAATCCCCTTTGCCAACGCTGCCCAGGGTGGCAACCGGAATGGAGGCGGTGCGGTCACATGGTGGGTGTGCCGGTTGGCATCGGATGGCGCGGATCCCATATCCACCCTTCAAGAAGGAGTGTGGGATCGGTGGTCGGGATGAGCAAGGCCAGACTGGCGCGATCTTTCCACATGGCTGCGGCAGAGATGGCAGCGTCGAACGCATCCTCGGAATCCCTGACGAGTCTTTGGATGTCTGGCCGGAAGGATGGGATACGGAGGTGATCAGTCGGGCCAGGTGGAGCGTCAAGCGCAGCGTCTTGCAATCGGGGGCGATGGGGGGCGAGGATGGCAAGCCACCCATCTCGCGCGTGCGGGTCACTCTTCACGACTGGCCCCGTGAAGCATCGCGGGTAGATCTCGATGACGCGAGGCCATGCGGGTGGATCGAATGGCCACACCGAGAACCCGGCATCGCGGAGGGTGGCCAGTCCGGGCATGCCCCGCAGTGACCCGGTTCCCACGGCGCCGGCACCACCAACCTGGAAGACGGACTTGGGTTGTGACCCACCGATCGAGGCGATTGCAAGGTCAGTGCAACGCAAGTGATGCGGGGTATCGGCAGGACGATGCTTGCCAGGTTTGCCCCAGAACGGCGGATCGCATGATGCCAACCACGATTCGCCGTTTGCGCCAACATGTCGCCACAGGTCGGCGATGGCGGAAATGTTCCGGGCATGCGCGAACCACGCCGGCATGCCAAAGGCGAAGTCGAACCCGACGACGAAGTGCTGATCGATCGACGCGAGGGTGATCAGGTGGTCGAACACCTCTTCGCGCGTACGACCATTCTCAAGGCGCACCACCACGCCGTCGATGGCCTCGGCAATCCAGATCTTGCGGTGACCGCCCTGCTTGGCCCCGGACCAGTCAATCGCGATGACGCGTCCAGGGTTCGCGGGAAACGAGGCCCGCCCGAGAACTGTCGTGGCCCCGGACAAGTCATCCGCGACGAGGTGAGGCGCGAGTTTTGACGGATCCGGGCGGTTCGGATGCATCCCGTCAGGCACGGCACCATGATGGCACAGCACACCACTGGGATATCCCGCGGGGAAGGGTGGCGCCGTTACCCCCGGAACACCCTGAACCCGGCTACACTCGTAGCGACCGGTTCACAGTGACTTCCCTTCTGAAGCACTGCCAGGCGTGCGCAAGGTCAGTGCGCCCGGATCGTCGGGGGGCGATAGTGAGCAACTACCGAGATCGCGCCAGGGAGTGGCGATCCAGTTCCATACCGCAGGTCCCGGAGACTGGCCGTTCACCCCGTTGGGTTCCGGATTCCTCTGCCCCGGATTGTCCGCCCTCGGACTGGCAACGCGGTGCCATCGAAGATGCTTCAGTCCGCCCCGATGACAGTGTTGCAATCGGGGGCGATGCGGTGCGTGGTGTGTTGAGCCGCCGGAACGATGTTGCCGACCGCCGGCCATCGTCTGGGCTTGGGTGCCAGGTTGATGACATCCGGGCCTGGATTGACGCACACCCTATCGAGGCGTCCTTGGGTCAGGGGAGCGTCTATGAACCAGGCGGTGCGGTGCGGAGTGATGCCGGTCGGATCCCGGATTGGCCGGATCAGGATGCATCAAGAGCCGATCAAGCCGAGGACGCACCTGCCCAGCGCGGTGCGGTGATCGACTGGGAGGTTGCGGAGACACAGGTGCGAGGCATCCATCTCTGCCTCGCCGTAACCCCCGAGGTGATCCTCGACGCGCTGGCTGTCAACGCCAATGTGATCGTGTCGCGCCGTGCCGTCTTTGCGTCTGACGCCTGTTGTGGCACCCAGAATGCAATGATGGCGAACGCGAAGTGGGCGGCTATCCTGTCCCGCCACAGTCTCTCGTGCGTGAGTGTCCGGGAACGGGTCGGCGCCTGTTCGGGCGATCACGCCACCGTTTCGTCCCCTGAGGATGACGCGGATGCCACCTTCATCCTCGGGGAATGGGCGGATGGCTTGCGCCGGGCTTTTCCCGGTGTGACGGTCACGGTGTAACCGAATCGCATTCCACCCCATCAGCCCCGATTTCCCTCGTTTCGCGGGTGCGGGGCTCACGTCCGGCTAGATGGTTGCCCGTTGCCCGTTGGTTGCGACCAGAGATCGCGCAAGGTTCAGGACGGTCTTGAGATCCGGCAGGGAATACTCGTCGACCGGTACGCCTGAGTGAAGTGCATCTCCATCGTTCAGGGGCGACGGGGTGGGGACGACGGGTGCGGAAGAGGGATCAGGGAACGAGAGCCCGGTGTCCTTGGCATGCTTGCGTTCGACCAGTGCGAGAGGCCGTCGCACGGTGCGGTAGAGGACTTGTGCGGCCTCGAGGCACGTACGCGACGTTGGCAGACTGGTCGGGAGGGTCCACTTTTGACCGTCGGCTTGCGGAGTGCCCGAGGTGAGGCTTGCCATTCCAAGCATGGCTGCCGCAATCGCCGGGAGTCGTTGGGCCGGCAGTGACCGGCGCAGGGCGTCCAAGTAGGCACGGCGCGCACGGGAGTGGTCACCGATGGCTATCGCGGCATGGCCAAGGGTAATCAGGTTGCGGGACATGCCTCGCTCCTGGCCAAGTTGTCGCATCTGATAGATGCTGCGTTCGGCAGCATCCAGGGCGAGAGCAGCGTTTCCTTCCAGAAACTCCAGTTCCGCAAGTGTGCCGATGGCATACATCACACCGGTGCCACTTCCGTAGGTGGTGAGGTCGCGGATGGAACCCTCGATCAGGCCACGGGCCACCCAGAGGTTTCCGGCGACCATCTCGGCCGCCCCTTCAGTGAACTGCACAAGGGCCCGGCCAATGGGCATCGCGTTTGCCTCGAAGACCGCCCGCCCCTCCGATAGCCATTGGATGGCACTGCCGTAATCGAGACGGTCGCACGCCAGCATCCCGAGGTGCCACGACGAGACGCCCTGCCGGTAGATGAGTTTGTTGGCCCCGGCCTTGTGGGACGCCTCAATCCAGTACTCGGAGGCACGATCATCATCACCCCGGGCACGGGCCAGGACGGCCAAGTGGTGCAAGGCATCCGTTTCGCTGCGAACCGGACCATGAACGCGGGCCAAGGCGATTGCATCAGCCAGATAGCCACCCGCCCCGACATCATCACCGCTCAGGGCGGAGAGGTGCCCGGCCATGGTCAAGGCACTGGCGAGTTGGTCACCTGCGACTTCGGTCTGGGAGATGCCCTGCCCGTTCGCGTCAAGTAACCGGCGCAACCACGTCAGGCCCTCCAGACGATATCCCTGAAGCCACCAGAAATACTCGAGGTTCACCAATAGGGAGAGAGCATCGGCGACCTCGCCGGTTTCCGAGAGGAATTGAAGTGCCTCGCGGACATTCGGCAATTCCGCGTCAAGGCGCTTCAGTAACTGGCTGGCGACAATCCCGCGCATTCCCGGGGCAACCTCGGAAGCGAGACGCGAGTAGTACGACGCATGCCGGCGGCGGATGACGCCGGTTTCTCCACGCGCATTCAGCAACTCCATGCCGTACGCGCGGATGGTCTCGAGCATCGTGAATCGCGTCTCGCCGTCGGGAGACGATTGCCGACGAACCAGGCTGTTCTCGACGAGCGATCCCAGTCGGTTGAGGATGTCTGCGGATGACGGGGCTTCCACTCCCGACCGCGTCGCCGACAGGCCCCTCCCATCTTGTGGCAAGCGCCCCGAAGAGGGAGGGGGAAGACCGGCAGGGTCCGGAGAGACGATGGCAAGGATTGCGTCCAGGGATGCGCCTCCGACGAGGACACTCATGTCACTCAGGAGGCGAACCTCGGTGGGATGCAACAGGCTTTGACTCCACTCGATGGCATGGCGGAGGGTCTGGTGCCGCGCAATCCCATCGCGCGACCCGGCGCTGAGGAGAGACAGGCGTTCGTTCGGGCGTTCGGTCAGGCGGGAGAGGATGGTGGATGCGGTCAGGCTGCCAAGTCGGGCGGCGGCCAGTTCGATCGCCAATGGCAATCCGTCAAGCAGATGGCAAATGGCGACCGTGGCGTCGAGGTCCTGGGTGGTTGCGGGAAACCCTGGTTCGATGGCCCGTGCACGGTCGATGAAAAGTTGCACTGCCGGATTGGTCTGGATTGGTGAACTGTCGTCATCTGGCGTTCCGGCTGCGGGGACAGGCAGTGGTTCAAGGGAATACCGCTGTTCGGAGGCAACGCCCAGAGGTGCCCGGCTGGTGACGAGGACAGCAACGTCCGGCGCATTGCTCACAAGGTGCGAGACATCATTCGAGGCACCGATGACATGTTCGAAGTTGTCCAGGATGAGGAGGCGACGCTGTCCGGCAAGGAAGTTGGCAAGTGCCGAGGAAAGGTCGGTTGCAGGCACGTCAAAGAGTCCGACCGACCGGGCAATGGCCGGAAGGACGAGCGACTCATCCGTCAGTTCCGCCAACGTCACCACCACGACCCCATCCGGGAACGATTCGCGAACCTGGCGTGCAAGCTCGATCGCAAGCCTGGTCTTTCCGGCACCGGGAGGCCCTACGATGGTCGTGAGGGGTGCCGACTGAACGACGTCCTTCAGGATTGCAAGATCGGCCTCCCGCCCGATGAACCGGGTAGGCACGTGCAATCGCCCCACGTTCTTCACGGTGGAAGCGCTCATGGGTGCCGCGTGCGGGTCCTCATCGGCAGTGCGTGCCACAAAGGCGTTCACCGATTCCGTTCCCCACCGTCGGCGCAAGATGGATGCAAGGGCATCCAGCCCTTCACGGTGTTTCCGGAAATACTCGCTGCGCGAGATGTTGAGGCGGGCCAGGATGGTGGCGACTGGCAGGCCGTCGACATACCGCAGACGCAAGGCATCGGCGCGCCGATGCGCGCGCGCGACCATCGGGGAGGACCGCCTGGTGCCGTCTGGGGCTGGGGATTCGGTGTGCTGGACCGGCGGGGGCGCCCCGGAAGGATCCACCGCATCGCCCCGGAATGGCAACAGGCTTGGAACGTGACGATCCGAGGGGCGTGGTGTCCTGGGTTGGAGACTGATCAGCGCGTCATAGATGTCCTGCGCGAGGACTGCGCCGGGGATCTCCGGGGACGTGCGATCGGAAAGATTGCCACGACCCTTGCGCCGGTTTCGCCGGTCCCGTGCGTCAACAGCGATGGACGCGAACGGGTGGGCCTGCAGGACGGTCTGGTCGTGCAGGTGCACGAGGACATCGTGGAGAGCCTCCACGAAGGTGTCATTCCCGGGTTGGTCGCGGGTTTCCGGCACTCTTGGTGATCCGTGTCCACATTGCACCCATACCCCGGTTGCAAGGGTTCGCCCGTGCGATGGGTGATGGTCTGGTTCGGGGATCACAATACCCGAAACGCGAAGCACCGCCAGGGGATGCTGGTGTCAGATCAGTCTCATGTAGCAGTTGGTGGAGCTACCAGGCACGCCTCTACTTCCTACTCTGATCCAGCGCATTGCCCTCGGCGGCAGGTTCTCACACGTTCCGTCAGGTGGGAATCACCGGCACGTCAAGTCGCCGGGATCAGCAGAAACGTCCAGGAACACCGTCCCCTGCGATGTTCGATGGGTTAGCAGGCCCCCACCCCCTGCACGTGGCTTCCAGAGGGAGAGGGGTCGACCTCAATTGCCCACGATGGGCCGGCAAGGGCGCCAACCAGGACGAACCAACTTCCGAATCACGCGGGTTCAGTGATGTACCCGTCGCGCAAGTCGGCGGCGATACGTTCGGGATCCCGCCCGCGCGGGTCGCCGATGCCACCACCACCCGGGAGGTCCATGACGATCTCCATGCCTTGAGGCACAGACGTGGTGGCCTTGGGATGGGGTCTCTGAGGGGGAAGGGGTGGATCGGACGGCACGATCTCACGCAGGAAGTAGTCACCGAGTCCACCGGCGTGCCCGCCATCACGTCCGGGTGCGGCGACCCGGGTGCGGTCGAAGAACGGTGAGAACCGGAGGTCTCCAGTGGTGCCATCGGCACGGATGACGAGTCGGTGTCCGAGGCCACCCCGGTGTGTCCCGGCACCGCCGGAATCGGTCCGGAGGCTGCGCTCCATGATGAGAAGCGGCGCGCGCGCCTCGACGATTTCCGCAGGAACGCCACGCACTCCGGATGGAAATGCGGTGCTGGAGAGGCCATCCTTGGTCGGACGTGCCCCCATCCCGCCGGAGTTGAAGAAGACCATCGAGAACCGTCGTCCGCCCCCCACCCCATCGACGCCTGTTCCAACGCCTTGCCGGTTGTCCGAACCGGAGAACTGCGTGATCCACAGGCTTGACGATCCGTCGGCGATCACTTGGTCGGGGATTGCCTGCGCGAGTGCACCGTGGACGACGGCGGGCAACCACTGGCCAACGATATGCCGACCGGCAACGGGTGCCGGTGGTTGGCAGTTGAGGATTGACCCGACCGGTGCAGTGATGGTGACCGGGCGGAAACTGCCCTCGTTGTTCGGCACATCCGGGGCGAGGGCGCACTTGATCCCGTACGTGGAGTACGCCTCGGTGTAGTTCATCACCACGTTGATGCCCCGTGGCGCGACCGGTGAGGTGCCATCGAAATCGACGTGGAGGGTGTCGCCAGTGACGGTGATGGTGCAGGCGAGGGTGATCGGCACCTCACGGTCCGGTTCGCCGGGTCTGCCCGGTTCGGCGTAGCCATCCATCGTGAGGGAATGGCGGTAGGTGCCGTCGGGAACGCACAGGATGGCATCGCGCATTGCCTGTTCGGACCGGGCGATCACTTCGTCCGCAAGCGGGATGATGCTTGGCAGTTCGAACTCTTCGAGGAACTCCAGGAGACGCGCCCCACCGACATCGTTCGAGGTCGCCATCGCGTAGAGGTCGCCGACGACACTGTCCGGTTCGCGGACGTTGGCCCGCACGATGCGCAGGAGTTCCTCATTGGGAACCCCGGCACGGAAGAGGTGCGTGATGGGAATGAACAGGCCTTCCTCGTAGAGTTCGCGCGCATCGGTCGAGAAGGGGCGCCCGCCGATGTCGGCGACGTGGCAGATGGTGCCGAAGAACGCGACGAGGTCGGGTACCTCGCCCCGCACCATCTCCCCTGCTCCATAATCGCTTCGCTTGGCCCACCCAGTCTCCCCCGATTGCAACGTATCCCCCACCCCATGCCCCTCCCCCAGAGGGAGAGGGGAGTTGGAACGTGGCGCGCGGAAGATGGGGGTAACGACGGTGATGTCGTGGAAGTGCCCGGAGGTCTTCCATGGGTCGTTCGTGACAAGGACATCGCCGGGCCTGAGGGTCTCGGGCGGGCAGGCATCCAGGAAGTGGCGGATGCACCGGGCCATGGAGTTGATATGGCCGGGAGTGCCGGTGACCGCCTGCGCGATCATGTAGCCCCGCGGATCGAAGACGCACGCGGACAGGTCGCCCGCCTCGGCCACGGTCGGGCTGAAGGCCGTTCGCATCAGCGATGTGGCCTGTTCATTGACCGTCGCAATCAGGCGACTCCAGAACACCTCGAGGGTCAGTGGATCAATCATGGGGTCACGTTCCGTGGAGAGGTGGCTTCGCCGGATGTGATGACGAGGGCACCGGATGTCTCGAGGCAAACCGACCAACCGGGTGGCACGACGGTGGTGCTTTCGCGTTCCTCGATGATCACCGGACCAGCAATCGCGGACACGCCGGTGCGGAGGTCGGCGCGCTTCACGACCGGCGTATCCATCCATGCCCATCCACCCCGTCGCCCCTGATTTCCAGGCCTCGCCCGGGATCCGGAACCATCGGGCCAGGCAACCGGACGGACGACGGTTTGGTCTGTTCGTCCCCCAAGCAACGTGGGCTCGCCCGCCCCGATCACTCCGGATTGCAAGGGTTCGCCAATCGGTTCTGGTGCGACAGGGGTGGGGAGGGCAACGACAGGGACTGGCCCGGATGCCACGACGCGCCAGTTGATCGCCTCGATGGCGACAGGCGGGGCACTGCGCCGGTACAGGGCACGGTACGTCGTGTCAAAGGCGTCCTGGACTCCATCTCGAGCCCGGAAACCATCAACGTGACCTGGGCGGAGGGCATCCAGGACTTCGTGAGGCAGATCCACGGTCACCTGATGGGCCTGCCCGACGAGGCGGAGTTCGGCACGGTGCGCGAACGTCACGTCGTTCAGGTTGACCCCGGCATCGGTCAGGAGGTTGCGACCCTCAGTCTCCATGGTGGCAAGCAATCCGGCGACGGCATGCCAGTCACATGTATCGAGGCGGGTGTAGTAACTGCGGACGAAGTCGAAACTGACCGGTGCGACGAGGAACCCGATCGTTGAGCCAACGCCGGCGCCATAGGGGACGACGATTTCACGGCTGCCGAGGATGCGGGCAACCCCGGCGGCGTGGACCGGCCCGGCACCGCCGAATGCGAAGAGGGGTACGGCAGACGCATCCTTGCCCCGTTCCACCGCATGCATGCGTGAGGCAGCGGCCATCGCCTCGTTCACCACCGAATGGACTGCCCACGCGGCATCCTCGATGGTCAGGCCGAGCGGTGCGGCAACGTGCAACCGGATGGCCTCACGAGCGGCCTGGACATCCAGATGCATCGTGCCTCCAAGGAAAAAGGCCGGGTCCAGGTAGCCGAGGATAATGTCGGCATCGGTGACAGTGGGGTGCGTACCGCCACGCCCGTAGCAGGCGGGGCCGGGGTCGGCGCCAGCACTTTCCGGCCCGAGCTTGATCAGGCCGAAACGGTCGACACGCGCAATGCTGCCACCACCGGCACCGATCTCGATGAGGTCGATCGAGGGCACCCGGACGGGCAAGCCACTGCCGGCCTTGAAACGGTAGACACGGTCGACTTCGAACTCGGTGGTGACGGGAGGGACACCCCCGGAGATGAGGCAGGCCTTGGCGGTAGTGCCACCCATGTCAAATGAGAGAAGGCTCGTGCGCCCGGTCTCGCGCCCGTGCGCAGCGGCGGCCAGGGCACCGGCGGCCGGGCCGGATTCGACCAGGCGGATGGGGAAGCGACGGGCGGTATCGACCGTGGCGGTGCCTCCGGCGGACAGCATCAGGAGAAGACGTGCCGGCGACCCGGAAGCCGAGAGGGCATCCCGGATGCGGTCGAGGTACCCCTCCATGAGGCGCTGCACGTAGACATTGGCGAGGGTGGTGGTGGTGCGTTCGTATTCGCGGATCTCGCCGGCAACCTCGTGCGAGAGGGCAATGCGAACGCCTGGCAGGGAGGTGCGCAGACGATCGCCAACGGCGCGTTCATGGTCGGGATTGGCGTACCCATGCAGGAGGCAAACCGCGACGGCGCCGGAGTTGCCTCCGAACCCTGCCTCGCGCAAGTGCGACGCCACTACGTCGATACTGCCCATGTCCAGAGGGGTATGGACCGATCCGTCGGCGCGGATGCGTTCATCGACCTCGAACCGGAGATGCCGTGGCGCGAGAGGCCGTGGCAGGTCGAGGTTCAGGTCGTACATGTCGTAGCGGTGTTCCCGTGCAATCTCCACGGCATCGCGGAACCCGCGCGTGGTGACGAGGGCGGTGCGGTCACCCTTACGTTCGATCAGGGCATTGGTGACCAGAGTGGTGCCGTGGATGACCGTGTGCAGATCGGTCGTGGACGCGGTGGCATCCTGGAGGACCTGCGCAATGGCGGATGCGACGCCTCGTGCCGGATCATCCGGAGTGGTGAGGGTCTTGCCAAACCACGATGCGCCGGTGCGCTCATCGAGGAGGAGGATGTCGGTGAAGGTGCCTCCAATGTCGATCCCGGCACGCCAGTGTGCCTCGGGTCCATGTCCCCACTGGTTTCCCGGGGTGCCGAACGGGTCGGATTGACGCATGCCGCCAGTGTACCGATGGTGAACCTGTCTCCTCGATAACCCGCCGTGGCGGTGGTAGGTCAGGGAAACCCCGGCACATTTCGGGCTTTTCAACGCCTTTCGGAGACTTTCCGGGCAATCCGGCACGGCGGCCTGCAGAGATGCACGGGGCCGTCGATAGTGAAGTGGACGAACGCGGGGACACTGATGGCCGTCAGTGTCCGTGGTTCGCCACAACAGGAAGCCGCACAACTGTCGTCAGGTCTCGCCATCGTGTTCGATCCCTGATCGTTCGCGCTTGGTGTGGCTCGACGGTGGACTGGGTGGTCGGGGTAGATGAGTCACCATGGCATTGCGGATCAACTACAACCAGGCCTCGCTGTCGGCCCAGCGTTCGCTTGGGTCAACGCAGGGACAGTTCGCGAGCGCCATCGAACGTCTCTCGAGCGGGTTGCGGATCAACCGTGCCTCCGATGATTCCGCGGGACTGGCAGTCAGCGAGAAGCTGAAGAACCAGGTCCGGGGTCTCAACCAGGCGCAGCGCAACGCGCAGGACGCGGTCAGTCTTCTTCAGACCGCCGAGGGTGCCCTCAATGAGACGCACAGCTTGCTGGCGCGCATGCGTGAACTTGCCGTGCAATCGGCCAATGACACCCTTTCCAACAATGACCGTGCACATCTCCAGAACGAGGTCAACCAACTCGTCTCGGAGATTGACCGCATCGCGGCATCAACCCAGTACAACAAGATCGCACTCCTGAACAAGGACAGTGCGGTGACCCTGCACAACTCCGGCGACGCCCTGCAGTTCCACATCGGTGCGAA
>CAMDTO010000067.1 GCA_945907765.1 Thermoflexus hugenholtzii JAD2 | reverse complement strand
GCCATTGATCTCGGGCGCCGGGTCGGAGTCATGGGCATCCTGAATGTGACCCCGGATAGTTTCTTTGATGGTGGGCGGTATTTCGACCCCGATCGTGCCGTCGAACGCGGATTGGCGATGGTGCAAGAGGGTGCGGACATCATCGATGTTGGTGGCGACAGTGCCAATGGTGAGGCGCCAGTGATCGATGCCGCCGAAGAGATCCGCCGTGTCGGGCCAGTCGTGAAGGCACTTGCAAGACAAGTCGCGGTGCCCATCGCGGTAGATACGCATCGCGCCGAGACGGCTGCGGCGGTACTGGACCTGGGCGCAACGCTGATCAACGACATCACTGGTCTTGGGGATCCGGCGATGGCTTCGGTAATTGGTCGGGGTGACGCCGGCGTCTGCGTGATGCACATCCTTGGCGTACCCAAGAGTTTTCCTCCGAACTGGCACTACCGGACCGTTCTGGGAGACATCATCAGGTTTCTTGAGGCGAGGACCGATGCGGCGATTTCCGCGGGAATTGGGCGCGACCGCATCTGCATTGACCCAGGGATCGAGTTTGGCAAGCTGATCGGTCAGGATCTGGATATCTTTCGTCGGATCCCGGAACTCCATATGCTCGGTTTCCCAATCCTCATTGCTGCGTCGCGCAAGACCATGATCGGGAATGTGCTTGGATTGCCGTCCAAGGAAAGGCTCGAGGGAACGGCGGCGGTCAATGCATTCAGCATTGCTCGCGGCGCGCACATCATCCGGGTGCACGATGTGCAAAGCATGGTCCGGATTGCCCGGATGAGCGAGGCACTCGTCGGGTTGACAATCGACGGGACGCCCATGGAACGGTGCAGGTCGGACGGCAAGATAGCCGACGCGGAAGAGACCCTCGGCTAGGACCGCGTCGTTCGTGAGCTAGGGTCAGCTCACTCCGTAGATTTCACGGTAACACTCGGCGTATGTAGCCACTGAGGTGACATATTCGCGGGTTTCTCGGTAGGTGATTCCTGCGACAAACAGATCGTCGTCGCGTCGATAGTCACCATTTGCCCACTTGAGGATTGGCCCAGGCCCGGCGTTGTACGAGGCGATGGCAAAGAGTACGTTGCCTCGGAACATGTCGATGAGCTGTGCCAGGTGATGGGCGCCGAATGGCACAGAGACATACGGGCGGGTCATGTCATCCCAGTTCCAATTCGGCCAGTTCAGTTCTCGCGCGACGCTTTCGGCGGTTGGTCGGATGAACTGGGTCAGTCCCCTGGCGTTCGCCGCTGAAGTGACCTCGGGGCGAAACCAACTCTCCTGCTTCATGACGGCCATGACGAGGTATGGGTCGACGGCTGACCGTGCTGCGCTCGCACCAACCAGTCGCCCATACGCAAGTGGGTATGCCAGTTTGCGGGCGACATTCGGGAGCGTGAGCAGCGAACCTTCTCCGGTGTCGGCGAGGATGCGAAGCAATCGATGTCCGAGGGACATTGAAAATGGGACGTGACCACCGGCTTGGACACGGGCCCCGACCGAGGCGACGATGGACGGAGAGAATTGACGCAACTGGCAGGCTTCCCGGGCCGCGTCTTCCGCTTCATCGACGAAACCGGTTGCGAGAAGCGAGTCCAGACGGTTCAATGGCATTGCGAGGTCGGGCGCGCCCAGACCTGTTCGGTCTTCGGCGCTGATCAGGCCCCGCGTGGCGAGCCAATCCTCCCACGTCATCCAGTCAGTTTCAGTCAGGGCTCCTGAGGCGATGAATGCGGGGAGCGTGGATGGTGGCCGGGCTGGACGTCGGCCAAGGATTGCTCGCGCCCGGTAGGTGTGAAACCCGACGGGTCCCAGGTCGGCGGCACTGTTCATTGCGCGGTTCCCGGAGGCAACGTCGCCAAGGTCTGGCAGTAACCGGCCTAGGCGATAGCGCGCGCGGGCGGCCTCGGCGGAACCCGGGAAGTCAGTTGCAAGCTTTGCGTACCGAATTGAGGCGCCTGCGAGGTCTCCGCCGTCACGGCGGCTTTCGGCGGCCTCCCACAGTGCCCGGGCACCCCATCGGTCGCCTGGGGCTTCGGCTGATGAGGCGTCCAATTGGGCGCCCGCACCCGGATCACCCAGGGCGTTGGCCGAGACGGCCCGCATTGCGCGGATCCGTCCACGGTTCGGGTCGGTGGGTGCGTTGGCGACGAGCCAGTCGAGTGCATCCCGGGCAGTCTTCCACTTCGAATTTGCGATTGCGATCCGTGCGCGGGCCCAGGCTGGGACTGTCGACGAACCGAGTTCAGTGAGGGCGAGAAATGCCGTCGGCGTTTCTGGCCAGTCAGTCACGATCCGCCACCTGATCAGGTTTGCGCTCTCGTTGTCACCGATTGCCATGGAAGCGGTGACTGCACGCCACGCAATCTCGGCGAGTTCTTCCGGAATGCGTCCGACGAGAACGGCGGCGTCGAGCGACGCGACGGCGGTCGCGGCGACGCGCACTGGATCGCGTGCCTCGACGTACCGGCCGTTCAGTGCTTCCAGGACTGCAAGCCGTCCCGCCTGGGTTGTGGTTGACGTTGGACCCGACGCGGCGAGCTGAAGTTCCTGCCAGGCGTTGCTTGTTTGGCCGAGGGCGAACAGGTGGTTCGCAATTCGTAGACGCAACACTTCTGGATGAGCGGGGTTTGCAACGTACAAGGCTTCCCGGTACGCCGTCACGCAATCGGATCGTCTGGAAGGGCCGAGTTGCTCGAGAGATCGAGCGCGCAGGCACCGAGCGATGTACTGCTGTGGATGTTCTGGGTACGTGTCAATCCATTCGTCCAGTAACTCAAGCGCCTGACCTGGATTGCGATCTGTCAGCAGTGTTTCCGCTGATCCGAGTGTCGCAAGCGCCCTCGTGTCCCGGTCCCGGGAACGCATCGCCTCGCCATGGAATGCAAGGTAGGCATTTCGGTAATCGCCGTCCAGTCGCGTTGCCCGGGCCTCAGCGAGCGGCGTGGATGGAGGAGCCGGTGAGGTTGCCTCCGGCGGGCGGGTCGCTGGAGCCGCGGTCGGTGAGGCGACACGCGTTGGTATTGGGGTGAGGGTATTCCCGGAAACCGTGTCTGGGATTGACGCGCTGGCGATGTCTGAAACCAGGATCGCCGGGGCAATGCGTTGCAGTAACGCGCGTCTGGACTGCTTGGCACAGGCTGGCACAGCGTTCAGTGGTTGTCCCATCAACTCAGGTCATGAGTGCTTGATCACGTGAATGGTGCCGGCCAGATGCACGGACCGCGGCGAACAGGGTCTGCGAAGTGCGCTTGGTGACCACATGCCCAGTTTGCATAACGCGTGAAGCGGGCGATGCGGGACGGTGGCAGTAATGGAGGTGAAACAGCACGCCGGTAGCGATCAGCTCGCAGAAAATACCGGCCGGAGTGCTGATGGAAGGAACCGCGCCGATGCTCGGCGCAAAAGAAAAGGCCAGAAAACCACCACGGGGTGGGTTCTGGCCGTGACATCCAAAGCGAGTGTCTGGGGTCAGGATGCCTGATAGCAGGCCCGATGGTAATGAGCCATCCGGCGACCGGGCATCTGCATCACCGGAAGGTGCTCGCGGATGATGATCGGCTTGGTGCATGAAACGCATATGTGGCCGCTCGGCTTGTTGCCTGCTTCACGGTCGAAAATCGTCGATGATCGTGCGGTTTTGCCGAGGCCGCCCTTGCTTGCTGCCATGTCTGGATTTCCTTGCGCAATCGGTTTGTTGTTAATAGTAGCAATGGCGCGACCGAAAATCGCGTCATGGGCCCTATGGTACGCTGGAACAGCAACGGCATCCGTCTCGCGCCGTCAATTGACTGCTCCGAGGTTCACGGGTGCACGAGGCAAGCGGGGAGTGGCGCAGCCCGGTAGCGCACCTGAATGGGGTTCAGGTGGTCGGAGGTTCAAATCCTCTCTCCCCGACCAGAAGTCCCACCGTACAAGGCAACCGTCGATCAGTCAGCCAGCTGATCATCGATGGTCTCTGGCAGTCCGGTCTCCAGTGATCGATGGATGGCTTCCAGGGCAGTGACGACCCCGGTCACCCTACGTGCTGAAGTGAGCGGCTCCGTGCCCGTCCTGATGCATCGGGTGAAATGTTCGAGCGAGTGACGGAATGACCCGTATATCCGTCCATCTTGCTCGTAGACGGTGCTGTGCTTGGGATGCCTCACCCGGTCGGTTTCAAACACTTCTGAACCTTCCCTTCCGCGGTCGAGGTACGCAACACCCTGTTCGCAGATGACATGCATGTAGTCATCAGTGAATGATGGGTAGGTGTTCGGGTGGATCCAGGACGCCTCGAAACTTGCGATTGACCCGTTGGCGAACGTAACTGAAGTTTGAATTGCGTCGTACGCGTCGATCCCTCTTCGGTCCAGGACGCCCCGTGCGCCCTGAGCAAACACCCGGACGATGCGGTCCCCGGCGAACCATCGGACGAGATCAAGGTCGTGCGCCGTCAGGAAATAGGCGGCGGATGTTCGCGACGCCCACCGGAGCATCTCGGTGGGGACGTGGATGACGTCCGACTTTGCGGAGTGGGCGACGACCATCTGGCCCCACTCGCCGTTCCGGATCGCGTCATGGATCGCACGGTACCGGGGGATCCATCGCATCGAATGGTTGACCATCAGCCAGCGTCCAGCCCGACGTGCAGCATCCGTCATGACGAACGCATCGGCGGTCGTCATTGCCAAAGGCTTCTCGACCAGGACGTGTAACCCCGCGTCGAGGGCCTGGACAACTGGATCGCGGTGCGCGAAGTCGGGTGTTGCCACGGACACCCCGTCGGCGCCAGTTGCGGTGAGAAGGGTCTCGAGAGACCTGAAAACTGGCGGCCTTGGAATTCGGAAGTTGGTCGTAAGGCGCTCAGCGGCGCTGGTCGCGCGACCCAAGTCCAGGTCAACAATGCCAACAAGTTCCACATCATCCTGTTGTCCCCAGAACCGGGCGTGACGTTCGCCGAGCAAACCGGTGCCGACAACAGCGATACGGAGAGGCACCCGAGCCGCGGGTTCGATGATGACCGGCTGTCGTTCCATGTTCATATATGCGTCTCTCACGAACGAGATTTTGGGGCGAACATGCGTGGGGTTGGTTCGAAAAGGCGCGGTCAGTTTCCAATCGTCAGGGAAGCATCCGCGTACACTAGAGGCACGATGGGTCGCCGTATTGGGCTTGTATTTGCCGCGCTTTTTCTTGGGTTTATTCTGGCTTTGATCTTCTTCCCAAGTTTCAGAGAGACCATTCGGCGCACACCTGCAAACCGTGCTGGGATCGGGAAGACCAACCCGGTCATGATCGGCGCAACGGGCTTCCTTGCGTACATGAAAGAGGGTGATGTCTACGTTATCGACATCGCCCAAGGGTCGACAAGCCGGGTAACACGTACCGGTGGGGCTTCCCGCCCCCGGGTGTCGCCTGGTGGCCAGTTCGTCGCATTCAGTCGCAGTGGTTCCCTGGTGATCGCACGCTCCGACGGGTCGACCGAATATCAGGTCCCCAACGGCTCCCGCCCTGAGACAGCACGATGGTCGTTCTACAACGCTGCCTTGGTTTACACGACGGCTGACGGTGCGCTTATGACCTTCGACCCCCGCGTCGGAGAGAACGGTGCCCGTCAGGTCGACGCGCCTGGAAGTGGCGTAGGAACCACGGCGGTGTGGGCGGCGAGTGGTGCCCGCCTGGCATTCGAGCGTCGGCGCCCGGTTCGCGACGGGTATAGCCGGGATGGCATCTGGATCGTGGATACGACGACCAGAAACCCCGTGGCGTCCCCGGTCTACCTGACGGCGGGGACTTCCGGACTTCGTCTGTGCTGTTGGACCGGAAACGACCAATTCATCCTCTTTTGGCAAGTTCCCCTCAATGAAGATGCCACTGGCTCCCCAGCACGCCTGATGATCGCAGCGTCGTCAAGTTCCGAACCTGTGGAAGTGACCGCTTCCAGCCTGATGCTTCGTGGTCTCGTCGGTGCCGGTGGAACTGGAGCCGTCACGCCCATAATCGACGGTGGGGACAAGCCGTGGACAAGCCGGAAGCGGCTTGTCGTTACCGAACCAACCGCGGCGCCAAATGGTCAATTGCAGGTCAAGCGCGTTGTCTTGGAGGCGTCTGAGCAACTGTCCCCGGGCGCGCCTTCGTTACGGCTCAATGGAACGACCATTGCCTACAGTGTCGGGCCGAGCTTGGCATCCACTGGAAACGATGTCTCGAAGTCACTGGGGAACCGCCGGATATGGGTTGTCGGCATCGACGGCAAGCAGAAGCGGTCATTATTGCCCGAGGCCACCGTTCCTCAAGGTGTTGCCGATGATCAGCCGGAGTGGGCACGTGACTCCAAGACGATTGTCTTTGCCAGACGTCTAGGTAGCGGTTCCGGGCCCACGGGAGGGAGCCGTGGTGGCCAACTTGAGGTATGGGTCGCGTATGCGGATGGGAGCAATGCCCGGAGGCTCGTCGGTGGTCTTGCAGATCCGGGTGTGAACGACCTTGGACTGGTCGATTACGAACTCGTGTATGACTTTCAGCCTTAGAACGGTGGAATAGTCAGTGGTTCACCCTTGGCCGTGACCCTTGGAAAGATGCCTCCTGATGCAAGGCGATACTGAAGGAGAAGCTTGGTGACACACATCATGGTTGGTGATGGTGTGTTGCCGTGGTGGATTTCAACCGGGGGTCTCCTGGGAACAGGGTTGCTCGTGTCGATTGCATTGCGCTGGATTTCCCGCTCTGGCGCAACCCGGTCGATCCCGGCCACGGCCGTGATGACTGCACTGATGGTGGTGGTCATGTCGATCGAATTCGTCCCGATTGGCTATGAACTGCATGGCACGGTGCTGGCCGGCATCATTCTGGGTCCGTGGTTCGCAGCGATTTCGTCACTGCTCTTCAATGGCGTGAGGGCATTGCTTGGAGATGGGGCGATCACGAACATCGGATTGAATACGATGCTTACGTGGTTGGAAATGGCCGTCGGATGGATGGTTTTTTCACTCCTCAAACCGTTTGCGCAGCGTGGTCGGGCTAGTCTGTGTGGCGGGATCGCGACGGCGGTCAGTCTGGCGGTTTCCACCTTGGTGTTTCTCGCGATCATTGCGCTTTCGGGAGTTGCGCCCGGACGCGCGATCCACACCGGGGCCTTTGACGTAGCTTCAGGGACGTTTGATGCTGCGATGGTTTCGGAGGGTCTGGTTGACGTTCATCTTCCGGGCGCGAGCGATCACCCGGAAGAGGTCGTTGCGGGATTGACGCCGTTCACGTGGTTTGCGTTCGCCACCATTCTGCTTGGCGCAATCGGTTGGGCTATCGAGGGATTGGTCACGGGCGTTACCGTGGCCTTTCTCTCGCGGACAAGGCCGGGTCTGGTGGGGATGTCCGGCGCGACGACTGGCAAGGATGGCTGACTGAATGCGGCTTCCCTCGGTTGATTATCTCGCAACGTCAGGATCAAGTTGGCTCCATCGGGCGTCCGCCGCCGACAAGGTGGCCATGCCAGTTGCAGGGTTTGGCGTTGCGGCTGTCTCGTCGTCCCCCTTGCCGCTTTTCACCGGCTACGTGGTACTCATGGCCGTTGCTTGGTCGGCGTCCCTGCCGGTTGCCAGGATTGCGCTAGCGACGATACTCCCGGTCCCTATGGTTGGGCTGTATGCGTTTTCACACTGGCAAGGGGAGTGGTCAGTCGTCGCCGTCATCCTGGCGAAAGGAATGGTCACGGTTGAAGCGTCGCTCTTGTTGATGCTGACCACACCGGCTCCGGATTTGCTCGCCGGACCGACACGGTGGCTGCCAGCAATCCTGGGAAACACTCTGGTGCTAACCTACCGCGCCGTCTTCACGTTGTGGGACCGATTGGCAAGTGTCCGCAGAGCGATCCAGGTCCGAGGCGGGATACGGCACCGTCGTGGCTCAGACTTCCCTTGGGATGCATCCGGCACACGGATGATCCGATTGCCCCAGATTGGCGGGATGATCGTCGGAATGGCGGTGATCCGTGCGATTGACCTCAGCAATACGTACGAGGACGCGTTGCGCCTAAGGGGCTATCGCGGTCGGATGCATCCGACCAGAAGAGAGGCGACACGCCGGTTTCCCGCCGGAGCGGTCCTTTGGTGTGGGTGCGCGCTCATGGTTGGTACTGCGGTGGGGATCCGTCTCCTGGGATGGAATGTGGCAGGATGACCGCCCAGCGACTGTTCGTGAGACCTTTTTACGCGCTTGGGTGTGAACGAGCATGAAATCCGATGTCGACGCGAACGCATTTCGGAGTGCGGTCAGCACTCCCGCAGTTGAGGTCGATGACCTGCGCCATCACTTCGAGGATGGGACAGACATTAGGACGGGCGATATTCGTCTCGAGGTCTTCCCGGGGGAGTGCGTGGTCCTGATCGGCCCAAACGGGTCTGGGAAGAGCACAATCCTCAATCACATTCTTGGATTGTCCAAGCCTCTTGGCGGAACGGTTCGCACGCTGGGGCATGCATCTGTTTCGCTGCCGGATGACTGTCGGGCGCACATCGCCGCCGTCGTGCAAAACCCAGATGACCAACTGATCGGGCCGACCGTCAAGGATGACGTCGCATTCCTTCCAGTGAACATTGGTCTCGCCCGCGGGGAAGTTGCACGTCTGGTGGAGTCGAGTTTGCGCCGGTTTGGGCTCTGGGAAGCGGGAGACCGGGTCGTCCACGCGCTCTCGGTTGGGGAGCGTCGGAGGCTGGCCCTTGCAGGTGCGCTTGTGTTGTGTGACGGTGAGCATCATGGTCCAAAGCTGATCGTTCTTGATGAACCGTTTGCTGCACTTGATCCGGTTGGGAGGAAGACCCTTACTGATCTGATCCTCGAGATGCGCTTGAGGCACGGGACGGCGGTCGTCCTAACGACCCACTACTTGGAGTCGGTACCTGAGATCGCCGATTGGGTGTACCTTCTTGGTCCGGGTGGCCGGATTTTGAAGGCCGGACCTCCATCGGACGTGATCCCGTCAGTTCCGGCATGGGGTTCTGAGCGCGAGTCCGACGCAATCTGGTTTGCGCTGCGAATGGAACTCGCGTCGCGTGGAGCAGACCTTGGTGCAGGCATCGACGTGGCGAAGCTCGCTGATGTCGTTGAAGAGTGGCTGGCGTCTGCGGGTGGGGTTCCCAGTGATCTTGGTAGTGGGTCCCGGGCGGGTACCGAGATACCGTGTCCGGCGAGGCCTGGACCGGTAACCAGAGGGTTGCGGTCCTCGCGAACACCTTGACCGTTTTGGGGCTGACCGGCCACCGTGGGCGGATAACCGCGTCCGCCAGTGGGTACCCTCGATGCACCACACGCGAGATTGGATGGCTGCCGCGTTCCGGATGCGGTGGGCTCCCGAGTTCGATCCACAGGACGGTCAGGTTCTTGCCTCAGATGGTTAGCGTGCACCGGAATGGTCTTCAATGAAGCAAGATGACGTGACGGATGAGGCCCCTACCGAGACCATCCGTGTCAAGCTCGCCGAAACGCCTGGCGAGTGGATTGGCCTCGTTGCGGTTCGACTTTCAGTGTTTTGCGATGAACAAGGCGTTCCAGTGTCAAGGGAACTGGACGAACACGATCGCAGCGCGGTGCATGCGGTCGCGATGATCGTCGGAGGCGATGAGGTTCCCGCCGGGGTCGCGGTGACGCGTCAGGGGGCAGCACTTCGGGCGAGTGCCCAAGCTGGGCGCTATTTGCCGATGAGTTTGGCAGGTGCACGCGGTGGGCACAAGGATGATGGACGTACCGCCCATGCGATTGGGGGTGCACGCCTTGTGAGGCGCCCCGAGGGGATAGCGCAGATCGGACGCGTAGCCGTTCTTCCCGCGTGGCGTGGGACTGGCTTGGGTGGCCGACTGATGAGGCTGCTCGAGGAAGTGTCCCTGGCACGGGGATCGACACGGGTGATGATCCATGCGCAAGTTCAGGCCAAAGCCTTTTACGATCGCCTTGGCTACCGCGTAGACGGGGCCGGAAATGTCTTCCTTGAGGATGGCATTCCTCACATTCGCATGATGAAGCCCCTTTCGATGGACATGTGAACCAGGGTGGAGAGTGCATGCGAGCCCGGAACCTGGGGTGGTGTCTCCTATCGCTTCGCTAGGTGGGACAGACCGGGAGACCGGCCGATCTGGAGACGCGCACGGGCCCGAGCGTATGCCTGGTCGTCCTAGCCTGATTGCGATCTGGGCAACGGGCGTGTGGAAGCGCACGGTGCGTGGCATCGGGGCTCTCGGGTTGCGCACCAAGTTGGCGGTCTTCTCTGTCGCCCTGGTGGTGATCGGCGCCGGAGGGTCGGCAGCAGCGGCTTGGCAAATCCTTGACGGGCTTCTTGAACAGGCGTCGAATGAACGACTGAACATCGCGACGTTCACGTTTGCTTCGATGTATCAGCGACGGGTAGCCGAAGCCGAGCTTGTAGTCCGTCAATTGAGCGAGCGTCCACAGTCAGCAGACGCTATCGAGATCCGAAATGTCGCGTCGTTGATGTCGATCATCGACCCGGTGCCGACTTTGAGGCCCTATTACAGCCTCATCATTGCTGATGCTTCCGGCGTGATCCTTGCCCGCTCACCGAGGCCACGGCCACGGACTGTGGTCGACACCCGCATCTTTGGCATTCCCGGAGCTGCCGAGGCACTCGAGTCGGGAACGGCTGTCAGTGCCCTCATGGTGATGCCTGACTGTCAACTGATGGTGTCAGTCAGTGCGCCGGTTCTTGGCTCTGATCGACTGCCGGTGGGTGTGATCCAGGTGCGATTTCCGCTCGATGAGGAATTCGTGCGCCAGGTCAAGACCGACACAGGGCTCGATTCGAGCATTTATTGTGGGGACCGACTGCTTGCTACGACGTTGCCCGGTGGCACAGGTGCGCCAGGTGCGCGGGCACCGGCAGATGTGACCAGCGCGGTGATTGGCAGGGGAACAAAGTACGAGGCGACCCTGGCCCGCCCTGGCGGACGTGAGTACCGGGCGAGATGGGTGCCCCTCGTCGATTTCGAGGGACGGGCGATCGGCATGTACGGGGTTGGGAACCCGGTGCAGTCTATTCTCGATGCACGTGCGCAAATCCTTGGTGTCTATGTGCCGGTGATGGGGGCGGTCGCAATCGCCGCACTCGTTTTGGCTTCACTAGGCTCGGTCGTCCTTTCGGTGCCACTGAGGAGGCTGGCGATCAGTGCCGAACGGATGAGTAGTGGCGATTTTGTGACGCCGATCCCCGGTGCATCGTCCCGCGATGAGGTTGGCCGTCTTGCCGAGCAGATGGACGAAATGCGTGCGAGCATCGCGTCGACGTATTCGAAACTCCAAGAACTAAATACGCTGAAAGATGAATACCTGTTCTCGGTCGCGCACGAAATCCGAACGCCACTGTCTTCTCTGGTCGCAATTGTCGAAGTCATGACCGACGACCTCGGACACATGCCCGTGGCGGAAGTTCGCGCGAATATCGGACGTGTCGCACGGGCAGTCGTACGCCTTCACACCCTCGTCGAAAATGTGCTTGATGCGGGAAGCCTGAGGGCTGGTCGATTTTCAGTCCGCATGGGCAGGGTCAACCTAGAGGAGGTCATTGACCAGGCACTCGCGACCGTCGCACCACTCTTCGAGGAGAAAGGGCAGGTTTCAAGGGTCGTAGTCGCGGATTCTCTGGGGGGATCGTCGCGCGACACGACCACGGCTGCCGGTCACGTAACGCTGGTTTGGGGAGACGAGCGACGCCTCGGCCAGGTGTTCGCAAACTTGCTAAGTAATGCGTCCAAGTACGGCCCCGACGGGGATACCGTCACAATCTGCCTTGCTCGGGAGGATTCCTCGGTCTCCGGGCGTTCGTCGACCATGCGAGTGTCCGTGTCGGATAACGGCCCCGGGATACCGTTGCCTGAACAGGCTGACGTGTTTGAGAGACATTTTCGGGCTTCATCGGCCGTGCTTGCCGCTCCTGGAACCGGCCTTGGCCTCGCGATTACCCGGGCAATTATCGAGGCCCACGGTGGTCAGGTCGGGATTGACAGTGATCATGGACGTGGGACAACCGTTTGGGTCACCTTGGGCGAGGCGTGATGGCAATCGGACGCAGGTTCGGCAGTTTCTGTGGCAAGACTGGTCGTACTGCGCGTACCTTAGAAGCATGCGACTGCTTCTTGTCGACGATGACCGAGACCTCGTGGAGGTCCTGACGTACGTCCTGCAACGCGAGGGGTTTTCAATTGTTGCGGCGTTCGATGGCGAGAGTGCTTGGCGACAGTTCCAAACTGACCCGCCAATCCTGGTCATTCTTGATATCAACATGCCAGGGATTGACGGACTTGAGGTATGCCGACGCATTCGCGAGGCATCGATGGTTCCCGTGGTGATGCTGACCGCACGCGCTGAAGAGGTAGACATCATCCGGGCGCTTGGTCTCGGCGCCGATGATTATGTGACGAAGCCCTTCTCACCTAGGCAATTGGTCGCTCGCGTGAAGGCGGTGTTGCGCCGTGCGACTGCAAATGCAATCGCAGTGGCTCCGTCTGAGCCGGAAGACCTTCGGTCGAGCGATTTGCATCTGGATTTGCGGACCAGGACCATGACGCGCCGTGGCGAGGTCATCCACTTGACCCCATTGGAATACAAGATCATGGTGTTCCTGCTCCGAAACCAGGGCAGGGTCCTCGCGAGTGCCGCGATTGTCGAGCATGTCTGGGGATACGTCGGATCTGGAAATGAGGATCTTGTGAAGGTCCACGTCCACCGACTGCGCCAGAAGATCGAGGATGATCCGCAGTCACCGGTCTATGTGCGAACGGTCCCCGGTGCCGGGTACATCATTCCTGAGCGTATGGCTGATGGATTGCGACCGGACGAGTAAGCCACGATGCAACGCACCCGGCGATCGCTCGTCATAGCAGGTGTCCTCGGACCATGGGTCGTGGGATGCGGCGTGTCGGTCCGTGACCCGAGTGAAGTGTCGAGTGCGTCTCGCGCCGTGAACACAGCCCCCAAGAGCGACGATGAGGTGACCCGCGTGACCGCACTCGATGCGTACACGCGGGTTCAGGCGGGGAAGGCAACCCTCTATGACACCCGTGGTGCGGAGTACTTTGTGGCGGGTCATGCGAAGGGTGCGATTAGCCTTCCGGTAGCAGATATCGAGCGAGATCCCGCTGAGGCACGCCGGCGATTGGCGAGCGGGACACTCGCGATCTTCTATTGCACTTGACCATCAGAACACACGAGCGCCCGTGGGGCGTTCCTACTTTCCCAAGCGGGAGTGCGTGACGTATGCGCACTGGTTGGTGGTCTTGACGCTTGGACCGACGCTGGGTATGCGGTGGAACGATCCTGATCACCCTTCACGAAAGCCTGCGTGCGTTGAAGGGCCGTTGGCGGGATCTGCGAGGAATGCGCGGTCCAGAGATCACCGATCTTGGAACTGAATGATGATTGCGATCGACTCGTCCGAACCTGGCCGATGGCGCGGATACCGTCCGCGAAGGGCAATCGTGCCACTGGCGGGAAGGGCTTCACGACTGTGGCCTGCGAGTCTCGCAATTCCGAAGGCGCTCTTTCCGCTTATTGATCAGGACGGAGTCGCCCGACCGGTCATCGGCTTGATCCTCGCAGAACTGCAAAGGGCGGGAATCACCGAGGTGTGCCTGGTGACGGGACCGGGAGATGACCAGGTGTATCGCCGCTACTTCGATGCGCTCGCCCGGACTGGTTTCGACGCGGATATCCGCAACGTTCGCGTTGGCTTTGCGACGCAACGGGAGCCACTCGGGTTTGGCCACGCGGTCTGGTGCGGGCGCGATTTCACGGTTGACGAACCGGTCCTCGTCGTTCTTGGGGACCACGTGTATGCGACCGACGCACCGGTGACCTGCGCGGGTCAGGTACTGGATACGTTTGCCCGGCATGGGATGGCAACGTCTGGGGTGGCAGTTACTCCCGAGGTCGACATAGGTGGGTTCGGCACCGTTGCCGCGGTGGAACTTGCGGAAGACCACGGTACGTATGCCGTCTCGGAAATCGTGGAGAAGCCGGACGTTGAGACCGCGAGGTTGCGCCTCCGCGTTTCGGGATTGCCTGCGGGAACGTACCTGTCATGGTTCGGGATCCACGCGATGACCCCTCGGCTGTTTGAAATCCTTGAGGACGATTACCGGCTTGGTCGCAAGGAGAGGGGTGAGATCCAACTTACTTCCGCGCAGGGACGCCTGTGCGCAGATGAGCCGTATCTCGCAACGGTCGTCTCCGGCACTCGTCACGACACTGGTGACCCAGTGGCCTGGCTTGCCACGCAGGACGCACTGAGGCCGAGACCGGATCGCTGACGTCTTGCCGGTCGGG
>CAMDTO010000066.1 GCA_945907765.1 Thermoflexus hugenholtzii JAD2 | reverse complement strand
CGTCCTGGCTGGCGGCTAGGCCACGCTGTGCCGATGATGCGGCGAGGTTGTAGTTAATCCGTAAGGCCATTGCCGTGCGATCTCCCTATCGTCAAGAAAACATCCGTGTCCGGGTCGCGGCGCACCCACGCCTCGCCAAGGGAAATCCCCAGCGCGGTGACCGAAGCCAGCAGCGCCGGAGAATGCCACCCGTCCGGGAAGACGTCACTGAGGCGTAACCGCCGGTGACCCAGCCATGGCCACCAAAAGGTACGGTGCACCACGGCATGCAACCCGGAACGTGCGCAGGACGCAACGGTCAGACAGCCGTCGCAACCCCGAGTCTGGTGACCGTCAACCGGTGATCCGTGTGTGTTGGCAGACCCACACGGCCGGGATGGTCAACAGAACCTCGCGCTTCCCTTGCCACTAGTATCGACAGAATAGTTCCGGAATGGAGTTAACACGCGCGAAATGGCGCCGACCAGGGCCCCCAACGACAAGAACTCCCCTGAAGCAGTCTTCTTGCTTCAGGGGAGTTCTCCAGTGCTTCATGACGCCGAGGGTTACGGCCCGGGAAGGCCGGTCATTCCCGGTGGACCCGTCGTTGACACCGCCAGGACGGCACCCATCGGTTCATGGGTATCGCCATCCCCGCCGACGCCGGGACCGGCACGACGCTTTCGCATGTACTCACGCATGTACGCCCGCCGCCGATCCTGTCCCTCGCCGTCGCCTGCACGAGGCGCGGTTCGCTTGGGATCCCATTCAAGCAAGGCGGTGGCAAGGTGCTGTGACTCAACCACGTAGGCGCCCTGCTTGACCATCGCGGCCAAACGACGGATCCGGGCCTCGCGTTCTGCTGGACTCTCGGGGTACCGCCCCCCAAATACTGTGGTAACCATTGCCTTACCGTGACTATCGGAGCGCCGACACATCTCCACAGTGGTGCCCCGGAAGTTGGGGCAGATCCGGGCAAGAACCGTCTTGCAAAGGGGTCTGGGACGCCCCTTATCATCTGGCGACCATGCAAACCACGTCACGGCCCGATGCTGGCCGGTTCGAACCGTCGCCGAACACCCGGTTCTGGGCGCAGGCAGCAGCACGGGCAGCCAGCCTGCTGGTCCTCGAAGACCTGGCCGCACGCACACCGCTCATTCATCTGATTGACATCCTCACGAGGCTGGCAAGTCCCGATCCGGTGACCCGGGCGGCCGCCGCCACACCCTACGGGCGTCTCTTCCGCGACCTTGCCAGTGCCGGGCATGACCTGGGCGATGCCTTCGCCACAGCGATCTCCACCAGTGAGACGTTGCTTGTGCGCCAACTCCGGGGATCAAGTCCCCTCCTGCCCGACGCAATCACGGCAGCGGCCATCCACGACCTGGATGTGATCGCGATGCTGACCGCCTTGGGGGCCACGATCCCGGATGCACTCGCCGAAGCCATTGGGATGGACCCCGCACACGGTGGCCTGCCAGCACTTCCAGACCGGAGGGTGCGACCGGAAGGACAAGGTGAACCGACCTTGACCCTTCGTGACCTCGCCGGGCGTGCGGGCGTGGAGCGTCTGGTCACCCATTACTCCATGCACGGCAGCGGGCACTTCGCAAGGGCCAGGGCATTCGTGTGGCGAGGCCCGACTGGAAACGACCACCTTTCCGGGTTCGACCCGGTCCTGGTTCACGACCCAGTCCGCGCCCACGACCTCGTCGGGACGGTCGATGCCCGCGCCCTCCTGCGTCGCAACACCGCCAACCTCCTGCGAGGACGCCCCGCGAACAATGTCCTCCTGTATGGAGACCGTGGAACCGGAAAGTCCTCGAGCGTGAAATCACTCCTCCAGGAACCCGACACGGCTGCCTGGGGAGAGGCTCCCGACGCCGGGCCGGTGCCGTGGGGACTGCTTCGCCTGATCGACGTGCCGAAAGCGCGCCTTGGCGACTTTCCCACCCTGATCACGTGCCTGCGGGGCCGTCCGGAGCGGTTCATCCTGTTCGTCGATGACTTGTCCTTCGAGGACGGCGAGACGCAGTACAAGGACCTGAAGGCAGTGCTCGATGGCGGCGTGACTGCGCGCCCCGGCAACGTGGTGGTCTACGCCACGTCGAACCGGCGTCACCTGATCCGGGAACAGTTCAGCGACCGCCCCGATCCCCTGAACACCGACGTGCACGGACAGGACACCGTGCAGGAGAAACTGTCGTTCGCCGACCGGTTCGGGCTGACCCTGACATTCCTGTCCCCGAACCAGGAGGACTACCTGGCCATCGCGACGCATCTGGCGCAGTTGCGTGGCTTGGCCATCGCAATTCCCGACCTGCGCCGTCGGGCGATTGCGTGGGCAGCGTGGCACAACGGACGGTCCGGTCGCACGGCGAGGCAGTTCATCGACGACCTCACCGCCGAACTCGGCTAGTCGCGGAACGATAATCTATACATTAGCTTGCCCATGTAATAAGAGCGGGTTCGAGGGCATTCGCCAGATCGGGATGGGCGGGAAGTATGCGAATGCTATACCCATGTAACCCACTTGTCTGACACGAAATGGTGCCGGTGAACATCGTCACGCCGTCACCGCCCGGGCCATCCTGCGACACCATTGGCGAAGGGTTTCCCTGACTGATCTGCCCTGAGGGGTCGATCAGTCCATCATAGAGTTGAACGACGACGTCGTTTGGTGAAAGGCGTCCGAGCCGGACACGTGCACGCACCGGCACGGACATCCCCACCGCAAGGCGTGCGGGCGGCGGTTCCATGCGCTCGATGCGGAGATCGCCCCAGCACTCCCGGATCCGTCGTTTCCACATGGCGAGGTCGCGGGCACCACGGGCGCCGTCGGCAAGCAGGCGACCGTACCGTTCAGCGGCCTTGAGGTAGAAGTGATCGGTGTAGTCAAACACCATCCGGTTGGTGTTGAAGACCACTCCGAGGTCGCGCATTGACGCCTTCATCATCGAGATCCACCGGCGTGGCAAGCCGTCGGCACCACGGTCATAGAAGGCGGGAATCACTTCCTGCTCGAGCACGTCGTAGACCGACCGTACCTCGACCTCGTCCTGGTACGCGTCGTCCTGGTAGGCCTCACGACCTCCGACCGCAAACCCGAGACCCGGGCGGTATGCCTCATCCCACCATCCGTCGAGGACACTCAGGTGGAGGACCCCATTGAGAGCCGCCTTCATGCCACTGGTGCCGCTCGCCTCCTGGGGACGGCGGGGCAAGTTGAGCCAGATGTCGCAACCGCTCACGAGATACCGGGCAACGTTGATGTCGTAGTTCTCGATGAAGACGATCCGGTGTCGAAGATCATCGCGTCGCGCAACCCGGATGATCTCGCGGATCAGCTCCTTGCCACCGTTGTCCTCGGGATGGGCCTTCCCGGCGAACAGGAACTGCACGGGGCGATCACGGTTGTTCACAAGACGCAACAGGCGTTCGACGTCCCGGAGGAGCAGCGTCGCACGCTTGTAGGTCGCGAAGCGTCGCGCAAACCCGATCGTCAGTGCACTGGGGTCGAGCACTTCCGAGGCACGTTCCACCTCGGCCGAGGACACACCGCGCAGTTCCAGTTGCGACCGCAGACGTGTCCGGGCAAAGCTGATGAGACGTTCGCGTCGCCTTTCGTGGGTGCGCCAGAGTTCCTCGCCCGGGATGTCATTCACGCGCGCCCAGACGGCACGGTCATCGTCATCCCGGTTCATGCTTGCGTCAAGCCACCGCGGACCCAGATAGCGGTCGTACAACCCTCGCATGTCGGCAGAGATCCACGACAACGCATGGACACCGTTGGTGATCGACCCGATCGGAACCTCGTCGACGGGCGCTTCCGGCCAGAGGCGGGACCACATGCGGCGGCTCACATCGCCGTGCAACCGCGATACCCCGTTGGTTGCGCCGGCAAGGCGGATGGCAAGGATCGCCATGCTGAACGGTTCGCCATTGTTGCCGGGGTTCTCGCGGCCGAGCGCGAGAAACTGTTCGCGCGATACCCCAAGGCGTCCGTACCACGACCCGAAATACTGGTCGACGAGTTCAGGGACGAACTTGTCGATGCCTGCGGGGACCGGCGTGTGGGTCGTGAAGACACCACCCGCCGCCGCGACTTCGCGTGCCTCGTCGAAGTTGAGGTGGTGTTCCTCCATCAGGCGACGCACGCGTTCGATACCAAGGAACGCCGCGTGCCCCTCGTTCATGTGATAGACCTGCGGGCGGAACCCAAGGGTCTCCAGGGCACGCATTCCACCCACGCCCAGCAGGATCTCCTGGCGGATGCGGATGTCGCGGTCGCCGCTATACAAACGGAGGGAAGAGACGCGATCACGCTCCTCGGTCTCGGGAACGTTCGAATCCAGGAGCAGCAGTGGTACCCGTCCGACCTGGACCCGCCAGACCTGGGCGGTGAGGACGCGTCCGGGGAGATCCACGGTGACCTTGACTGGCGATCCGTCCGGACGGCGCTCAAGGGTCATGGGCAAGTTGTAGAAGTCGTTGTCCGGATAGAGTTCGCCTTGCCATCCGTCGGCGTTGAGGTACTGGCGGAAGTACCCCTCCTGATATGCCAGACCAACGGCCACGAGGGGAACGCCCAGATCGGACGCCGACTTCAGGTGGTCACCTGCGAGGAGGCCAAGGCCACCAGAATAGATGGCCATGCACTCGGTCAGGCCGAACTCCATGGAGAAGTAGGCCACCTGCAGCGGGTTGCCCGGATGCGACTTTGCAAACCATGGGCGGCTCGCATGCAGGTTGTGTGACGCGCCATCGACCGGCACTGACACGGGCTTCCCCATGTACGCATCCAGGGACTCGCAAACGCGCTCGTACTGCGCCACAAACCCGTCATCAGCGACGGCCTCATCAAGTTGGTCCTGCCCGATGGACCCAAGCATGAGACAGGGGTTGTGACCCGTCGCTTCCCAGAGGGAGGGGTCGAGTCGACGGAACAAGTCAAGCGCGTCGCGGTCCCATGTCCACCGCACGTTCATCGCAATGCCGACGAGACGGGAAAGCGCAGGCGGAACCGACGGGGTCACCGTGAAGGTCTGGATTGGTCGGACCGTCATCGTAGCTTGGGCCTTTCTCATGCCATTCAACCTGGCGCATCACCAAGGCCGATGGGCCACCGACACCTGATGGTCAGGAAGGACGTCCGGCACAGCCGGTGGCAACGGTCGCGCCAGACCGGCGCCATGGACTACCAGAAAGAACGAAGCGTGACGCCGGTGGCCACCGGTGGCCACCGGTGACCACCAACTGATGCCATGCATGCCGGGGAAGGGGCGCGGAACACGCGGGGCGAGGCGCGGCGAGGCGCGGGGCGGGGCGCGGGTCACGCCCCGGTGGGCGCCCGGGGCGCGAGCGAGATGCCCGCACTCTGGGCGAACGTTCGCAACAGGCTCGTGAAAAGTGCCCCGCGGGAGCGGCGGATTGTCTCTGGCGCCTGCTCCGCTGCCAATCCAAGCGCCCGTTGCCAGACATCCATGTGGTCCGGATACAGTCGACGCAGCGCAGTGACATAAAACCCACGGCTGTGCCGGTCGCCAAGCAGCTGTTCTGCCCGCTCGAGAAATGGTGCGAAGTCCGGGTGGTTTTCCGAAACCGTTCCTGAACGCATCGGTGAAGCACTTGGCAGAGAGGAACCTTCACCCGTTTGGTTAGGTGCACGCACTTCACCAAAACCAGTCAACGACTCTGGCGGCACGGTTCCGGCGCCATGATGTGCGCTTGTCCGGATGCGTTCAGTACTTGCGCGGCCCGGTCCAGCATCAATTGGACGGGTCAGTGCCGCCAACGCGTTGCGCGGATCACGGTGTCCAGATTGATAGACAATTTCTGCAATTGATGGTGGACCCCGGCGTTCGGTCGCCTCCAAACGTTTCTTAAGAATCGTTCCTTGAACGTTTTCCGGTTCCAGAATGAACTCACCAGGAGTCGTTTCAGACTGAACCGAAGGTGCCAGGGTATCCACGACCTGCCTTTCAAGTTGGAACGGAGGTCTGGACCCTTCCTGCCCCACCGGAATCTTGCTTTCCACGACCAACGTTTCAACATGAACGTCAGGTGCCACCACGGTCCTGACGTCACCCAAGCGGACCGGGAGGTCATTGCCCACTCCGAGGATCTCGCGGATCTGGAGTTCATCCTCGATGGTCAGGGGATCTTCCATCAGGACGTGGTAGGTGCTGATGGTTCGTCGGCGCTTTCCCATCGCCTTGTCGTAGACATAGTTGTGTTCGACCCAGACGAACTGGCGCACGTCCTCCCGTTGGAGCAGACGCCACAGCGTGACACGGGAGAAGCCGCACGCACTTGCCAGCTCCGTGGCACCCACCGTGCAGTCGCCACCGACGCCATCGGTTCCCGCGTCAGTGTTCGGTGACCCCAGTGAGCGATTGCACCGGTCACGCACCTCCATGATGAGGACCGTGGCATCAGGGCCGAGACGGGGCTTCCACCGCTCCCAGAAATAGCGTGATTCAGTGATGCGCAGGTGTGGGCGCAGGATCGAATCCCTGACGTGCCGGTATGCCGGCGAAAGCGACAGGCGTTGCGGGCGCATCTGGACGGATGGTCCGGTGCTGGCCTGGTCACTCTCGCCACTGCCGGATCCTGCGGCACCTGCGGCACCTGGACCAGTGCTTGATGGCCGGCGAACCATCACCGTGACCCTCCATCACCGGACCGTGGCGGGGTGGTCGGTGATGGGCGTGCGCGTGTGGCTGCCGGTGCCGGTGCCGGTGCCGGGGAGGGGGCTTCGCGACTGCTGCCCCAATGGGCGATGACGGTATCGATGGTGGTTCTGAGCGACGCGCGCACACTTGCTTCGAGCGTTTCGTCGGTCAGGATCCGGGCCACGGCAAGGAGGGTCGGATCATCCAATCCGAGGGTCACCAACGCGCGAATCGGGTGGCCTCCGGCGCTGAGCAACGCATCCGTCTCCGGTGCGCCGAGTTTCAGGGCGTCGGCTATCAGCAGGATCACGTCGGCACCGGGTGCACCGCGTTCGCCCGCCTCGATTCGGTTGATGTAACTGCGATCAAGGCCAACCCGCTGCGCCAACTGACCCTGGCTGAGGTCGAGTTGCTGGCGGAAAACCCGCAGCAGTTCACCAAAGTTCGCTCTGCGGACGCTATTGCCCGCGGTCGCCCGTGTTGTCATAAGTGGCCGCCCGTCAATGGCAGTTGCCGGGGGAAGTCGTGCCAGTCAGTCTACATCGCCTGTGCCAGCAAGACAATAACCCACCTCTTTGCTGTGCCAACGTGGCAACGCCCGCTGAAAGGGGTGTGCCGCCGTGGCACCAGCGACATCATGTTCCGTTTACTGGGTAGACGTACCCCGGTGGCCGTCATTTCGTGGGGATTTCCCGTGTCTGCGCCATCCCGCAGCGGGGAAAAACCGGATGGCCGCAGCCGTCGATTGGGACCTCCGGGGATGCCGCACGTGACCCCTGCGTGCCGCCGGCAGGACGCGCTGGTGCCCGGCTTGGGGTGCCGGGCACCGATGACGTGTGCGTGGGAACCGGGCGTCAGTCGTCCGAACGCTGGACGACGGCATCGGTGCGGGAAAAGACATCGGGTCGCAGGCGGACCCCGAGGCCGGGCCCTTCCGGCGGATAGACGTACCCGTTCTCGATGCGGGGCAATCCCTCGACCACGTCGGCATACCACCCGTGGATATAGGCGCGAACGATCTCCTGGACGTAGCAATTGGTGATTGCGAAGTCGAGGTGGACACTGGCTGCGAAGTTCACGGGCCCGGTGCAATCATGCGGGGCGACTGGCAGGCTGTACGCCTCGGCCATCGCGGCGATCTTCTTCGCCTCGGTCAGGCCACCAACCCAACCCACATCGAACATGGCGATCGAGACGGCGCGCTTCTCGAAGAGTTCGCGGAAGGCGAAACGGGTGGCGAGGGTCTCACTGGCGGTTACCGGGATGTGGGTGCTGGCGCGGAAGGTTGCCAGGGCATCCAGGCTGTCCATGCGGATCGGATCTTCGAACCAGAGGGGATCGAATGGTTCCACGGCCTTGGCAATCCGGATCGCGCTTGGCAGGTTCCACACCGAGTGCATCTCCAGCGCGATATCCATCGCGTTCCCCACCGCGTCGCGGATCTGCCTGAACGGACGCAATCCGGTCTCGATCTGCCTGGCATCGATCCATTGCCCGCCGGTCTCCTGGCCAAACTGGTCGAACGGCCAGATCTTCATCGTCGAGATGCCTTGGGAGAGCAGGTCCTTCGCCAGGGCACCGGCATCGGTCTTCCACGCATCGAGGTCCTCGTACGGCCCGGTCCGTGCCCCGTCGGTGAAGGTGGCGTCGGTGCCTCGTGGCCGGACGCCGCCATAGCGGTAGCCGGCGCAGGTGTTGTAGACGCGGACGCGGTCGGCGGTGGGTCCGCCCAACAGGCGATAGACCGGCACGCCGTGCACCTGGCCCATGATGTCCCAGAGGGCCATGTCGATGGCTGACAGCCCGCGTATCTCGGCACCGGTCAGGGCGCCGGTCGCGGCGGTCTGGTAGAGGGTCTTCCAGTGCTTCTCGATCGCGCCGGGATCCTGCCCGAGGAGGGCCGGCGCCGCGACCGAGTGGATGTAGGCGGTGATCGTTTCCGTCAGGCGCCAGGTGTCGCCCAGTCCGATGAGGCCCGTGTCGGTATGAACGCGGACAAAGAGGTTGTGCGGGTGCTCGCCGAAGCGAACCGTCTCGATGGCGGTGATTTTCATGGTGCGGCCAGTGTACGC
This sequence comes from Thermoflexus hugenholtzii JAD2, assembly GCA_945907765.1. Taxonomy (GTDB): domain Bacteria; phylum Chloroflexota; class UBA11872; order UBA12225; family UBA12225; genus UBA12225. The sequence continues at coordinate 5,846 of CAMDTO010000066.1, read as the reverse complement.
CGGTATCCCGGGGTTTGGTCGGGCAAGGCCACCAGGTGCCCGGCCAACCCCGGCGTGCGAGGGGTGTCAGGCGTCGGCGACGCTGCCGTCGGCAAAGGTGAACTGCGACCGGACATCCGGGTTGTAGGGGTGCCGGGCGCACTCGGCCTCGTCAAGTTCCACGCCGAGGCCGGGTGCCTGTGGCAGGAAGGCGTACCCGCCTTCGACGACGCAACTGGTCCTGACGACCTCGTACCGCCACGGGCTGCCAAGGGGGTGCTCCTGGATCGTGCAATTGGGTGTGCCGGCATCGACGTGGAAGTTCGCGGCGGTCAGGATCTCGCTGCTGGCGCCGTGGAGGGCGACCTCGAGGAACTTGACTTCGGCCATCGCTGCGATCTTCTTGGTCTCGAGGATGCCACCGGCATGCGAGACATCCGGTTGGATGTAGGCCACCGCCCGCTGCTGGATCAAGTCGTTGAAGCCCCACTTCGTGAAGAGGCGTTCGCCGGTGGCAAGTGGCACAGGTGACCGTTCGGCGATCCACGCAAGCGTCGCCAGATCCTCGGGCTGGCACGGTTCCTCGATCCACATCGGGTGCGCATCGGCGACCTGCCTCGCGAAGTCGACCGCCATGACCGGTGTGAAGAGTCCGTGGGCATCGATCAGGATGTCCACGTCGTCGCCCACGGCTTCACGGAGGCGCTTGATGCCCGCAGCGCCACGACGCACGTCACGGCGTGGGTCAACCACGCCATCCGTGACCTCGAACGGTCCCATCTTGACTGCGGTGTATCCATTCTTGACAAGTTGCACCAACTTGGCGAGGCCGGCGTCGGAGTGTGGTGATCCGTGCGTGTAGAGGCGGATCCGGTCCCGGGCTGCACCGCCGAGGAGTTGCCAGACGGGAACGCCGAGCATCTTGCCCTTGATGTCCCAAAGGGCCATTTCGATGGCGGAGATGGCCGAATTCAATACCGGACCACCTCGCCACCGCGGGTACCGGTACATCGCCTGCCAGAGCCATTCGATGTTGCGAGGGTCACGACCGATGAGGAACCGTTCGTGTTCGCCGATGGCGGCGGCGATCGTCTCGGCCTTGCTGGTGACTGTTCCCTCGCCAAGGCCGGCAAGACCGTCCTGGTTGGTGTAGACCTTGACGAAGACCCAGTTCCCGCCGTCCGGGCTCGCTGCAACGATGAAGGTTTTCAGACCTGTGATCTGGATGTCCATGGTTTCCCTTTCCGGTTCCTGCGCACGGTACCGCCCATGGGCACGCGCTGGCGGAACGGTCTTCGAGAACGCGCCGGCATGACGGTATCCATCACGTTGGCCCCGTGGCGGATGCCCGGCCGATTTCTGGATGATTGCCCCGCCCCATGCTTTTCTGTCTTCGTAAATACATCGTCGTACATTTTGGGTCCGAACCCAAGCCCGGCTGGTCGGCTCAGGCGTGGGTGGTCATCGCGAATGGGGCCCGCGCGATGGCCTCCCGGTGTCGACGGCAGGCGCCGCGTTGGCCGGACTGGCGGGAGCTGGGGATCATCGGGTGACTGGGCAATCCGTTCACGTTCTCCCCAGGAAAGGGGCCAATGAGGAGCAATGCCGGCATTGTGACGGTTCACTGCTACCCTTTCCCGAACATCACTATGGTTGAAACAACATCCTCCGGCACGCAAACCGTTCGCCATGACCTGCGAAACATCGCCGTTATCGCCCACGTCGACCATGGCAAGACGACCCTCGTCGACGGTCTCCTGAAGCAAAGCATGGTGTTCCGGGACGCAGAGTCCGCCGGGACGCTGATCATGGATTCCAATGAGCTGGAGCGTGAGCGCGGGATCACCGTGTTCGCCAAGAATGCTTCGATCCAGTTCGGCGACGTCAAGATCAACCTGATCGACACCCCAGGCCACGCCGATTTCTCGAGCGAAGTCGAGCGCACCCTGTCCATGGCAGATGGCTGCCTGCTCCTCGTCGACGCGGCCGAGGGTCCGTTGCCCCAGACCAGGTTCGTCCTTGGACTTGCGTTGCAACTCGGATTGCGCCCATTGGTCGTGGTCAACAAGGTCGACCGCAAGGATGCGCGGGCCGAGGAAGTCGTCGAGGAAATCGCCGATCTCTTCCTGGAACTCGCGACCGAGGATGCCCAGCTCAGCTATCCGGTCATCTATGCCATTGCGCGTGAGGGCCGAGCCGGGCACGCGGCTGACGACCTCGCACCGGATCTCACTCCCCTTTTCCGCGCGATCATCGAGCATGTCCCGCCCCCGGTCGCGAACATGGAGGGGCCGGTGCAGGTCCTCGTGTCGGCCCTTGACTACGAGACCCATCGTGGGCGCATCGCCATCGGACGGGTCATCCGGGGCACCCTGACGCGTGGGATGTCGGTCCGGTGCCTCGGCAACAATGCGCCCACGATGCCCCTCAAGCTCCTTGAACTCTTCACGTTCCAGGGTCTCGGGCGATATCCGGTCGAGGAAGTCCGCGCCGGCGACCTGGTCGCGATCCCTGGCGTCCCGACGGTCACGATCGGTGACACGATTGCCGACGCTGCCGAACCCGAGGCGCTTCCCCGCCTGGCGATCACCGAACCGACGGTCCAGTTGACCATTGGCCCGAACACCAGTCCGTTCTCCGGACAGGATGGCCGGGCGGTCACCTCCCGCCAGTTGCGCGAACGCCTCGACCGCGAACTCGAGACCAATGTCGGCCTGCGCATCCGCCGCAGTGCCGAGGCCAACGATGGGGCACCTGCTGACGGGATCGTCGTTGCTGGCCGGGGTGAACTGCATCTTGCAATCCTCCTCGAGACGTTGCGTCGCGAGGGCGTCGAGTTCTCCGCCAGTCGCCCGGAAGTCATCATGCGCCGTGGCGAACGAGGCATGGAGGAACCTTTCGAGGAGGTCGTGATCCTTGTCCCCCAGGCCTACATGGGTACGGTTACCGAGTTGCTCGGGCCGCGTCAGGCGGTGCTGCAGCAGATGTCGCCGGATGAAGGCCGTGGCGCGCGACTGACCTACCGCATGCCGACGCGAGGCCTCATCGGCCTGCGCGGAGCGCTGCTGACGGCGTCCCGCGGGACGGCGACACTCAATAGCCGGTTCATCGAATACGCTCCCACCGGTGGGACTATCCCGCGTCAACGCAACGGTGCGGTCGTTGCCACTGAGGCCGGCATGACCACCGCGTATGCGATCTCCGGCCTGCAGGAACGCATCCGCCTGTTCATCGGACCCGGGATCTCCATCTATGAGGGCATGATCGTCGGCCTGAACAGCCGTGAGCAGGACATGCCGGTCAACATCTGCAAGGAAAAGAAACAGACGAACATCCGGAGTTCCAACTCCGACATCGCGGTTCGCTTGGAACCACCGATGGTCCTCTCGCTTGACCAGTTCATGGAGATGATCGGCGAGGATGAGTTGCTGGAACTCACGCCCAAGAACCTGCGGTTGCGCAAGCGTCACCTCTCAGCGCAAGCGCGTGAACGGGCGGGTCGCACTTCATCGGTGGGGTAGCCGGACCCGTTCGTCGCCCCCCGGGCCGGTATCGCCCGGTGCGGGGGGATCCGGGCCTCTGTTTGGTGTCCACGGCGCGCATCGTGGATAACGGTCAGCCTCCGGCGGCGAAGTAGGCGTGGACACTGCGTGCGACCTGCACGATCGCGTTCTCGCCTCGCATCGCATTGCGCCGGTAGTCGGTTAGGACAACCACGACGTAGCGGCCGGTCGGGCCAAACACGATTCCCGCATCGTTACGCACGGTGTCGAGTTGTCCGCTCTTGTGGGCCACCGCGACGGTTGACGGAACGCCGCGTGGCAGCCATGCGGCCGGTTGCACTTGTTGCAAGAGGTCCAGCATCTGGCCGGTTGCCTCTACCCCGGCCAGCCTGCCGGTTGCGAGCAGGGAAAGCAGGCGTGCCATGTCGGCGGCGGTCGTCGTGTCGGGCCGGTCATCAATGTAATAACGCGTGCTTGACAACCCGAGACGCTGGTTGTTCGTGTTCACCCGGTCCACGCCAATCCGGCGCACGATGGCGTGCGCTGCCGTGTTGTCGGAGATACCGATCATCAGGCGCAACGCGTCGGTGATCGTGACCTGCATCCCGATCCGCCCCTGAAGGATTCCGGCGCCAGGCGCCCAGTCGATCGGCAGGAGGCGCAGTTTCTCATCCAGGCGCAGTTGTCCGCCTTCGATCTGCCGGAACGCTTCCACCAACACCCCGACCTTGTAGAGGCTGGCCGGCACCGCAATCCGGTCACCGTTGATGGTGGCACTTGCACCGGTTTCCAGATGTACCACCGCGATTGATGCGGCATTGCGGTCGATTGGCAACGACGTCTCGATGGCGTCCAGAAGCGCCGCGTCGGATCGGGGCAGGATCAGGTCACGGGTCGACACCTGACTGACTGCAACCACCTGCAGTTCAGGCGTGGGAGGCACGGACGTGGGAGGCACGGACGTGGGAGGCACGGACGTGGGAGGCACGGACGTGGGAGGCACGGGCGTGGGAGGCACGGGCGTAGGAGGCACGGGCGTGGGAGGCACGGGCGTGGGAGGGACGGGCGTGGGAGGGACGGACGTCGGTGGGACGGACGTCGGTGGGACGGACGTCGGTGGGACGGAGGTTTGGTCGGGTACCTGCATCCGGACTGTGGCACGGCCATCCAGGTCGACCGTCACGGTGGCGGTGAACCTGGCCGACGGATCGGATCCTGGTTGGGTCGCGTCGCGCCACGACGGGCCTTCGCGGGTCATTGCATCACGTGTGACCGCACGGTTGGCTTGCACGAACGACCCGGTCAGGGCCTGAACCGTTTGCCCCAGGCCGCGCAGGGGTTCACGTTCGAGGGTCGGGGTTGTGTGCGACATGACGGCCTCCCAGATTTGGGCAGGTGCCGCCGTGGCAGTCACATAGCCCGCGAACAGGGTCAACCCACCTGAGAGGCCGAAGATCTGGGCAAGGATCCGCCGTTGTCGCCACCTTGATGCCCGTCGCCGTTCGAGGGCCCGTTGCTTCCACGGGGGCACGAAACGGTCACGCGGAACATACGCCGCGGCCGACGAACCCGTCGCGCGTGGCGCAGGGGTATCGCTGGTCGTTCCGGGTCGGGGTGCGGGTGATTGCGCCACAGTACACACCCGTGACGTAGCGGCCGCGATGGATGTTGCTTGGAAGGTCCACGTCGTCCTGACGCACGCCGGGCATTCGCCTGCGCGGCGCGTCCCGCGCTATTCTCCGCGCATGACACGAACTGCCACTGATCCGTCGTGGTTCACCCGATCCCGCCTCGGACTTTTCGTCCACTGGGGCATTTATTCGCTCGCGGCCCGGCACGAGTGGGTCAAGACCCGCGAACGCAGTACCGAGGCCGACTACCAACCGTATTTCGACCACTTCGACCCGGACCGCTACGACCCCCGCCAGTGGGCGCGCGATGCCAAGGCGGCCGGCATGGAGTACGCCGTCATCACCACCAAGCATCACGACGGCTTCTGCCTCTTCGAGACCGACCTGACCCACTACAAGGCACCCAACACCCCTGCCGGTCGCGACCTCATCCGCCCGTTCGTGGACGCGTGCCGAGCCGAGGGCCTGAAGATCGGCTTCTACTATTCGCTGATCGACTGGCACCACCCCGACTACACGGTCGATGGCCATCACCCGCGTCGTGACGACATGGAAGCCCGTGCGCTGAACCACGAACGGGACATGTCTCGCTACCGCGACTACCTCCATGGGCAGGTCCGCGAACTCATGACCAACTACGGCCAGATTGACGTCCTCTGGCTGGACTTCTCGTACTCATGGCGTGACTGGGGGTGGAGCAAGGGCAAGGGCAAGGATGACTGGGATGCCGAAA
>CAMDTO010000065.1 GCA_945907765.1 Thermoflexus hugenholtzii JAD2 | reverse complement strand
AGGTAAGCACGGCCACGCTGACTTCGGTGTTACTTAAGTTCGGCATCCGCACGCCGTTCATGCGTCGCGTCCGACCGCTCGCAAGGGGCACGCGCCTGGTGGGGAAGGCGTACACGCTCAGGTACATACCCATGCGGGAAGACCTCGATGGAGACGCTCTCGAAGGACGTTTCGACAATCTGACCAATGCCCAGCGCATCGCAATCGAACACATCGGCCATGGCGATATCCTCGTCATCGATGCACGAGAGGAAATTCACGCGGGCACTATCGGCAACATTCTGGTCAGCCGGATGAAGGTCCGCGGTGGGGCAGGCATTGTCACGGACGGCTCATTCCGCGATGCCGAGGGGATCGCCGCGGTCGGCCTACCGGCCTATTCGGCAGGGACCCACGCCGCCACAAACGTGACGCTCCACCATCCCGTGGATATTCAGCGACCAATTGCGTGCGGAGGGGTGTCGGTCTTCCCGGGCGACGCAATCGTAGGGGATGATGACGGTGTCATCGTGATCCCTCGCCACCTCGCAAGCGAGGTCGGCCTAAGGGCAATCGAACAAGAGCGACGGGAGCGTTTCATCCTCAACCGTGTCCGGGATGGTGCAAGCATCATCGGCACATATCCGCCAGATGCAGCAACCCTTGCTGCCTACGAAGCGTCTCGGCCCAAGAACGCCTCTTGAGAGGCCCGAAACCAGCTTTCCAGAATCCAGTGGGGCCGTCGGCACTGGCGATACCGACGGCCCCTCTTGGTCGAGTCCCAGCAGTGTGGCCGCACCTTTGGGACTTCACTCATCCAAACGCACCACCACGTACTGGGTTGCAGGTTGACGGAATACTTCTCAGCCGCGAGGTGCGCGCAGGAACCCGAACTGGTAGACCACGCCGGCGAGGACCGCGCCGAGGCATGGACCGATGATCCAGACCCAGAATTCGCTGTAGGTGGCGTTGTAGAGCGCGGGGCCGAACCACCGCGCCGGGTTCATGATCCCGCCACTGATCCCAGCCGTCGCAAGGGTCCCCGCAACAACGGCGAGCCCTGCATACAGTGGCCCCAACGCGGACCGGTTGCGGTGATCAAACCACGCCCCGTACAGCACGATCGTGATCAGGAAGGTCGCAACAGCCTCGGCAGCACAAGCCCCGAATGCGCCGGCACCAGGCCCAACGGCGGGAGTTCCGTTCGCCACCTTCTGGATCATGTCTGACGGAAATGCAATCACCACCCCAGCCGCGCCAAGCACCGCACCAATCACCTGGCCAATCGTTGCAATCCCTGCATCACGGAAGGTCATGCGTCCCGTGACCGCAAACGCAAGTGCGACCGCCGGATTGAAGAGTGCCGCGCTGAGGTGCCCAAGTGCGCCTATGAGGACCGCTGTCGTCAGCCCGTACGCAAGTGCCGCGCCAACCGCGTCATTCGCGCGGGTCACCGCCAAGGCGCCAACACTGATGAAGATCAGCGCGAAGGTCCCGACGATCTCGACCGCGAATGCAACCCGCATGTCACCAGCGACTGCATCGCTCGAGACAGCCGGTTCATCGCTTTCAACCGGATCCTTCTTGGGACGGGGGGCCATGGCGACCCGGGGCGTTCTTGGCATTGTTCGTTCTCCTGATCTGGATAACCGCGAGCCGCGTCTCATCGCAAGTGCGGCGCGTCGACGATCGCGTCAACTGTTCCCTCTCATGACGCGCGGCGACAGTCTCATGATCCGCCCCGCGCGTTGCTACTCAAGATGCGTATCCTTTCATGGATGCGTGGCGTGACCGCCCCGGGTCATTGGGACACTGGAAGGAGTTAGCGATGGACAGCCATGAGGTTCCAAACGAAAGCGAACCCGTGACGCCCGAGGCATCGGCTCCAAAGCGCGCACGTCGCGCGACCACCGCCCGGAGCAGCAATGCCGTGCCAACCGTGGCGGTTTCAGCGCCACCGCGCGCACGTCGCCTTCCCGCTAAGCGCACGCTAGCATCTTGGTGCACTCAACTTGAGCGCAAAGGTTTCAGCGGAATTGAAGCCAAGCGGCTGATCCTCGAGAAGACCCATCCTCGAGATGAGGGTCTTACCCGCGGGTAAGCCACCTGTGTCCGGTTTCACCATTTCACTCACAATTCAGTGGAATGGTGGTTCCAGCACGATATCCAGCGCGTAGAGGGACGGGCCGGGGCGATGTCGGGCGGCCTTTATTGCATCACCAATTTCGGTCGGCCCGTGCAACTTCTCCGCGTAAGCCCCAAATGATCGCCCGAAAGCCACGAAGTCGGGGTTGCGCAAGACAGTGTCGATGACCCGTCCGCCATACCGACGCTCCTGCGATGCCTTGATCATCCCGTACGCATTGTCGTTGCAGACGATGATGGTTACCGGCAAGTCATACTGCACTGCTGTCGCGAGTTCGGTCGCCGTGAACAGGAACCCGCCATCGCCAGCCAGAACAACGACTTGTCGGTCAGGTGCCGCGACTTGGGCACCAATCCCGACCGGCAACCCGAAACCAAGCGCCGCGGATCCTGCCGGATACAGGAACCGCCGGGGTGCATCAACCCGGAAATGTCGCACCGACCAGTAGCACGCAATTGATTGGTCGCACGCCAGAATGCCGTCATCCGGCAGCCCTTCCCGCACCTGCCTGACCACTGACAACGCATCGGCGCATCGCTCCTCACCCGCCCGGTCGTCGGCGTCACGAATGGCCTTGATCTGGTCAGACTTCCATACAGACGCGCCATCCCCACCGAGGCGATCGAGTTCGGCAAGCAGCATCCCGAGACCAGCACGCGCATCGCCGATCATGGGTTCCTCAACCGGGTAACTCTTGCCGATCTCGGACGCGTCAATGTCAAGATGCGCAAGCCGTGCCGGCAACGGCAGACGCCAGGCACGCGTGGACATCCCCGTGAGACGACTCCCAACGACAATCCCGGCATCGGCCAAGCGCCATTCATCTGGGTAACCGTCAGCTGGCCCTGAGGATGTCCTCCAGGTACAACCCGCAGCCCACGGGCTGCTGTCCGGGATCGCTCCCTTTCCACTGATTGACGTCAAAACTGGAGCGCGCAAGAGTTCTGCAAGACGCAGCAGCAAGACATGTGCGCCGGACGCAATCACGCCACCTCCGGCGAAAATCAAGGGATGCGTCGCCTGACGCAGCATCAGGGCAGTCCGGCGAACGGCATCGGCGTCCGGAACCTGGACTACAGGATACGAAGGAGCCGCATGGCGACGGGTTGTCGCTGACGCTGCCATCGTGTCTATTGGAACTTCAAGAACAGCTGGTCGCGCACGCCCGGTCTGCATTCCAGCAAGAAGATCAATCGTCGCAGTCTCAAGGTCTTCAGTTCGCGTCACCAGACGGCTACCGGCCGCCGCATCCATGACCCCGTGCTGATCCTTGTATTCGTGCAGGTAGCCCTTGTACTTGCCAAGCAGAGGAACTTCACCGGCCGTTCCGATCACGAGAACCGGGACACCATCGGACCAGGAACCCGCAATTGGCGTCACCGTATTTGTGAGACCCGGCCCGGTTGTTACCAGCGCAACGCCGGGCGTCCCCGCGACGCGCGCATATCCATCGGCCATGAACGCGGCACCCTGTTCATGACGGGTCACGTACGTGGTGATTTTTCCACGGTCGTAAAGTGCATCGTACAGCGGCAAATTGTGGACGCCGGCAATCCCGAATGCATGCCTGACGCCCGAGGCGATCATCGCATCAACGATCATCTCGCCACCCGTCCGGGCAACTGGAGTGCTTGTGGTGTCGGAGTCGTCGCTCAAAATTGCCGTTGCCGGTGCTATCGCCGTCATGACATTGCCTCACTTGTCGGGTATTGCGCACCGCAAGCGTGCGCCGATTGGTCCCGACCTGCAGTGTAACCCTGTTGCGATTGTCACCGGCATCTCGGTTCGCAGCACCTCCCCACCTTCAACTGATACCGAGGCAGAACTCGGTACACCCTGGCGCGTCCGACACTTGGACCGAACTGCGCCTCCGACCCACACCATTGACGCCGTACACTTTCCATCTGGAGGGTATGCCTGTGTTCTTTCGGTTGCCCGGCAAACTCAAGGGCAAGGGGGTTGATGAGGCCAAAATCGACGCCTTGCGTGAACGCACACCGGAACCGGTCCGTGACCGTGTGCCACCCGGCCAGTTCGTCACCAACGGATGGCCAGTCCTTCATTACGGTTCCGTGCCTCGGTTCGACCCAAAGACCTGGTCCTTCAAGGTCTGGGGTTGTGTGGCAAACCCGATTGAGCTTGATTACCAGGCATTCCGGGCCTTGCCTCAGCTGGAAACTACCGCGGACATCCACTGCGTAACCCGTTGGAGCAAACTCGGCATGTCGTGGGAGGGTGTACCGATGCGCCACATCCTCGATATGGTCCAGCCGACGTCGTCCGCACGCTTCGTGATTGCTCATGCAGAAGCCGGCTTCACCGCGAACGTACCATTCGAAGCAATCCTCGACGAGGATGTTCTGTTGGCTCACCGCGCAGACGGACATGACATCACCGCCGAACACGGGTGGCCATTGCGCCTCGTCGTACCCTCCCGCTACTTCTGGAAGAGCGCAAAGTGGTTGCGCGGTCTCGAGTTCACCACTCATGACCGACCCGGGTTCTGGGAACAGAACGGCTATCACAACGACGCCGACCCGTGGAAAGAAGAACGACACTGGTGACCGAAGCAAGCGCGCCGGTAGAAGCCCAGCAGGAAGACACCCTCACTCAGCCATCCGTGTTCGATGTGGCGGTGATCGGGTCTGGTCCGGCGGGATCACAATCGGCCGTGTCGGCAGCCCATCAAACTCGCTCGGTCTTGGTGATCGAGGCAGGGGCGGTTAGCCAGCGCAAGGGCAGGGCATTCTGGTCGAAAAGTGTCGAATTCCAGGATGCCCCCGTCTTCCCCGGGATCACTGGCCCACGGCTCGCCAATGCACTCACCGCGTGGATGAGTGCCCAGGTCGGAAGAATGGTCACCATCGGAGGCAAGTCGCGCCACGTTGGCATCTGGCGACGCGGAGGCATGGTCCTGCGCGTGACGCGCGTGAAACCGGCAGAGGGAGTGCATGCTCCGGCGGGGCATCTCTTCGCCATCGAAGCGTCGACGCGACCACTGAAAGCCGGGACCAAATTGACGACTGAACGGTTCCTCGCTCGATCATTGGTCGTTGCAAGCGGGTTTGAGGATATCTGGCCCGATATCGACATCACTGAAGGTGCCGACCGTCTCTATCAGACCCACCGAATCCTTTTCCGCTACGCCGGCAACCGGAAGGGCTGGCATGTGTGTATCCGGTGCGATGGTCACTTGCACCTTGACGAGCACATCGCCGTGGTCGCTTCCGGCGACCTTGCTTGGAGCATTGCCCGGGGTGCCCAGGACTTCACGGGTCACATCACCATCCTGACGAACGGCGCTGATCCAGATTTCAGCGATGCCCGGCAAGCAACGCTTGCTGAGCGAAACATCGAAGTGATTACCGAACCGATCACCGCCCATATCGGCAAGGGGACCGACCTTCTCGGCCTGAAGCTTTCGTCCGGCCGCGAGGTCTTTGCCGACGGTTTCTTCGTTGACTACGGTCTCAAGGCGAACCGCGAGTATCTGGCGACTGACGACGGATGGGACCTCAAAACCGATGATGAGGGCCTTCTTGTCGTCGACGAGGATGGAGCGGTCGTCGGCGCAGACGGGATTGCCGTTCCCGGTCTCTTTGCCGCCGGTGACATCGTCGCCGGGCAACGCAATTTGATTGCAACCGCATTTGGACTCGGTCAGAATGCAGGACTGTCAGCGGCCGATTTGATGCGTGACTGGTGACGATGGGTGTCGAGCCACCAGTGGAACCCCCACCAGTGGCTGGACAGGGGTCACGCCGAGTACGGCAACAGGTAGGTCCTGACAAAGAAGTACACGGTCATCGTGCTGGCGACCACCGTAACGAATGTCCGGACCCGAGCGGGAGCAATGCGCTGTGCAAAGTGGGCTCCGCCATAACCCCCAGCGATCCCCCCAACGATCATCACCGCGGCCTGGGGCCAGAGCACTGAGCCGTTCCAGACGAACGTGATCATCGCGACCCCATTGATGCAGGTTGCAAGAATCGTCTTCAGGGCATTCATCTCATGAATGTTCTCCATGCCCATCAGCACGAATGACGCGAGCATCAGGATCCCGATGCCACCACCAAAGTAGCCACCGTAGATCGCGATGACGATTTGCAGTGCGCCGACGAGCAGTACGCCGCGGACGCCGTCCGGGGAACCCATCGTCAGGCGGGCACGAAGGCTGCGGGTCAGCCTCGATCCGAAGGTGAAGAGGATCGTTGCCCCCAGGAGGAGCCACGGCACCAGGCGCACAAAAGTGTCTTCAGGAGTACGAAGCAGCAAGACTGCCCCCGCGAGCCCACCGAGGACTGAAGGAACCGCCAGCAGCCCAAGGTTCCTGAGACCGGCGATTTCCTTACGATAGGCGGCCACACTGCTGACTGAACCCGGCCACAAGGCCATCGTGCTGGTCGTATTTGCGAAGATCGGTGGGACGCCGGTGAAAATCAGGCATGGCAGGGTGATGAATGTCCCGCCACCTGCAACCGCGTTCAAGGCGCCACCGAGGCCGGCCGCAAAGAACAGTAGCGTGAATGCAAGCAGGTCGGCGGTCGTCATCTCTGGCATGGTGATCGTTGCCCCGGGAATTCAGGATTTGACCGGCGTCGTCGGATACGCCGGCGACGGCAGTGTATCGGTCACCGGACCCGGATCGTGGCATCTCACCCCGGTGGTGTGTCACCACGGGCGGACGCCAGTACGCTCCCATCCCCCTTCAAGTCGAGGTCAACAATCACACGAATCCAAATCGACCTGTGCGCGGTCGTCCACGGGCTTACGGGGTCGCGTGACAGATGACGTATCGTTCCCCGGGCAGGGCATCATGGACACGATCACATCCGCAGAAGTTTCCGGACCGAATGGCACGGTGATCCGAGGCGCCCGAGTGGTGACTATGGACCGGGATCGAACGGTCGGGAACCGCGACCTCCACATCGGAACCGATGGGCGAATACGTTCCGTCCTCGACCCTGGAGCACCGATTGACGGCACTGCGGACTTCGATGCTTCTGGTCTGATCATCGTTCCCGGCCTGATCCAGGCTCACGTTCACCTGTGCCAGACGCTGTTCCGGGGACTGTCGGAAGCGCGCCCGCTCCTTCGTTGGTTGCGCGAACGCATCTGGCCTCTCGAGGGTGCACATGACCCGGAAACGTTGCAGGCTTCAGCAAATCTCGGTATCGCCGAATTGCTGCTCGGTGGCACGACGAGCGTCCTGGACATGGGCACGGTCCACCACACTGATGCACTCTTCCAAGCCGCCAAGCACACCGGCATCCGGTACACCGGAGGCAAGGCGGTCATGGACACCGGCGACGGCATACCCGGGTCGCTCGCCGAAACCACCGGCCACTCACTTGCCGAGAGCGACCGTCTGGCAGATCGGTGGCATGGCGTTTCCGGGGGACGACTCAGGTACGCCTACTGTCCTCGGTTTGTCCTGTCCTGTACGCCCGAAGCACTTCGCGGCGTCGCCGAACGGTCACGTCGAAGCGGGATGGTCATTCACACGCACGCCAGTGAGCAACCCGACGAGGCCGCGATTGTCCGTAAAGCGTACGGGCAACCGAACATCGCAACCCTCCGGTCAATGGGGATCCGCGGTCCGGGCACTGTCCTTGCCCATGGGGTGTGGCCGGAAGCCGAAGAGACGCTCATGATGGCCTCTGACGGCACGCACGTGGTGCACTGCCCGTCAAGCAACATGAAACTCGGGAGTGGAGTAATTCCCCTCAAGGCCTATCGAGATGCTGGCGTGAACGTCGCCCTTGGCTCAGACGGCGCAGCGTGTAGCAACCACCTCGATGCCTGGCAGGAGCTCCGGCTTGCCGGACTTCTTGCCTCGATGGCAAATGGGCCCGGGGTGGTTGATGCCATCGCCGTCTTCGAAATCGCGACCATTGCCGGCGCGAGAGCCTTGGGGTTGTCAGACCGCATCGGCAGCATCGAGGTTGGAAAGGCGGCCGATCTCGTGGCGATCACCTCGGATGCGCCAGCATCAAGTGGGGGGGGCAGCATTTACACACGCCTCGTCTATGGGACACGCGCCACGGATGTCAGGCATGTGTGGGTCGATGGCCACCGAGTGGTTCGAAACGGGACACTCACCACTCTGAACCTCAAGGACACGATGGCAAGCGCAGACGTTGCCCGCCACCGGATCGCGGCGAGGCTTGGGATCGACCTCAACGCAGACTGAGAGGCGGGTGGTGGTTCCCAAACACCCAAATCAGTCTTGGCGACGCGCCCAAACTGCGAACCAAGGTGGGTTAACCGAGCAGAAATGGTCCCACGTACCTGGTTCGGCACCCGGATCGCTGGGTACATCGATCGCATCCTCAAGATGGATGATCCCCATCCCCGCCCCAATGCATGAGTTCAGCACGGTTGCCAGCGTATGGCGAAATTCAATCGGTTCCGGCACTGAGTGCGAGGCGACTGACCTGTCGTAGACCCATCCAGGGTCTGGCGACTGGACTGCCTCTCCATCCCGATACACGCCTCGCCGAACGTACCCATCACCATTCTGGTCAGACATGTGCATCCCGAGCACGAACGGGTTTGCCGCCTGCAATCGATAGACGCCTCCGCGTGCAAGCAACCTGCCCGAGGCCAAGATGACTGGATGACAATCGGGCACGAAGTTGATTGAGTACGGGTGCCAGACGAGATCGAAAGAACCGGCATCCAAGGCGCAGGAGCCTAACGCGCGCATGTCAGACTGAAGTGTTCGAAGTCCGTCCGGGGGCAGCAATCGCGCGGACCAGGTTTGGCGGTCGCGTTCCAGTTGTCCCTCATCGAAATCGACTACGGTCACCGAGGCTCCAAGCAAACCGAAGGCGATTGACTGCTGTCCGCCACCACCGCCGATGAGCAACACTCGTCGACCTGCAAGATCGGGACCCGCGAACCTCGCCAGCAATCCGTCCCGATCAATCCTTTCACGCGCCCCATGTGTATCCAGTCCAATCCACGGGCGGGTAAAGAGCGCATTGACCTCGCCGAGGGCGCGCCACCGTTCACGCGCTTGCCGGACGACCGCGTCAGCATTACGGACAACAAGGGCTGGCAACAGTTCCCCAGGCATTGAGTTCATTGCATCCATCCTTAGTCAAACCACCCGAAATCATCCACAACCGGGATGCTACTAACATGCCAAAATCAACGGACGTCGGCAACGACGCCAAGCGCGTGGTAGCGTCTTGGGAAATGCAACCTCGAGACCTCTTCCGCCGACGCCGTGCTTCCGGCGACACAGACCCTTCCACTTCGAAAGAATCCGGTACACCCGAAATTGGCGAACCCCAAATCCCAGCGGTGACGGATCGGGGTGATGCTGATCATCAAGCACCGGCCGATGAAAATGCGTCATCCGAAATACTCAGCGTTCCGGGTACGGTGGTTTCCATACGTGAACGGCAGAAGCGTCGACGTGATTCTTTGCGCCGTGAACAGGAAATGAGTGCCTTCATCGGGGCACCCGTGACTATCGAAGACGATGTCGACGACGATGACATTGACGACGACGAAGGTGATGAAGGCTCCGTCTTTCGGGGTCAGCTAGATCCGGTAACCGGCCAGGTGTGGGTGGTCTTCCGGTCGGCGGCTTGGAACGACCCCGAAGGGACCCTGAGGGAGAGCGATTCTCTCGTCGGCGTCTATAGCTCGGAAGCCACCGCGAGAGGGGCCGTCGCACGCCTTGACCGCGAGAGTAATAACGAGGCCGAACACTGGTACCAACCGTACCCAGTGATCGACTGACCCAGTTTTACGAGGTCCGCGTCACGATCAGGTCGGGGTCAGGAAGCAGGCGGCTCATCGCCGACATGCGATCCACCCCAGACACTGAGAGACGCTTCCGCCTCCCAGTTGCGCCACTGACCACTGAAACATCGCTGATCGATATCCCCAAGCTGTCGGCGACGAACCTCCTGATTGCTTCGTTTGCGACTCCCTCGACTGGTGGGGCCGCCACACGAATCCTCAGTGCATCCCCGTGCATCCCAGCGACCTCTGTCCTGGAAGACCGCGGAACGGCAAAGACCGCCAACTCACACCCGACTTCTTGGTCGGGAAGTCGATGGCCCGGTCGAACCAATGGTTTGCGCCCCATCGGCCGATCATACGCTTCGAGTCAGTGACAACCACGAACACCATCTCTGATACTGGCATCACCATTGGCGCCAAACCAGGGCCATCATCCATCACGTTCGCCGATACACTCGCCAACCATGTTCCGCGTTCTCGCCTCGATGGTTCTGGTTTTCACGGCAATCGCCGGTTGTTCCCTTGCGGCACTCGTGATCTTCCTGATTGCCCCACCGTTCTGGTCCGAAACCGTCGGTCCAAAACTTGCCGCCTACGCGGCAATCCTTACCTTCGGGGTCGTGATCTGGATTGCATCCAGACTGATGCGCCTTGCCGACTGGTTGCTTGAGGCACCGTGGTAGAGGAGACCGGTCGAGTCGCACTGATGAACGGCTGCCTACGCGCCATCTCTACCGGGTTCACGACGCGACGCAGTACCCTTTGGGGCATACGATTCAAACCTGACTAGTCAGATCTCAGTGCCACCGACCCTCTGAAATCAGGTTCCATGGCGTGGTTCGATCACGAGCGGTACGGTCAAATTCACACAGCGAAGGTCACGACTGGTCACCCGGTCGGTGACCCACCACAACCCCGGGCGCGAGGCACGCTTAATGAGAGTGATCATCACGGGTTCCAGTGGCCTTATCGGGACAAGCCTGGCTTTGCGCCTGATTGCGGATGGCACTGAGGTCCTTGGAGTGGACCGCTCACCAAATCCGTGGACCGATGCCATTCCCACTCACATCGAAGATCTTTGCTCTTCAGCACCGCCCGATGCAAAGTTGTGGGGGAAAGCCGACGTTGTCGTGCACCTCGCGGCCCGCGCCAAAGTCCACGAGTCGGTTGAGCGTCCCCTCAATGCCTTGGAAAACTACACCGTCACGCATCGCGTTCTCGAGTTCTGTCGAGCGACGGGTACCCCGGTCATCTACGGAAGTTCACGTGAGGTCTACGGCGAACAGGCCATGGTGCCCGTTGCGGAAGACACCGTTCGCCTTGAAGGTGCAGCAAGTCCGTACGCGGCGGCGAAGCTTGCCGACGAGGCGCTCATCCGCAGCTTTGGCAGGTGCTTCTCGCTCCCGTTCATCATTATCCGGTTCAGCAACGTGTATGGCAGATTCGATGACCTCGAACGGAACGGACGGTTCATCCCGTTACTGTGCGACCGGGTACCCCGTGGCGATCCGATGACAATATTCGGTCCATCAAAGGCCTTCGATTTCACCTACATTGACGATGCCATCGAGGGAGTGTCCAGGGCAATCTCCAAGTTAGCGACCTCTCCGGGATCGGTATCTGGAAACGCAATAAATCTCGGCACCGGGAACGGGACCACCCTCCTTGAAGCAGCCAACTTGGTAGCCGAGGCAGCCGGGGTCACCCCTAACTTCACCTTGGGAACGATCAGGGTCGGCGAGATCAGTCGGTACGTAGCGGATCTCACCAAGGCCCGGACATTGATTGGATACGAGCCGGAGTATCCCGCCGCGCGAGGCATCCCGCTCGCCTACCAGTGGTGGCGCTCATGGCACCACGCGGAACAGAGGTAGCCGAGCGGAGCGAACTTACGCGCTATCAGGCGTCGAGCGGCAACTTATGCATCGTGTGGCGCAGCGTGCCAATCACGGGCGCGTCGAGCGTCACGATGTCGTGTTCGTGAAGGGCCTGTTCCTGGGTGACGATGATCCCTGTCCCCGTCGTCAACACGGTCCCATCTTGGATCGGGTTGTTCAGCCGAAGGAAATGGACCAGTTCCGGCAGGGTGCGCTTCATCCGATCGACGCCGCAATGGTCGTCAAAGATCACGGTCTCACCACGGGTAATCGTCGCCCGGATGACGATCGATGCCGGGTCTGTAATCTCATCCGGGGTCACAATCGTCGGACCGATCACGACGCATCCACGGAAGATTTTCGATTGAGGCAGGTAGAGCGGGTTTGCCCGTTCGATGTCCCAAGCGGAAACATCGTCGCAAAGCGTGTATCCGAGAATGTCGCCATTCGCGGCGACAACGATTGCCAGTTCAGGTTCCGGCGCGGTGAAATCACTGTCGACGCGAATGCCCCCAGCGCCGTTGGGACCCGCACAGTGAACCGCACGCCCCTTATAGAAGAGTTCGGGCCGGGCCGCCACGTACACCTGGTCGTAGATGCCCTTGGAACTGGACGCGTCTTCGTCACGAAACTCGGCAGACTTCTTATAGGTAACGCCAGCACCCCATACTTCCGAAGGGAAGACGGGCATCAAGAGATGTGCCACATCCTCGTGAGGTGCGACATCGAGCGCTGCAAGGGTTCCAGCCGGGACTCCCCGGGGGGCAGGTGCTCCGGCGTGGTGCGCCAGAAGTAGCGACAAGGCATCTCCAGCCTCTGCGGTCACATCGTAGACGGTGCCGTCGCGTACGACCCCCGTTCGTGGCCCGTGACCCGGCCGATGAAACTGAACAACACGCATGTTCGTGATACTCCTTGCAGGACGAGGCCTCTGCCTGATAGACGGACTGCTTGGACCGCTATCGTACCACCGTCGACGGGCGTTACTGGCAACTCTCCGGTGGCACCAGAAGCGATGAGCGTGCTCCAACTCGAGACGAAGGCACTCAAATGACTCTCTCCTCAAGGCTCAAGGAAATCGCCCACGGACATGGGTTCGATGTCGTGCGAATTGCCGACGCCGCGCCACTTGTCGACGCGGCGCGGACCATGCACTCTCGGCTCGCTTCGGGCCATCTTGACGGCATGCCTTGGGTGACCCATGAACGAATCGATCTCGCAACTACGCCCCAGAGGTTGCTCCTAGGCGCGAAGTCATTTATATCGCTCGGGATCAGTTACCTAGGAGTTCGCGAACCACCACCGTCAGTGCCAGGCACCCCCCGTGGTCGCATCGCGCGCTATGCATGGGGTAGCGACTATCACGACGTCCTGAAGGATCTGACAATTCAGGTTCGCGATGACCTTATCCGTGCCTGCGCCCAGCCGGTCCGGGCACGGATATTCGTCGACTCGAGCCCGCTTGCGGAACGCGCCGTCGCCGAACGGGCAGGAACAGGTTGGTTCGGCAAGAACACCATGATCCTCACGCCCGGTGTCGGTTCATTCACGTTGCTCACCACAATCCTCGTCGATGTCGAACTTGAGCCCGACGCGCCCCTTGGAAAGTCCTGCGGGTCGTGTACCCGATGCATATCCGCGTGCCCGACCGGGGCACTTGTCGCACCGGGTGTTCTCGATGCCCCAACATGCATCAGTTTCCATACCATTGAGAATCGAGGCAGCATTCCCCTGGAACTCCGCCATCTGTTTGGCGACTGGATTTTCGGTTGCGACGACTGCCAGGAAGTCTGTCCAGTGAACCGCCGGGCGATTGAAGGGCGTCTCGCCTCCCTCCGTGCATACCAAGATGATGATGCATTTCCGGCACTTCACCAACTGCTGGCAATGGATGACCAACAGTTCCGTGCCCGCTACCGCGGGTCCGCGGTGACACGCACCAAACATCGCGGCCTCGTCCGAAATGCCTGCGTCGCCCTCGGAAACGTGCGTGATCCGTCATCGGTCGGGCCGCTTCTTTCCCTCCTGCACAACCCGTCGACCGACGCAATAATCAGAAGCCACGCCGCCTGGGCCCTAGGCCGCATCGGAGGCCGTGAAGCCCGCAATGGACTCGAAAGCGCATCGAAGGCCGTTGAGGAAGTTTCGTGCCTCGACGAAGCGGGTGCCGGGTACGCATCAGAAGTGGAAGCGGCCCTGGCGATGGCATCGACGCAGAGACTGTGTTAGAAGGATCGCCAGATTAGGAGCACGTTGGACGATGCGGTTGGGCGATTGGCCCAGCGACCCCATCATCAAACTGCGAAGTGACCGCTGTTTCGAACGCACTAGCATCGTTGGCTGAGGTTGGAGCTGGAACATAATCATCTTCGGCCACATCGCTTGCAGGAGCAGCGTCAACGCGCCGATTACGAGGGCGGATCGTCAATCGTTGCCCACCGCTCGGCAGGCGAGACATGTCGGATGCGTACCCCCTCGTCCGGAGAAGATGGAACGCATTTGCAGTCACCCCGACCAATTCGGGCGTGTCTCGCAGTAGCACAAGCAAGGTCACGTCCCCAGAAATGCGATCGAGTCCTGCAAACAGGCGACCAAGCACCTTTTCCGGAGGTGTCTCACGAAGGTCAAACGTGAACTCAATCGGCGCCAAGGCGCGTCGAACCTCGGGTGCTGATCTCATCGGCGCAGGACGGTGGCCGTTTCCAATCCGCTGGCGCATCCCGCCTTCAGTTCGCGCGCGAGCCACGCCGACCGGTTCCGCCGCCAGGCCATCGCTATCAGCCATCAGCCCTGCACCCCGTATTCGGACGACCGGCCCGCCGGAACGTCACTCTCTTGAGTATACGGCCGTTTTAGGGGACAACACACTGGTTACCGGTACCTGCTGGGGATTGATTGCAAAAGGTAGCGGCGGTGGGGCCTGACCGGGAATCATGGTGGCATGAACCAGTTGAGCCTCGCGAACGGTTTCGAACGATCCACCAAGCGCACGCGCCGGCAAGCCTTCCTCGAGGAGATGCTCGCCGTCGTCCCTTGGGACGCCCTTGTCGCCCGGATTGTCCCGTTCGCCCCGGCAGGGACCACAGGACGCCCGCCGTA